>NYVA01000032.1 GCA_002684355.1 Formosa sp.
TCTATAATGAGCGTATCGAGAAATACTATCGATTGGTGAACCAGAATATCAAAGCAGTAAATTATCTATGAATGAAAAAGATGAAAAGAATCAAGGGAAAATAAATCTTACTGAATCTTGTAGATATGAGGGTGCTATTTTAAATGGTTTACCCCATGGTCAAGGAAAACTATCATACGGGGATAATTATGAAATCGAAGGTGACTTCGAAAAAGGATTTTTAAAGCATGGGATGATAAAAGACCATAAAAAAAATGGGATACCCCAGAAAATAAAATGATTGCCTTTTTCATTTGACTAAGCTAGTTAATTTACTTCTGTTAGAAATGAAAGATATGTTAAATAAAAAAACCCGCAATTATATTGCGGGTTTNGTACTGAAGACGGGACTTGAACCCGTACGGCCTAATGGCCATTGGATTTTAAGTCCAACGTGTCTACCAATTCCACCACTTCAGCATAAGACTTAAAAAAATTGAGCGAAAGACGGGATTTGAACCCGCGACCCTCACCTTGGCAAGGTGATGCTCTACCCCTGAGCTACTTTCGCAATTTATAAGAACGTTTCTTTGATTGTCAAAGGGGTAGCAAATTTAACACATTTCTTAGAATACCAAAGTTTTTTTTTGTTTTTGTCCTTATTTCTTCTTCGAAAGTTTCCGCTTAATTTCATTAAGCTTCATTAATGCTTCAAGCGGGGTTAAACTGTCAATATCAGTGTCCAAAATATCGGATTTAAGCTCCTCCAACAAGGGGTCATCTANATTAAAAAAGCTCAACTGCATTTCCGAGTTCAAGTCTTTTACCTTCTCCGTAAGCGCATCANTAGAATGTGATTTTTCAAGTTGTTTTAATATTTTTTTAGAACGTTGCAGCACCGNCTGTGGCATGCCTGCCATTTTGGCCACATGAATTCCAAAGCTGTGCTGACTGCCACCTGCCACTAAGGTTCTCAAAAACAAGACATTGTTTTTAAGCTCTTTGACCGCCACATTATAATTTTTAATTCGTGAAAAGGTTTCCGTCATTTCATTGAGTTCGTGGTAGTGAGTTGCAAAAAGCGTCTTAGCCTTTGAAGGGTGTTCGTGTAAATACTCACTAATAGCCCAAGCAATGGAGATGCCATCATATGTGCTTGTTCCGCGCCCAATCTCATCCAAAAGCACCAAACTGCGCTCAGAAATATTATTCAAAATAGAGGCAGTCTCATTCATTTCAACCATAAAGGTCGATTCCCCCATCGATATGTTATCACTGGCACCGACGCGAGTAAACAGTTTATCAACTACGCCAATCCTGGCTTTAGCGGCTGGCACAAAACTTCCGATTTGAGCCAAAAGGACGATCAAAGCCGTTTGCCTTAAAATAGCCGATTTTCCCGACATATTAGGCCCCGTAATCATAATGATTTGCTGGGTCTCGCGATCTAAAAAGAGGTCGTTAGCGACATAGGTTTCACCCAAAGGCAATTGCTTTTCAATGACTGGGTGCCTGCCTTGCTGAATGTCTAAATCAAACGATGCATCCAACTCTGGACAGTTGTAATGATTTTGCTTGGCCAAATGCGCAAAGGCACTGAGGCANTCCAATTTGGCCAACAGTTGTGCATTTTGTTGTACGGCTTTAATGTGCGTGTGCATCCAAGATATCAGTTCTGAAAAAAGCCGTTGCTCAATGGCTAAAATCTGATCTTCGGCGCCTAATATTTTTTGCTCGTATTCCTTAAGCTCTTCCGTAATATAACGCTCCGCATTGACCAGNGTTTGCTTNCGAATCCAATGCGCTGGAACCTTGTCTTTGTGGGTGTTTCGAACTTCAATATAATATCCAAANACATTGTTGGAAGCAATTTTTAAAGAGGGGATGCCCGTGGCTTCACTTTCTCGAGACAACATGCCATCCAAATAATCTTTTCCCGAAAAAGCAATGGCACGTAAAGCCGCCAATTCTTCGTTGGCAGATGAGGCAATGGTGTGGCCTTTTAAAATATTAACGGGTGCGTCTTCATTGAGGGTTGCTTTGATTTTTAAGCGCAAGGCTTCACAATCCTGAATTTGTTTTCCAAGAGAATTGAGATGCAGATGGTCGCAGTCAAGCGCCAATGCTTTTATGGGTAGAATTTGCTCTAGAGAATTCTTTAATTGCACCACCTCNCTCGGGCTGACTTTGGCAGTGGCTACCTTTGAAATAAGGCGTTCCAAATCGCCAACACCTTTTAAAGAAGATTGTATTTCCATTAAGGCCGTTTCATTCTCATAAAAATATTGTACTACGTCATGGCGTGCTTTAATAGCCGCTACCGATTTTAAAGGCAATGCCAGCCAACGCTTTAGAAGTCTTCCTCCCATTGGCGATAAGGTTTTGTCGATGACCTGAATCAGGGTAACCGCATTGGAATTATTGGAATGGTACAGTTCCAAATTTCGAATGGTGAATTTATCCATCCAAACAAAATCGGCCTCCAAAAGCCGCTCAATGGAAGTGATGTGCTGTANCTTGTGGTGTTGGGTCTCACCCAAATAATGCAGTATGGCCCCAGAAGCTACCAGGCCATTTGGAAGGCCGTCAACCCCGAATCCTTTCAAAGATTTGGTTTTAAAATGTTGGCAGAGGGATTCATGTGTATAATCCTGTTGAAAGACCCAATCCTCTAAATAAAATGTATTAAAGTTGTCGCCAAACGCTGTGCTGAATTGTTGGCGTTTTTGTTTTTCAATCAAGACTTCACTGGGTCTGAAATTTTGCAGAAGTTTGGACACATAAGCCGTACTGCCTTGAGCCGTTAAAAACTCCCCTGTGGAAACATCCAAAAAAGACACCCCAGTATGGGCTCCAAAATAAACCGCTGCAAGGAAGTTATTGGTCTTGGAGTTTAAAACCTCATCGTTAAGAGAAACCCCTGGTGTGATGAGTTCAGTCACGCCACGCTTTACAATTTTTTTGGTTTTTTTTGGGTCCTCCAATTGATCGCAAATGGCCACCCTTGCACCCGCTTTAACCAATTTCGGTAAATAGGTGTTNAGAGAATGGTGTGGAAAACCTGCAAGTTCTGTTTCACTTTGGCTACCAGCGCCTCGCTTGGTCAAAATGATGTCTAAAATTTTAGCCGCTTTTATGGCATCGCTACCAAAAGTTTCATAAAAATCGCCTACCCGAAATAGCAACAAAGCGTCGGGGTACTTTGCCTTTATAGCATTGTACTGTTTCATCAGTGGCGTTTCCTTTTTTACTTTTTTGGTCAATGAATCTTTGTTTTAAAAGCGTACTTTTGTAAGCGTACAAAGATGCTAATGTAACCAATTTTAGGGTTTTTTAAAACCTATTAACTGAGAATTAAAACTGTGCGAAAAATTAAAAACAGTGAATTGAATCGACTGAGCGTAGAAGGNTTTAAAGCGGCCAAAAAATCGCCGCTGATTGTCATTTTAGACAATGTCCGAAGTCTCAACAATGTTGGCAGTATGTTTAGAAGTGCCGATGCCTTTCGAATCCAACACATTTACCTCTGTGGGATTACAGCCACGCCACCCCATAAAGACATTCAAAAAACCGCCTTGGGCAGCACAGAAGCTGTGGATTGGTCCTATGCAAAAGATACTCTAGCAGTGGTGGAAAAATTACAGTCAGTAAATGTCATAGTCATGGCCATAGAACAAGCTGAAAATGCCACCATGCTTCAGGGTTTTTATCCGAACAATCAATCAATTTATGCACTAGTGTTCGGGCATGAGGTCAAAGGGGTTAATCAAGCGGTTGTAAACCAATGTGATGGTGTTATAGAAATTCCTCAATNTGGCACCAAGCATTCTCTAAATATTGCCGTGAGTGGCGGTGTGGTGTTGTGGGATTTGTTTTCTAAAATGAATCAATCTTGAATCTGCGATAAGATCCATAAATAGTCATGGCGATTTTCAACAAAATCCCGTTGACTGATGTCAATGATTTTAACTTTTGCTGGAGGGGTATTTTTTATAAAATCTAGATAGCCTAAGTGTAATTTATTTAAATATTCTGAACTCAAATCTCGTTCATAAACACGGCCGCGTTTTTTTATGTTTTCTTTTAAATTTTCTACATCTTGATACAAATACACATATAAATCTGGCCGCTTGATGTCTTTATAGACTAAATAGAACAATTTACGGTACAATAAAAACTCTTCTTTGGAGAGGGTCACTTTTGAAAAAATNAAAGATTTAAATACCTCGTAATCTGCAATGATAAAATCTTTAAANAAATCCAGTTGTGCTAAATCTTCAGAAATTTGCTGAAAGCGATCGGCTAAAAATGACATTTCTAAAGGAAAAGCAAAGCGTTCAGCATCTTCATAAAATTTTGGCAGAAAAGGATTGTCTGCAAAACGTTCAAAAATTGTTTTTGCATTGAAATCACGGGCCATCATTTTCGTCAGACTTGTCTTTCCAGCACCAATATTCCCTTCAATGGCAATAAAATTATAAGCTGAAAAATCAAAAGACTTTAAGGGATTGGTGAGCGGTTTCTTTAGCTTTGAAATGGGACTGTTGTCTGAGCAGGTTTCCAATAGCTGCGCTATTGTTTTTTGAGATGCAGGATGTGTAAATTCTGCGTTGATCTCAGCCAGGGGTTGCAAAACAAAAAGACGTTGCTCCAAGCGAGGGTGTGGCACACTTAGCAATGCTGTTTCAATATTTTGATCTCTAAAAAATAATATATCGAGGTCAAGGGTTCGAGCGCGGTACTGCCCGTCTTCGTAACGTTTACGACCATATTTTTCTTCTATTTGCAAGAGCTTGGATAACATGAGTTCTGCCGACAAATTGCTGCGAACCTCAAGACATGCATTGAGAAATGCATCACCTTCAAACCCCATGGCCGGCGTTTCATAGCAACTGGAAATAGCCACCACACTACCGACTTCATAATGAATGGCATCAACCGCCGATTGAAGGTAATAAAGCCGATCACCAGTATTGCTNCCTAAGCCTATATAAATTGGTTTTTGTTCTTGCATAGTAAGACAGCAATTTAAGTAAAAGAAAAATTAATAGTATATCTTTACTAAAGAATTTATTGACAGCCAATGACATCCAAAGACACCCTTTTAGCGCGGCGCCTCTATTTAATTTTAGGGCTTTTATTTATTACTTCTTTAGTGGTTTCAAATCTAATTTTCAAAAAATTCTTTTACTATCATCCTTTTGAAGGCGATTTTTTTGGNGTAAAACTGTTTGAAATATCGGTTGGTATTCTACCCTATCCCATTACGTTTTTAATCACCGACTTGATCAGTGAAATTTACGGCAAGAAAAAAGCCAATGAAGTGGTGGTGGGCGGCATTATCGCTTCATTTTTTGCTATGGGCATCATATACGTCGCCAATGCAGCACCAGCCACAGAGTGGTCTCCCGTCTCAGATGCGATGTTTTCAGTTGTTTTTGGCAGTACTGCCATTGCTGTTTTAGCNAGTATGTTGGCCTATTTGTTTGCACAATTTATTGACATCCAAATTTACCACTATTGGAAGCGTCTAACACAAGGCAAGCATCTTTGGCTGCGGAACAACTGCTCAACTTTCTTATCACAGTTTGTGGATACGGCCACCGTTTTGTTGCTTTTATGTGCCTTTGGAGAAATTGAATGGAGTTTATTTGGGGGGTTGTTGCTGGCAGGCTTTCTGTTTAAAGTATTGATTGCGGCCCTAGATACGCCCTTTTTATATTTGGGTGTTTTCTTCTTCAGAAAGCGTTTCAATCTAAAAATTAATCAAGAAATTGAATTGGATTAATNTACAATATCTAACCCCACCACAAGGCCCTCGTTACTTCGCACATTGAAAACATTTTCATCTTCAAAAATAAGATACTGTCCTTTGATCCCGACAAGGACTCCCTCATATTCAGGGGTTTTTTGAAGGTTGAGGCTCTTTGGTTTTTCAGGATACTTCTTGACGGGAAATTCTAAATTTAAAGGGGTGNTATTGGTCAAAATATAAGGCTTGACTTCTTCTGGNAAATAAGGAATCAATCGGTCACGCCAAAGGGATAAGTCTTCTTCAGGGGNAGTTCCTTTTAACATTTCACGCCAATTGGTTTTATCACTAACCACTTTCTTTAAGGACACTTCAGCAATACCCGCCAGATAACGGTTGGGAACTTCTAAAATTTCTAANGCCGCTTGTGCGCCCTGATCCATCCATCTTGTAGGGACTTGTGTTTTACGAGTTACCCCTACTTTTACATTGCTTGAATTGGCCAAATAGACAATGTGAGGCTGTAGTTGTACTTTTTCTTCAAATTCTAAATCGCGTTCGGCAATGCCCAAATGGGCTTTGCTTTTTTCTGGATGCATGATCCAGTCTGCGGTTTGCGGTAATTCAAAAAAACAAGATTTACAAAAACCTTGGCGGAATGTAATAGCATCACTGCCACAGCTCAAGCATTGGTGTCCAAAAAATTTCAATTTGAGTTTTTTGTGAAGCAGTTGATGCGGCTGAACAAGCGCATTACCCAGCGTCAAATAATAATTTATAGGCACGCTGAGCTCCGTTTGCATTTTTGTAAGGACTCCTTGGTAAAGCATAGAGAAATTTTATTACTTTTAAGCTCCTAAATATAGTTATTTTTTATGCAAATTCCATTGGTTAATTCTGTTGCTAGCTGGTTTTTAAAGAAGCGTTTTCATCAAATTGATTTGTTTCTAAAATACCCCTATGATGTTCAAAACGAGCTTCTTGTAAACCTTTTGGAGAGTGCTAAAAATACGGAATTAGGCCTTAAATACGATTTTAAATCTATTGAATCCTATCGAGAATTTGCAAATCGGGTGCCTGTTTCAACCTACGAGATGTATGAGGAGTTGATAGACCGCTCCTTAAAAGGCGAACAAAATATTTTTTGGNCAAAGCCCATAAAATGGTTTGCAAAGTCCAGCGGCACTACCAATTCCAAAAGTAAATTTATACCAGTTAGCGGCGCCTCTTTAGAGAATTGCCATTATGCTGCTGGAAAGGACTTGCTCTGTATGTATTTAAATAACAATCCGGAATCCGAGTTGTTCAATGGTAAAAACTTGCGTTTAGGGGGGAGTAAGGAATTGTATGAAGAAAATGGTGCTGTTTTTGGAGATCTTTCTGCCATTTTGATTGATAATATGCCGTTTTGGGCAGAATTTAGCAGCACCCCAAACAATAAAACTTCATTGATGAGCAATTGGGAGGCTAAAATGCGTGCAATTGTTGAAGAAACAAGAAATGAAAATGTGACGAGTTTGGCTGGGGTACCCTCTTGGATGCTGGTCTTGCTAAATACTNTTTTGGAAACAACNGGGCATTCCAATGTTTTGGATCTTTGGCCCAACTTGGAAGTTTATTTTCATGGTGGGGTGAGCTTTATGCCCTACGAACGTGAGTACAAAAAAATAATTCCTTCAACATCCTTTAAGTATTATGAAACTTACAATGCCTCTGAAGGGTTTTTTGCCATTCAAGACCGGAATCATTCCGATGAATTGATGTTGATGTTGGATTATGGGATTTTTTATGAATTCATCCCAATGGAAACTTATGGCACTAAAAATCAAAAAGTGATTCCTTTATATGAAGTTCAAAAAGGGAAAAATTATGCCATGATTATTACCACAAATGCAGGGCTTTGGCGCTATCAAATTGGGGATACCGTTCGGTTTACGTGCATCGACCCCTACCGCATTGTGGTGACTGGANGCACCAAACATTTTATCAATGTTTTCGGTGAAGAACTCATCATCGAAAACACCGACAAAGCTTTGAAAATCGTTGCTAAAAAAATTGGTTGTGAAGTTCGGGATTACACGGTTGCGCCTATTTTTATGGAAGGCAAAGGAAAGGGGGCGCATGAATGGTTTATTGAATTTAAAAAACCGCCTAAAGATCTGCGTTATTTTACAGAACTATTGGACAATGCCTTGAAAGCTTTAAACTCTGACTACGAGGCAAAACGCTATAACAANACCACTTTAAACATTCCAAAAGTGAGGATCGCAAGAGCGGAGCTTTTTCACGACTGGTTAAAAGCAAAAAATCAATTGGGTGGGCAACACAAGGTGCCACGTCTTTCCAATTCTCGCTTGTTAATTGATGCTTTATTGAAACTGTCTTAAAATGACATAAATATTACATTTATTGCAGTATTTATCATTTTANTTTTTTATTTAAACAAAANATTTAGGAAACAGCTTTCAATTGCTTAAGTCGGGAACGGTTGAGCTGTTTTTTAACATACGATTTGTCGACATTGAGCGTTGTTTCACCACTACCCGGAAGAGAAAACATGGCGTCGGTTAATATTTCTTCACACAAAGAGCGCAAGCCACGAGCTCCCAATTTATATTCAACAGCTTTTACNACTATAAAATCCAAAGCATCCGCTTCAAATGATAACTCAATTTGATCCATTTCAAACAATTTTTTNTATTGTTTTACAATGGCATTTTTNGGTTCNGTAAGAATCGCTCTAAGCGTAGATTCGNCCAATGGATTCATGTACGTCAACACAGGCAATCGACCGATAATTTCTGGGATAAGGCCAAAATCTTTTAAGTCTTTAGGCGTGATGTATTGCAACAAGTTTTTTGTGTCAATTGGATCTTCTTCTTGAGCCGATTTATAACCAATGGCCGCCATATTCAAGCGCTTAGAAATACGGCGTTCAATACCATCAAAGGCTCCGCCGGCAATAAATAATATGTTTTCGGTATTGACCTCAACAAACTTTTGATCTGGATGTTTTCGCCCTCCTTTTGGGGGTACATTGACAACGGTACCCTCTAAAAGTTTAAGCAAGGCTTGTTGTACACCCTCACCAGAAACGTCTCTGGTGATTGAAGGATTGTCACTTTTACGAGCAATTTTATCAATTTCATCAATAAATACAATGCCGCGTTCTGCTTTTTCTTTATCATAGTCCGCTGCTTGTAACAAGCGCGCCAGCATGCTTTCTACGTCCTCACCCACATAGCCTGCCTCGGTCATAACGGTGGCATCTACGATTGCCAAAGGAACGTTGAGCATCTTAGCAATGGTTTTAGCCATAAGCGTTTTTCCAGTCCCGGTTTCCCCGACCAATATAATGTTACTTTTTTGAATTTCAATGGCATCTTCTGCTGGCGATTGCAGCAACCTTTTGTAGTGGTTGTATACTGCCACAGCCATCACTTTCTTAGTTTGGTCTTGACCAATAACGTATGTATCCAAAAAGCTTTTTATTTCTTTGGGTTTCTTGAGCATCAAATCAGAAGTAAGTTCCTGTCCTTGGTGATTAGATTCTTCTACAACAATGCCATGTGCTTGTTCGATACAGCGGTCACATATATGCGCACCAAGACCTGCAATTAGTAAATTTGTCTCGGCCTTTTGTTTGCCACAAAATGAACATTCCAATACTTCTTTTGTCATGGAAACGTAAGTTTAATAGGTAAGGTCTACGGTTTTTTGGAAAGGATTTCATCAATCATTCCATAGTCTAAGGCTTTATCTGCCTTCATCCAATAATCCCGATCACTGTCGGCATAGACTTTATCATAGTCTTGCCCAGAGTGCTTAGATATAATATTGTACAACTCTTCTTTAAGTGTTAAAATTTCTCGTGCTGTAATTTCAATATCACTGGCTTGTCCTTGTGCGCCCCCTAAAGGTTGGTGAATCATAACGCGAGAGTGTGTCAATCCACTTCGCTTGCCTTTTTCACCTGCACATAACAAAACGGCGCCCATAGAAGCCGCCATCCCTGTACAAATGGTAGCAACGTCCGGCTTTATAAGCTGCATGGTGTCATAGATTCCCAATCCAGCATAAACACCTCCCCCAGGTGAGTTGATGTATATTTGGATGTCTTTGGAAGCATCGGTGCTTTCCAAAAATAACAATTGTGCCTGAATGATATTGGCAACCTGATCATTGATCGCGGTACCCAAGAAAATAATACGGTCCATCATTAAACGAGAAAACACATCAAAAATGGCAATATTCATTTGACGTTCTTCAATAATATTTGGGGTTAGGCCCATGGGATTCATACTGCTAACAATCTTGTCATAATAGGTACTGCTGATGCCTTGATCTTTGATCGCGAATTTTTTAAATTCTTTACCGTAATCCATAATGGTCTCTTATTTTAGTCTGTAAATATAGTATTATTTTCAAAGGAATGTTTTGTTTTTAGGTAGAAAAAAACTGCCTCCTATGCCTGTACTAGAACCTCTTTTTACTTAAATCTACTTTCCGTAAACTTCTTTGACAAAGGCATCGTAACTTATTTTTTTCTCTTTAAGTTTCGCGTTTTCTTTGTAAAAAGTCAATAGTTTTTGACTTGTCAATTGTTCGGACATTCGCTTCACCTCATCCTGATTTGAAAGCACACGTGCAACAATATCTTCGATTTCTTTTTCAGAGGGATTTAATTGTCCAAATTGGGCCATTTGGGCCTTGATCATTTGACCGGCAAAGGCTTTTAATTCTTCAAAATTAACCTGAAGCTTATTGTCGACAATCAATTTACTTTCTATGAGTTGATAGCGCATGCTTTTCTCAGACTTTTCATATTCTGCTTTGGCCTGAGATTCAGTCAAGGGCGCTTCCCCCGCTGTTTGCAACCATTTTTGTAAAAATTCTGAAGGCAGCTTGAATTTGATGTTTTCCACCATATACTCAGTGATGTCGTTTAATAACTTTTGATCTGATTGCTGAACAAATTGTTTTTCAGCATCCGCTTTTAATTTTTCTTTGAGATCCGTCACAGTTTTGACAGCGTCTTTACCAAACAACTTATCAAACAACTCTTGGTCTAGGTCAGCCAAACCTCGAGTGTTAATTTCATTGATGGTAAACGTCACAACAACGTCTAAAGATTTAGCCATCGCTTGCTCTGTTTTTAAATGGGTTGTTAAATCCTGAGCGTCTTGAAAAAGTCCTTTGGTCTTTAAAGTGATAATGTCACCAACTTTGGCACCAATAAATTTTTTGACATTGGACTTTCCTTTGAGTTTTTCTAAACTTAACGTTGTGGTGGATTCAATGCCCGCCTCATCGTTAAAAAATACGCCGGTAACTTCATCCCCATCACTAACCTCATCTTTGGAAATTAACTGCCCGTATTGTTTTTGAATGTTGGTGATTTGATCTTTAATCAATTTATCATCGGCTACAATTTTGTAATGTGTCAAAGCTCTATGTCCATTAAGCTTGATCTCAAATTTTGGACTCAAACCAATGTCAAAGGCAAATGAAAAGTTGTCTGCATCCCAATCAATGCTGTCTTGGTCTTGAGGCAATGGACTTCCCAGTACATCCAATTTTTCTACAGTAAGGTATTTCCCTAAAGATTCTTGAAGTAGTTTATTAACCGCCTCTGCAATCACGGCTTTACCGTATTGTTTTTTTACCAAACCCATGGGAACTTGGCCTTTTCTAAAGCCTGGAATATTGGCAGATTTTCTGTAGTCTGTCAATGTTTTTTCCACTTTTTCAGCGTAATCTTCTTTTTCAATTGCGATGGTTACAACCGCATTCAGAGCGTCTTTGTTTTCTCTTGTAATATTCATTGTGATGAATTAAAAATTGGGTGGCAAAAGTACAATAATTTTAACGGAGTACAAATATTTTAAGGGTATGAAAATCAACTTAAAAAGGTGGCTACATTTGAATAAAAGGCTTCGGGATTTTCGGCGTGTAGCCAATGCCCAGCATTTGGAATGGTAACCAAAATAAAGTTTGAAAATTGATTTGAAATTTGTTTTTCATCCTCATCAACGATGTATTCGGAGCGATCTCCTCTAAGAAAAAGAGTTGGCAAGGCCACTTCATAATGCAATTCCAAAGCTTCTCCAACTTCTACAACGTTGGCTTTTAAGACCTCCAAATTCAAACGTAAGGCCAAACACCCTGGATCTTTCCAATAGAGATTTTTTAACAAAAATTGTCGCACGCCTAGCTCAGGTACAAACTCCGATAGTTGCGCATCGGCCTCTTTACGGCTATTAATGGCAGATATATTAAGGGAAGAAAGACCTTGTAAAATGACATCGTGGTGTACTGGATAAAAACGCGGGGCAATGTCCGCTACAATTAGCTTTTGCAAACGGTGTGGATAGAGGGCGGCAAATAACATGCCGGTCTTGCCTCCCATTGAATGCCCTAGAAGTATGACGTTTTCAAGTTGATGAAACTTGCAATATGCCTCTAAATCTGAAGCCATGACTTCATAATTGAAAACAGGACTGCGGAAACTACGGCCGTGATTTCTTTGATCAATGAGGTGCAATTGATAACCTAATTTTGAAAAACGAAGGGCCAATGTTTTCCAATTATCTCCCATGCCTAAAAATCCGTGAAGAATTAAAAAAGGAGTGCCTTCCCCCACTATTTTTGAGTGCAATACCATTTATTGTAAACGATTTTTATACATATTAATGACATTTTCAATTCCAAAGTAAAGGCTCTCAGAGATAAGGGCGTGCCCAATGGAAACCTCCAAAAGTTTTGGCACATTTTCCTTAAAAAATTTGATGTTATCCAGAGATAAATCATGACCAGCATTGACCCCCAAAGCACATTCAATGGCGCGTTCTGCACAATCAGTATAAGGTTTTACTGCCTTGTAATTTTCAAGGGCATAGCCTTTTGCAAAAGCTTCGGTATACAATTCAATTCTATCTGTACCGATAGTTTTGGCTGCTTCGAGTTGCTTAGGGTCGGGATCTAGAAATATGGAGGTGCGAATACCACTATTTTTAAACTCTGTGATGATCTCCGACAAGAAAGATTGGTGTTTGATACAGTCCCACCCAGAACTACTGGTGATGGCATCCACTGTGTCCGGGACCAAGGTCACTTGAGTGGGCTTGACATTGAGAACGAGCTCTACAAATTTAGGAACCGGATTGCCCTCAATATTATATTCCGTATAAACTTCCGTTTTTAAATCACGGGCATCCTGATAACGAATGTGGCGCTCGTCTGGTCTCGGGTGAATGGTAACACCCTCCGCTCCAAATTCTTGAATGTCCTTGGCAAATTGAACCAAGTTTGGCACATCCCCGCCGCGGGCATTGCGTAAGGTTGCAATTTTATTAATATTCACACTTAGTTTTGTCATGAAATCGCAATTTGTCTACAAAAATACAAAGTACTGCGCTTAAAGTCTGCAATTTTTAATTAATTTGCATAGAGTTAAACAGCCCATTATGCCACTAAATCAATTTATCATCAATGACATTAGGCCCTTCGACGTTAAAACCACAATAGCAGAACTTCAAGAAGTTTTCAACCAATTGACGTATTCGCATGTCCCAATTCAAAAAGATGGGGTTTATATGGGTTGCCTTTCTGTAACAGATGTCTATTGTTTTGAGGCCAATCAAAAAGTGAATGATATCTTGTATGCTGTAGAAGGGTTTTTCGTTATAGAGCATACAATATGGCTAGATGTATTAGATCGCTTTGCAGGAAATGATGCCAATATAATGCCTGTTTTAGATGAAAAAAATAATTATTTGGGCTATTATCAATTGGTAGATATTATTTCACTATTTAATAAAACACCCTTCTTTGCAGAACCCGGGGGAATCATTATCATTGAAAAAGCGTATAAAGACTATTCTTTTAGCGAAATATGTCAAATCCTAGAGTCCAACAACGTGAAATTGTTAGGCGTATTTGTTTCGAGTTTAAAAAAGGGCATGGCACAAATTACTGTGAAAATAGAAAATACAGGGCTGAGCGCCGTTTTTGAAACTTTCAGAAGGTACGGCTATACCATCATTTCTGGGCATGAAGATGATACTTTCCTAAAAACGCTTAAAGATCGCTCTTCCTATCTAGATCGTTATTTAAATTTGTAAATTTGTAACGATGAAAATAGCAATTTACGGAACTGAGATTAATGAACGATCGAAATCCACCCTTTTGANACTTACAAACTATTTAAGTAAGAAAAAGGCAGTCATATCAATTGAAGCTAATTTTTTTAGTTCCGCCAAAAAAAATTTGACTCCCAAACTGGATTTGGAAGAGTTTAAGTCCTTTGAAACGCTGGACTCATCTTTTGATTTGCTTATAAGCATTGGAGGCGATGGAACAATTTTAAGAGCGATCACTGGAGTGAAAGATTCAGGCATTCCAATTGTTGGCATCAATACTGGGCGTCTTGGGTTTTTGTCAACCATCAAAACCAGCGCCATAGAAGAGGCCTTGGATCAAATTTTTGAAGGCAATTATCGCATTTCGAAACGCAGCGTTTTAAACGTTAAAACAACTCCGGAAACTGCCAATTTAAATATTGATTTTGCGTTGAATGAAATTGCCGTTAGCAGAAAGAACACCACCTCAGTGATCAGTATTGAAACTTGGTTGGATGATGAATATTTGACTTCATATTGGGCCGATGGACTTATCATTTCTACACCTACTGGCTCAACCGGTTATTCCTTGAGTTGTGGTGGCCCTATCATCATGCCGGAGACAGACAGCTTGGCCTTGACTCCCATAGCACCACATAATCTAAATGCGCGGCCATTGGTCATTTCTGCAAAACACAAAATTCGACTCAAACTTAGTGGGCGAGAAAATGAATTCTTAATCTCCTTAGATTCTAGAATTAATTCACTAAAAAAGGCAACAGAGATTACCATTGAAAAAGCACCTTACCACATTAATATGATTGAACTTCAAGGGGGCTCTTTTATTGAAACGCTTCGCAAAAAATTACTTTGGGGCGTCGACCAAAGGAATTAAACAATATTTTCGCATTTTTTTTGTTAAATAAACAAATGTTTTTTGCATTTTGACTCGAGGTCTATTTTGTTATCTTTGCCTTCTTTTAAAAAGCCATGAAAAAAGTTTATTCCATTATTGTTTTGTTGATAACTCTTTATTTGGGGAATGCCCAGATTTATGAAATCGGAGTTTTTGGGGGTGGCAGTAATTTTATTGGGGATGTTGGTTCTACCAAGTTTATAGCACCTAAGAAAATAGCTGCTGGAGGCCTCATTCGCTGGAATAGAAGCCAGAGACATTCTTACAGAGCAAGTGTGATTTATACTGACATATTTGCAGATGATAATTTGTCTGGCGATCCTAAAAGAAAACGAAGAGGCTATTATTTTAGCGCCAAGACTTTAGAAATATCTGCAGGCATAGAATTTACATTTTTAGATTTTAATTTACACAGCGGAGATTTCATTTTTACACCCTATATTTATACGGGAATAAGTATGTTAAACCACCGTAATTTTTATTATGCTAACAATACATTATATTCGGGAAAATCAAATAGTAATGCCTTTGGAATTCCCATTGCTTTAGGCGTCAAGTTTACGCTAACAGAACATTTGATTTTTGGTATGGAAATTGCAGCGCGTTACACGTTTTCTGACGAAATTGACGGAAGTATACCAGATCCTGAAGAACTAAATGATTTAAAATTTGGAAATATTAACAACAACGATTGGTACGTTTTTAGTGGATTTACACTAACTTACACCTTTGGAAGAAATCCATGTTTTTGCAGCTATTGAAATGAATTTAGAATCCCGTATCAAACTTCAACCCTATCCAAAACACATCGCCATTATTATGGATGGCAATGGCCGTTGGGCAAAAAAACGTGGTAAAATTCGTGTTTTTGGCCATGAAAAAGGAACAAAAGCCGTGCGTAAAATTGTTGAAACTTGTGTAAGGCTTGGCATCAATCATCTCACCTTATATGCGTTTTCAACAGAAAACTGGAATCGCCCAAAACTAGAGGTTAAAACGCTGATGCGCCTTTTAATTTCCTCATTGAAAAATGAAATTGAAACCCTCCAGAAAAACAACATTAAACTAAATGCCTTGGGTGATTTAGGTTCAATGCCTTTAAAAGTGTTCAACGAATTAGAACACGTTATAGAGGCTACCAAATCTAATTCTAAAATGACGCTTAACTTAGCTTTAAACTATGGGGCAAGAGGTGAATTAATAAATTGTATGAAAGAAATTGGAGAGAAAATTAAAAAAAACATAATTTCTATTGAAAAAATTGATGAAACGGTAATAAATGAGCATCTTTACAGCCGAAATTTGCCAGACGTTGATTTATTGATTAGAACAAGTGGTGAACAGCGAATAAGTAATTTTCTTTTATGGCAAATTGCTTACGCTGAATTGTATTTTACAAATGTTTTTTGGCCAGATTTTACAGACCAACATTTGTACGAAGCAATCGAAAATTACCAAAAAAGAGAACGAAGATTTGGAAAAACAAGTGAACAACTTAATTAAATACAGCCTCCACCTAATCACCAATACAGCCTGCTTTTTACTCCTAAGCAGCACATTGAATGGGCAAATTTTAGATGACTCCAAACGAAAAGATTACACCTTAACGGATATTTCGATTGAAGGGCAAACGGTATACAGTGCCGAAACGATTATCACATATTCTGGCTTAAAAAAAGGAGACATTGTAACAATCCCTGGTGGTGTTAAGATCAGCAATGCCATAAAAAAACTGTGGGATTCTAATTTATTCAACAACATTGACGTCTTTATTTCTAAAATTGAAGGGGCTGAGATATCCCTNCAAATAAAGTTAGACGATTTGCCAGANCTCAAAGAGGTTAAAATTACAGGAGTTAAAAAGGGTAAAATTAGTGGAATTATTGAAGAAAATAAACTCAACCCTGGTGTGAAAGTTACTGAAAACTTAATCACTACAACCAAAAACTATCTTGAAAGTAAATATAGAAAAGATGGATTTTTAAAAGCAAAAACAATCATCTCCACAACAACTGTCATTGATTCTGTAAAAAAATCTCGGGTCAATATGACCATTCGAATAGACCGCGGAGACAAGGTTAAAATAAATAAGATTGAATTCCATGGCAATAACAAAGTTAGTAATAGGAGGTTGTTAAAATCGATGAAAAAAACGAAAAAGAAAAACCCAATACGTTTTACCAAACGCTCCAAATATATTGAGGTTAACTATAAAGAAGACCTCACCAGTGTGGTAGATAAATTAAAAGAAAAGGGGTACCGCGATGCGCGAATTATCTCAGATTCTCTTACCATTGATAAAAATGGGGACATCAGCCTAAAAATCAATTTAGAAGAAGGTGAAAAATACACATATGGAACGATCAATTTTTTAGGCAATACGATTTACTCTGATCANCAATTAAATCAACTGCTTAAAATTAAAAAGGGGGATACTTATAATGGGGTTGAGCTTGAAAAGCGAATTGCAGACAACTCCGACCCAGATGCTTTTGATCTCACAAATTTATACCAAAACAACGGTTACTTGTTTTCCACCATTACACCAGTTGAGGTAAGTGCAAATGGCAATGTGATTGATATGGAGATTCGCGTTATTGAAGGCAAGCCTGCCTATTTCAACAATGTTTCGGTTAAGGGCAATGACGCTACTAACGACTATGTTGTTTATAGAGAATTAAGAACGCGCCCTGGACAGCTTTACAGTAAAAGTAATGTTGTTAGAACCATCAGAGAGCTGGGACAGCTTGGGTATTTTGATGCTCAAGAAATTTCCCCAGATTTAAAAAATGTAAACGCTAATGACGGAACCTTAGACGTAGAATACACAGTCGTAGAAAAAGGAACGGGNCAATTTCAATTGCAAGGTGGTTATGGTGGCGGAGGCTTCATTGGAACGGTTGGGGCTTCTTTTGTTAATTTTTCAATTAAGAACCTTTTTAATAAGGATGCTTGGAAGCCTGTGCCAAGAGGTGATGGACAAAGTTTATCTCTAAGACTTCAAACCAGTCGATTCTTTTCCAGTTACAGTCTTTCTTTTTCCGAGCCCTGGTTGGGCGGTGAGAAACCTGTACAATTTTCTACTTCTATTTCCCAGACTAAACAATATTTATACAACAGAGTAACGCGGAATGCTGACAAAGACCGAAGTTTTAACATTACAGGGATCACAATTGGAATTGCAAAAAAATTAACTGTCCCGGATGATTATTTTGTCCTTTCACAAAGTTTTCAGTTTCAATATTATGATTTAAACAATTACAACACCGGGCTTTTCTCCTTTGGAAATGGAAGCTCAAACAACCTTGCTTACACCGTTGGGTTGAGCAGGAATAATACATTTAATGACCCTATTTATCCTGTTGGTGGTTCAAACTTTAGTCTTTCTGCAAAAGCGACATTTCCTTACTCTGCGGTCAATGGCGTGGATTATACCGCTCTAAGGGNGGAGCGTGAACAAAAATCCCAACGAATTCAAGAGCTTAGTACAAGCACAGATGACAATGATATTATTGAAAGAAACGAAGCTAGCGAAAGAATCGTTGAAATTGACCAAGAGCGTTACAAGTGGCTAGAATTTTATAAAATTAAATTTTCTGGAGACTGGTATGCAAAAATTAAAGGCAACTTGGTGCTAAGACCTAGATTCGAATTTGGGTTTTTAGGCGCTTACGATAACGACCGTGGCGTTATCCCATTTGAGCGATTCTTTGTGGGGGGTGACGGTATGCAACAATTCAGTCGATTAGATGGCCGTGAGGCCATTCCACTGCGTGGGTACCCCAACCAATCGCTTTCAGATAACGATGGTGGAAGTATTTACAATAAATTTTCATTGGAATTGAGACACCCTATAACACTTAAAGGACAAACTAAAATTTTTGCGATGGCTTTCTTGGAGGGAGGATCTTCCTACAATGACTTTAAAGACTTTAATCCATTTTACATTAAAAGATCTGCTGGTGTAGGAATTCGATTGTTTATGCCTGCATTTGGTCTTTTGGGAATAGACTTTGGACACGGATTTGACCCAATTCCAGGTCAAGTCGGAAAAAGTGGATGGCAAACCCACTTCGTTTTAGGGCAACAATTTTAATTTTTAAATGCAAAATTAACTTGAAGCCATGAATTTATACGATTTTAAAATTTATTTCGTTATTTTGAAAACTCATTTTCTTAAATTTAATGCATCTTAAAATGAATCTTATTTTAATAGACATATCAAAGTTCTATAAAGCCACGCTTCCTGGAATTCTTGTTTTGCTCTTTTTTGTCTCATTGTGTCATGGACAACGTGGGGTTAGAATCGGATATATTGATACGGAATATATTTTAGAAAATGTAGATGATTACCAAGCCGCTCAAGCCCAATTGGACGCCAAAGTACAGCAATGGAAAACACAAGTAGATCAGCAGTTAGTAAAATTGGAAACGCAAAAAAAACAGTTAGACAATGAACGAGTTTTGCTGACCGATGAACTAATAAAAGAACGTGAAGAAGAACTTCAAATCATTCAAAGTGAAATTTTAGATTATCAACAAAAAAGATTTGGGCCAAACGGAGATTTAATGATTCAGAAAAAACAACTCGCTCAACCGGTACAAGACCAAATATTTACGGCCGTTCAAGAAATCGCGGCCGACAAAAAATATGATTTTATCCTTGACAAGTCCGCAGATGTTGTAATGCTTTATTCGGCTGATCGTTATGATATTTCTGAACAAGTTTTACGAACCATCAATAGAACGTCTAAGCGCGAACAACTAAAAAATAAAAAAGAGCGAAGNGTTGCTGATGAGGAAGAGTCCATTGCAGAAGTAGATAATGATCGAGATGAACGTCAAAAATTAATTGATGACCGCAATGCCAAACGTGCTGAAGCACTGAAAAAACGCAAAGCTGATTTAGAAGCCAAAAGAGCTGCTAGAAAGAAAGAAGTTGAAGACAAAAAAAAGCAGGTAAAAGAAGTACGAGAAAAAGCAAGAGCAGAAAAGACAAAAAAATCTTCTCCAACTAAAGTCCGCCAAGATAGTACTCCTGAAGAGCCAAACATAAAAGAGAAAAAGATACCTTCGAGTAACAGAGCTGCTAGAAAAAAAGAACTAGAAGCAAAAAAATTGAAAATAGAAGCGGTTAGAAAAAAAGCCCGTTTGGAAAAAACTACTGAATCTCTGCAAAAAGAAGACAAAGACAGTAAAGTTCAGAAAAATAAAGACGAAGCTGCTGCGGTAAAATACGATGAAGAAACTTCAAAGAAAGAAAAAACAAAACCTCTTAGTGATAGAGATGCACGAAAAAAGGCATTGGAAGAAAAGAAAAAACGTATTTTAGCCGAGCGAAAAGAAAAATTAGAAGCGTTAAAACGTAAGCGCGATAGTATTAAAAATAACAGAAAATAACTTTTAATTACAATTATAAAATGAAAAAATTAAGAAACGTATTCGCAGCAACACTTTTTATTGTCGGTAGCTTTTNTGCACAGGCACAATCAAAGGTTGCTCANATCAATACCCAAGAATTGGTTGAATCTATGCCGGAGATGATGAATGCTAAGTCTGAACTTGAAAAATTAGCGAAGACTTATGAAACAGACATTCAAGCGATGGCAACTGAACTTCAAAATAAAATAAAACAATACGATGCCGAGTCTTCTACCAAAACAGATGAAGAAAACGGAAAGCGGTTACAAGAAGTTCAAAGTATGGAACAAAGTATTCGACAATACCAAGGACAAGCGCAGCAAGATTTACAGAAAAAGGAGATTGAGCTTTTAAAGCCTATCACAGAAAAAGCAAAAGCTGCGATTTTAAAAGTAGGGAACGATCAGGGGTTTAATTATGTCTTAGACTCATCTCAAGGACAGGGCGTAATTATGGCCAATGGAAAAGATCTTTTAGCAGATGTTAAAGCGGAATTGGGATTTTAATCTCAACCAATAAATTATTTTTACAAAAGCTACTCCATGTGAGTAGCTTTTATATTTTTGTGTANATATGAGTTCAAAACCTATTGGTATTTTCGATTCTGGTTCTGGAGGCCTTTCCATATGGAGAGAAATAAATGCATTAATACCACATGAATCAACCCTTTACATTTCAGATGCCAAATATGCACCATACGGATCTAAAGGAGCTGATGTTATTTTAAATAGGTCCATTGTTAACACGGAAACTCTGTTAGGTAAAGGTGCTAAAATTATTGTGATTGCCTGCAATACAGCTACTACCAATGCGATTTCATATTTAAGGAAGCATTATAAAATTCCTTTTATTGGAATAGAACCTGCCATCAAACCTGCAGCACTGTCCTCGGCCACAGATTCGATTGGAATTTTAGCAACCAAAGGGACATTAAGCAGTGCTCTTTTTCATGAAACTTCCATACGGCACAGCCGCGATAAAACGNTGATAGAACAGGATGGGACGGGAATTGTAGAGCTCATTGAATCAGGGAAGTTACATTCTAATGAAATGAAAAAATTACTTGAGAAATGTTTAGCCCCAATGTTAAACAACAACATCGATTGTTTGGTTTTAGGTTGTACACATTACCACTTTTTAACTCCTATTTTAAAGCAATTACTTCCGAAAAATGTAACTATTATTGATTCTGGTAAAGCAATAGCGCGGCAAACAAAAATAGTTCTTGAGAAATCCAAACTCCTGAATAAAAATGAATCAAAGGCAGAACATGTCTTTTACACAAATGGATCTAGAAAAGTAATGTCCAACTTAATGGGTTGGGACCGGTCTATAATTCAAAAACTCTAGCAGCTGTTTTAATTCACGCTAGGACACTCACAATCGTACTTTTCCTTGCGGCATCCAAAATTAAATCCAAGTGTCAACTGGTGGTAACCACCATTATTTAAAACAATAGTATTTGACTGATTTGAATAAGTGTATGCAAACATAAAATTATTATACTCCATCCCAACTATTGGAGTTATGTATTGTAGTTTTTGACTGCTGGTAGAACCATTAGTAAAAGTGTAATCTGCTCCATCAAAACTTCTTCTGTAGGAAATTCCAACAAAAATACTACCGAATTCAAAATCACGATAGGTCTTAAAATTATAGTCCATAAAAGACTCCTCTGTGCCGTCTTTGTAAGAAAACAAGATCGATGGCTCAAAGCTCCAATCACTACCAAACTTAGAAAAAACATTCCCCATAGAAAAAAGATAATTTGTTAAATTATCAAATTTAGATATTGCTAAACCATTGGATGTGTCGTTTATATTGATACCATCATTTTTTAAAAGATTTTTTATTGTTGCATGCGCATAGAAATTTATATAATGATACGAAAACCCAAAATCTAAATTAAATTCAGTGGAGCTTTGTACAATCCTAGCTACAATCGGGTCAGGTTCAATAAATGCTGTTTCGTCAAGTTTACGTTGAATCAAGCCAGCGCTTAATCCAAAAGACAGCATATTTAAATCTATTGTGTTTCTAGAAAACATTAAATGATGAGCATAAGTCAAATAAGCGCCAGTTTGCGAGTGGTATCCATTTTGGTCATTATAAACAATGGCTCCAATCGCTGATTGCGAATCTCCAACACGACCATTAACACTAAACGTTTGAAGACTTGGCGCGTTTTCTAGGCCCATCCATTGTTCCCGAGCTGTAAGCCGTGCTTTATTACAATTAGCAACCCCCGCCATTGAAGGGTGTATCAAGTAGTAATTATCGGTTAAATAATCNGAGTAAATTGGGAGACCTTCTTGTGCCATAAGCCCATAAAAAGGGAGGTACAAGAATACTAAGATGATTTTTTTGATTAATTTCATTGTAATCCTATCTTTTAAAAGTAAAGTGGGCTTTAAATTGCTTTAATACGCCTGAGCTATTAACTTAGTATTCAACTGAAAACCAATAACCATTGTAGGCATTGGGATGCCGTTAAAAGTGCCATCCCAGTCATCTCTACTAGGATGTATTTCTTTCAGCAATTCCCCGTATCTGTCAAATATATAAATTTTTGCGTTACTCTCGGGCTTTAAACTGCTAATATTCCACGCATCGTGGTAACCGCCCCCATTAGGTGTGAAATATTTTGGATAATCGATAATGTTGATTGTAATTTCTTCTACAGCGCAACCTAGAATGTAAGCATAATATTTTACTTAGCGCTTCAATGTAAAATGTCCCCTCAGCATTTTGGGGGCTCCGGAAATAAAATCGCTGTATTCAACTAAAAACCAATAATCAGAAGTTGGCATTATTTTACCATTGTAGGTTCCGTTCCAACCAGAACCTGAAGGCCTAATCTCCTTTAGAAGTTTGCCATAACGGTCGAATATGTAAATTTTCGAAGTAGGCTGCCCAGAAAAAATATCTATATTCCAAAAGTCATTATATCCATCGCCATTGGGTGTAAAAAAGAGAGGATAATCAAAAACCATTAAAGGATAGGAGTCTTCACCAAAACAATTAACATCACGTACACTCACTATGTGTTCTCCTGGGCTTACCCCAATAAAGTTGCCGCTGGCTTGCCAGGGACCATTGTCTAAACTGAACTCATAAACTCCTATTCCACTGGCTGCTGCTACAATCACATGGGTGTCTGCAAAAGGCTCTGTGGACACCTCTGCACTAAGGATTGGAGGATCTATATCCTGTATCAAAACATCTTGGTCTTGTGTTACAGTGTTACCGGCTAAATCCGTGTAAGTCCAAGTAATGGTAGTGGAAGCGGTAATTGGAAGTGTGGTTGCGGTCACACCTGTGATTGCTCCATCACAGTTGTCCGTAGATGTAGGCGGAGTGAGCGCTGTTAATTCACACTGCGCTGTGAGTTGTGGTAGTGAAGCTGAATCTGCTAACGGTGGATCGGTGTCTTGTATTAAAACAGTAACATATTCTCTACATGTTACACCATTAGTGGTAACATCTACCCAGTATTCTGTGGTCTCTGTAGGAGTGACTGAAATATTAGCTGTAGTATCACCTGTGGACCAAGTGTAGGTTGAGGAATTGACTAGTTGTTGAATTTCTGTTTCAGAGAGAGCTCGGTTCCAAATAGCTATATCATCAATTATTCCGTCAAAGTTAGGTTGAGGATCGGTACACGATTGATCACCAAATCTGATTGGTAAATTGGTGTTAGTGAAATTATAATCAAAGTTATTTCCCTGACTAGTAATTTCTGAATTTATATACATTGAAAATACACCAGATTCTCTAGTTACAATTATATGGTACCAATTATTAATTTCTAATGGTCCACTAACAATTTCGTCTTCATTGCTTTGAGTTCTCATTTTTACTTGGCTATCAATCCATTGAAGTCCCCAATCATTAGAAAATCCACATTGGTCTCGATCAATAATATAACCGATGGATGTATCATTTGGATAAAACCAAGCTGAAAAAGATATGTCATCAATGATGTTAAGAGATGAAGATGGGTTAATAGTAATCATTGATTGAGTTGATTCAGAAAATAAATAAGCACTGTTTGAATTACCAAATCGATCATCAGCTAGGGTTACGTTACTAGTTACCCCATTATTTCCATTACCAGATTCATCGTTTGCATTACCACAAAATGGCCAATAGCCAACAAGTCCATTTTGTAAGTTTGCTAGAAGCTCTGCAGATGTACAGGCTGTTGTGCCAGCTGTGAGCCCTGAAATCACCGTTAAATCTACACTCACCCCAGCACATACTTCTGAGGCTGAAGCTGTGATTTGATTATCTTGTATTGAAATACTTACAGCTAGCCTATCTCTGCTTTCACAACCATCAATAGTCTGGGATGAATATACCACTTGACTATCGGTTAATGCAATTGAAGAATCCAATAAGTTACCCCCCGTAGCTGCATCATACCACTGGATGTTTTCTCCTGTTGCTGTCAAATCTGCAACCGTTGCTACATCACAGAACGTTTGTTCTGTATCTCCTGTTGGAGTGGCAGGACCGCTTTTTATTAAATTAAATGATTCTGTAATAAAACAGGTTTCAGTAATTGCGTCTTCAACTCTAATATATATGATAGTATTGAGTTCGCTTGTGGGAAAATTTGTAACATTATTAATAATAGGGTTTAAATCGTTCTCTGCGTCTTGAATGGATAAGTGATATGAAATATTAAACTCATTTGGATTTTGAGAGCCTAAGATAAGTGTGTCATTTTCAGTTAAATCAAAACTAGATGCAGCTGAATCACAATTAACTAAATCTATACTATTGTAAATTTGGGGTAATGGTTTGTATTCAATTAAAATTGAATCTGAAGCAGAACAATCTGCGCCATAAATTATATCAACTGAATAAGTTCCTTCCTGTGTAATATCAATAGTGGAGCTTGATTCACTTGTGATTTCAACGCCATTATAATACCAAATATGATTAGCTTCTGGCGATTGAGAATCTAAAGTTATTGCCCCTCCATTGCATAGCGCGTTCCCAGATTGAATTGTAATATCATCTCCTAAATTTCCACCCAAGTCAAAACTTCCTGCTTCAAGAAAAACAGCCGCATTTAAATAGGAATCTTGACTATCTGCTATTACAAGCTTTATACTGTAAGAAGAATTTGGAATAACTTGAGACTGGGCTTCCATACTTACTGTATACCCTATAAAATTAATTGGGCTGTCTAGTGGATCAAGCCCTCCAACACCATAATAAGATGCAAAAAACTCTTCATTAGCTGACGGGCATGAAGAATTAAATGCATTATTTCTAACGCTGAATACTGAAATTGGATCAGCACTTCCGGGGACCAATGCCAAGTTGGTGGTTAGTCCTGTTTGATTATTAGTTAATAAAAACGCAAAAGCATCAGTATAATCACATTGATACTGTCCATATTCTTCAGATGCGAATATAAAATTGAAACTTATGGAACTTGCACGTGGTGTGAAATCAAACTGTATGAAGGTAGCGTCATTAGAATTTACATGATTAGGGACAGCATTAATAAGATCTTGGTCTCCTGGCCATGGAATTTCAGATGGATTATTAAAATCATTTTGAACAAATGTTTCCGGTCCTTCAGCTAAAAGCGCATCACCAGTTGAAAGAATTAGACCCTCAGCAAAAGGAAAAGTAGAATTATTACCAGAAAAATATCCAATCCCGTTAGATGATCCATAATTTGATCCTGTTGAATAAATAATATTTGATATTACTGCGCATGAACTATTAATTAAAACATCTTCAACTAACTGATCTACAGTATAGGCTGATTGATCAACTGAAACATATTGACCTTCGCTAATTTGTTGGCATGATACTAAAATCTCATAACCTCCGTAATTTATACTTGTGTCACTTTCAAAAACAAAAGTAAGCGCCCCGATAGGATGCGTTGAAGTAATGGATGGAAAAATTAAATCTCCGCTAAAGACACCAAAAATAGCAGAAGCCGTAGAGTCTCCGTTGTATACAGTTAAGGAGTCAAAGGTATCTTCCGTTTCAAAATAAATAAATTCAAAACTTACTTTCTCGCCAGGATTATCCGGGAAAACAGTTGTGGTAATAAGCTCATTGTCACTATAATTACCATTCAGACCGCCAGAGTCATAAATTGTAGAGCCACATGAAGCAGTGCCTTGAGCAAAAAGAAAATTAACGCTCAACAAAAAAAAACTAAAAAAGGCGGCTACTCTTTTCAAATTAAATTGGTTTACATCCAAAGATATTGAAATGATTTTGAATAGATACAACCTAGAAGTGGTCAATTAAAATGTGTTACTAAATTGAGTATTTTAAATCGTTTAGTATCTTTGAAAAAAAAAACATGACTGCTTTTAAGGTTTTTCCGCAAGAAACGAGCAATCCCAAAATTTTAAAATTTGAAGCCAATCAATTTCTGACGCAACACGACAGTTTTGAATATTCAAACATTGATGAAGCTAAAGGATCGCCACTGGCACAGCAGTTGTTCTACTTGCCTTTTGTAAAAAAAGTCTATATCTCTGGTAACTTTGTAGCCATTGAGCGTTTTGATATTGTTGATTGGGAGGATGTAAAGGTTGAAGTTGCCACACAAATCGAATCCTACCTCAATAAAGGTGGCGAGATTACAACAGAGAAATCTAAAACTAAAGAAGCGGTTACTATTTATGCCGAAAGCACTCCAAACCCAAGTGTTCTTAAGTTTGTAGCCAATAAAAACTTGGTGCCTGTAACCTTTGAATTCAATTCCATTGAAGAAGCCAAGCTTTCCCCTTTTGCCACAGCCCTATTTCAGTTTCCTTTTATAAAATCTGTTTTTTTAGATAGAAACTATGTTTCCATAACAAAATTTGATGTCATTGAATGGAATGATATTACTCTTGAACTCAGAACATTTATCAAAAATTACATTGAAGACAAAAAGGAAATGGTCACTAACAATGCGAGTGAAAGCTTGGAAAAAACTTCGGCTCAACTGAACCAGGCCTACGAAAATCTTGATGACACCTCTAAAGAAATTATAAATATTTTAGAACAGTACATTCGCCCAGCGGTGGCCAGTGATGGTGGAAACATCGTCTTTAAATCTTATGACCCTGAAACAAAGCTCGTTAAAGTAATTTTACAAGGGGCTTGTAGTGGCTGCCCTTCCTCAACATTTACACTAAAAAATGGAATTGAAAACATGCTTAAAGAAATGATGGGGCCAAAAATTGAAAGTGTTGAAGCCTTTAATGGCTAAGGTTTGAAATTCTTGGTTATATCTAAAATTAAAATTATTTATATCCTCAAATGCTAAAAACCTATGGGAATCTTAAAAGTAATCGAAGTGCTGTCTAATTCCAAAAAGTGCTGGGGAGATGCCAAAAAAAGCCGTTCAACACGCCTCTAAAACCCTTAAAAACATTCGTTCAGTCTACGTTCAAGACAAGAGTGCAACCGTTGGCGGGGGAGAAGTGGATGAATTTAGAGTCAATCTGAATTCACTTTTGAAGTGAATTAAAAAAAAGGCGGTTTTTTAAAAACCGCCTTTTTTTTATGCAATAAGTTCAGAAAGCTGTTTGCCAACACTACTGCCAATAGCGATGCCCATACCACCCATGCGAACACCGGCAAAAACATGGTCAGACTCCTGAAAAACAAGAGGCTTCTTTTGAGAGCCTACTCCCATGATCCCTGACCAACGCTGGTCAATTTCAAAATCTTTGCCTGGTAAAATAACTTGACTCAAAAGCCTTTCCAGTTCGTTTTGAATCTTGTCTGTGGTTGCAAAAGAAGTTGTGGTTTCACCCACTATATCTAAATTTCGGGCACCGCCTAAGAGAATACGCTGGTCAATATTTCGAAAATAATAATAGCCATAATCTAAATGAAACGTTCCCTTGATTTCAAGATTGGAAATGGGCTTTGTGATGAGAACCTGAGCGCGAGCGGGCTTTGTGTCAGTGGGCAGTAATGTATTTGTAAAACCATTGGTTGTTAAAATCAATTTTTTAGCATTGAATTCAAAAGCATCTGTTTTAATTTGAACCGAATGATTCGTTTCTTCATAGAATTCAACTGTAATATTGTTTAGTATTTTTATCCCTAAATTTTGTGCCTTTTTAAGTAAAGCGTGCATCATTTTACCCGTATCTAATTGGCCTTCAAATTTATTGTAAATGTATTTTTTTTTAACCTTTGAAAATTGAAATCTATCGGCTACTAAATGGTAAATATCTGCTTTGAAAATAGAAAAAAGCAAGGCGTTTATTTCGCTCATTTTTTCTAAACAGTTTTCGTAAACAGCACTGTCTTTTTCTAAAAAAAGTTCATACCCACCGTAGGCTCTAAAATCAATGCTGGCATCTCCTAGAGATTGTCGCAACAACTGTAGGCCTTGGACCCTGCTTTGTACCAATTCTAAAACTTCGTTTTCTGAATGTGTTTTTAAATCTTGTAGAATTTCACTTATACTTCCAAAACAAGCAAATCCTGCATTCTTAGTACTGGCACCTTGTGGTAAGATCCCCTTTTCAAGTAGTGTAATATTTGATTCCGGAAAACGCTGTTTCAAAAATAACGCGGTGCTCAATCCTACAATGCCGCTTCCTACGATAGCGAAATCAATATTTTCTATCCATTCTTTTTGTTCCCAATAGGATAAATTCATGCCCTAAATTTAAAAGAATTAAAAAAAACTCCGAAAACAATTCGAAGTTTTTAAGTTTTAATCTTCCGATTCCATAATAAAATCTTCCATAAACTTTGTGGTATAATCGCCTAAAATATAAGCGGGGTGATCCATCAGTTGTCTGTGGAATGGGATGGTCGTTTTTATACCCTCAATGACAAACTCGTCTAAAGCTCTTTTCATTTTATGAACAGCCTCTTCCCTAGTTTGCGCCGTGGTAATCAACTTGGCAATCATTGAATCATAATTCGGTGGAATGGTATACCCGGCATAAACATGCGTATCTAATCTTACCCCATGTCCTCCAGGCGAATGCAGGGTTGTGATTTTTCCAGGGGAAGGCCTAAAGTCATTAAAAGGGTCTTCCGCATTGATTCTGCATTCTATAGAATGCAAGTTTGGAGTATAGTTTTTGCCTGAAATTGGTACACCTGCAGCCACCATAATTTGCTCTCTGATGAGATCAAAATCGATGACCTGCTCAGTGATCGGGTGTTCCACCTGAATTCTGGTATTCATTTCCATGAAATAGAAGTTGCGGTGTTTATCCACTAAAAATTCTACCGTTCCAGCGCCTTCATATTTTATGAATTCGGCTGCTTTTACAGCGGCAGCGCCCATTTTTTTCCTTAGTGCATCCGTCATAAACGGGGAAGGCACTTCTTCCGTTAGTTTTTGATGGCGTCTTTGAATTGAACAATCTCGCTCAGAAAGGTGACAAGCTTTTCCATTGGAATCCCCTATAATTTGAATTTCAATATGCCGTGGCTCTTCAATGAGCTTTTCCATATACATATCGTCATTGCCAAAAGCTGCCTTAGATTCTTGACGTGCTGAATCCCACGCATCCTTAAGGTCTTGTTCCTTCCAAACAGCACGCATCCCCTTTCCTCCGCCGCCCGCAGAAGCCTTTAACATCAATGGATATCCGGTTTTTTTGGCAACTTTTTTACAATCGGTAAAAGTCTCAATCACCCCATCACTCCCCGGAACACATGGCACTCCTGCAGCTTTCATGGTCGCTTTTGCATTGGCTTTGTCACCCATGCGGTCAATCATTTCGGCAGAAGCACCAATGAATTTAATGCCATGCTCTTCACATATTTTTGAAAATCGAGCATTTTCAGATAAAAACCCATAACCGGGATGTATCGCATCGGCATTTGTAATTTCTGCAGCAGAAATAATATTGGCCACATTAAGATAGGATTCCGTACTCAATGGTGGGCCAATACAGACCGCTTCATCAGCAAATTTCACATGTAAGCTTTCTGCATCGGCAGTAGAATAAACCGCTACAGTCTGAATGCCCATCTCTTTACACGTTCTTATGACTCTCAGCGCAATCTCACCGCGGTTTGCAACTAATATTTTTTTGAACATAACTTATTGTTATTTTATGTTAAACTGTAATTCTAAAATTAAAATTTAAAATTATGATGGATCCACTAAGAAAAGTGGCTGATCAAACTCTACTGGTGAAGAATCGTCAACGAGAATCTTTATAATTTTTCCTGATACCTCAGATTCAATTTCATTGAAAAGCTTCATGGCTTCAATAATACAAAGCACATCGCCTTCAGCAATAGTTTGACCCACTTCAGCAAAAATTGGTTTGTCGGGAGAAGGTCTTCTGTAAAAAGTGCCAATGATTGGAGACTTGATGGTAATGTATTTTGAATCATCCGAGGTTGGAACTTCAGCTACAGATTCAGCATCTACAGTTGTCTCCGCTAATGTTGCAGCTTGTGGAAGTGGCGCTTGTGGCACTGATACAGGAAGCGTCATTTGCTGAAATTGGGTTTTATTACTGCCTCCTGTTCGGATGGTAATTTTAACATCTTCTATTTCTAATTTCACTTCACTTGCGCCAGACTTGGCTACAAATTTTATAAGGTTCTGAATTTCTTTTAAATTCATAATATGGTTTTTAATTTATGTTAGTTATTAGTTTTTGTATAGGCCCATTTTAAATAAATAGACCCCCAGCTAAATCCACCACCAAAGGCAGCAAAAATGACTATATCTCCTTTTTTGAGTTGGGTCTCATAATCGTTTAACAACAACGGTAAAGTTGCAGACGTTGTATTGCCATATTTCTCTATGTTCATCATCACTTTTTCTGGGTTGAGTCCCATGCGTTCCGCCGTGGCATTGATAATTCTTTTATTGGCTTGGTGCGCCGCCAACCATTGGACATCTGTTTTGTTCAATTGATTGCGTTCCATAATTTTTGTGGTGGCATCTGCCATGTTAAAAACGGCATTTTTAAAAACCGTTTTTCCTTCTTGAAACGCATAATGACCCCCACGGTCCAAAACCTCGTGTGTAATTGCGTTTGAAGAACCTCCATAACTGGCTTGTAAAAATTCTCGGCCAGAACCATCAGTTCGTAAATATTCGTCTTGTACTCCAAGGCCTTCATCATTTGGCTCGAAAAGTGCCGCGCCAGCGCCATCGCCAAAAATGATACAAGTTGCTCGGTCTTTATAATTCACAATGGATGACATTTTATCAGCCCCAATGAGTAGTACTTTTTTATAACGACCAGATTCTATATATCGCGCAGCAGTGGACATCCCAAAAAGAAAACCAGAGCAAGCAGAGTCCATATCAAAAGAAAAGGCATTGGTAGCGCCAATTTGTGTAGCAGTATAAGAAGCTGTAGAAGCCGCTTTCATGTCTGGAGTTGCGGTTGCTACAACCACAAGATCAATGGTTAATGGATCAATACCTGATTTTTGGAAAAGGTCCTTAGCAGCTCGTATCGCTAAAAAAGAGGTGCCTTTGGCGTCTCCTTTGAGAATTCTTCGTTCTTTGATCCCTGTTCTAGTGGTAATCCAATCATCATTGGTATCCACCATGGTCTCTAACATAGGATTGGTAAGTACAAATTCGGGAACGTATGCGCCTACAGCGGTTATGGCTGCTGAGATATTACTCATATGCTTTTTTTAAAAAATGGTGTTTTTTGGCAAAAATTGGTTCAAAATCATCAAAAAACAGATCAAAAATACTGATTTTTAGTCAAAAACAGTCAAAAAATGGATTTTTTTAAAATAAAAAAAACGCTCAAAGAGCGTTTTAATAATGGGTTATAAAAAATGCAAGTTTTTAAGCTACATTCTCTTCATTAGAGATGCTATCAATTAGAACCTGACCTCTGTAATACAACTTTCCTTCATGCCAGTGGGCCCTGTGATAGAGGTGTGGCTCACCAGTTGTAGGACAAGTAGCGATCTGTGGTGTGGTCGCCTTGTAATGTGTTCGCCTTTTATCTCTTCTTGTTTTTGAGATTTTTCTCTTTGGATGTGCCATTTTTCAGTTATTTATCCGTTAATAATTTTTTTAATGAATCCCAACGCGGATCGGTGTCCTTGTCAGAATTGTTTTCTTTTGGCCCTTTTGGGTTAAATTTTTCAAGCGTTTTGAGTATCTCTGAGTCTAAACTGCCGTCTTCAACTCCTGGATGTATTCGTTTCTGAGGAAGGGCTAAAACAATTAGTTCGTAAATGTATTGGGCCACATTCACTTCATAAGCACCATGTGGAATGACTAAAATTGACTCATTGTCGTCATTGTATTCAGGACCAAATTTTACCACCAGGCTAAATTCGGATTGAATGGCCTGGCTGTAAGGCTCGTTAGTGACATCACAATTGACATTTACAAAGCCTTCTGCCAAAAAGTGCAAGTCTAAAAGAGTTGCCTTTTTTTCAAGCTGAATCGTTATTTTGACATCAACACTGTTGTACTCCTCAAATTCAAAAAGCTCAAAGAACGTCTGCTCAATTTTGTATTTGTACTGATGTGATCCAAGCTTTAAGCCTACAAATTGTATGTCAAATGCTTTTAATGGCTTCATCAGTCAACATAATTAAGCGTGCAAATATATAAATTTTTATTCAGGTTTACTTTATGTGGCCTTCAACTTTTTTTATTTCTGTTTTTTTAAGGCTACTCAAGGGCTTAATACTAAAAGCTTTGATTTAGCATGCGTTGTTTATAAATTTCAACGGCACTTAAAATAGCTTCTTTAAAAGAATCTGTGTTGGCAATGCCTTGACCGGCAATTTCATAGGCTGTTCCGTGGTCTGGAGAGGTTCTTATGCTTTTGAGTCCGGCCGTAAAATTTACACCAGATCCAAAAGTGAGCGTTTTAAAGGGGATAAGGCCCTGGTCGTGATAGGCCGCCACAATGGCATCAAAATTTTTATAAGCATCTGAACCAAAAAAACTATCCGCAGCATAAGGGCCATGAACTAATTTTCCGCCGTCTTTAAGGCGCTGTAGTACAGGTTTTAAAACCCTGTCGTCTTCAAGCCCAATGACCCCATTGTCTCCAGAGTGAGGATTTAGTCCCAATACCGCTATTTTGGGGTTGCTGATTCCAAAATCATATTTTAAACTATGATGAATGATTTCAACTTTTTTACAAATGAGGGCTTCAGTGATTTGAGAAGCCACTTCTGCAATGGGAAGATGGTCTGTTAAAAGCCCAATTCTGAGCTTATCGGAAATCATAAACATAAGACTGTCCCCCTCCAATTGTTGATTGAGGTAGTCTGTGTGCCCAGGAAACTGAAAAGTATCCGATTGAATGTTGTGTTTGTTTATGGGGGGCGTGACCAAAACATCAATAGCGGTTGATTTTAGATCTTGAACCGCAGCTTCTAAAGATAAAATGGCGTATCGGCCTGATTCTGAAGTTGGTTCTCCAAATTTAATGCTTACGGTCTCCTCCCAAACGTCCAGTACATTTATTTCTGAGGGCAGAGCGCTTTGGGCCTTTTGAATAACGTTAAACTGAAAAGGGGTTTCAAAATGTACACCTAAAAAAGAAATCATTTTAGAAGACGCATAAATAACAGGGGTGCACAATTCCAATAGGCATTTGTCTTGAAGAGTTTTGACAATCAACTCACCGCCAATGCCATTCAAATCTCCAATAGAAAACCCAACTTTTATTTTTTTACCTTTCTGCAACAAAAATGATATATAATGTTTGTAATTTTGATTTTACAAATTTAACGAATTAAAAGAATGTTTACTGGAATAATTGAAGATTTAGGGGTAGTTAAATCTCTTGAAAGAGAAGCGACAAACTTGCATTTAACGATCCAGAGCCGCTTGGCTTCAGAGTTAAAAATTGACCAAAGCGTTTCGCACAACGGGGTTTGCCTAACTGTTGTCACGCGCAATGCAAGCTCCTATACCGTGACGGCCATTAAAGAAACTTTGGATAAAACCAACTTAAACAACTTGAAAGAAGGCGCCATTGTAAACCTAGAACGAGGCTTAAAACTTGGCGATCGGTTGGACGGTCATATGGTTCTGGGACATATTGATCAGATAGGAACCTGTGTAGACATGCAATCTCAAAATGGCAGTTGGACCTACACTTTTGAATACGAGTCTAGCCTTGGGAACATTACCATTGAAAAAGGATCCGTCACTGTCAATGGAGTCAGTTTAACCATTATAGGTTCTAAAAATAATGGCTTTAGCGTGGCCATTATCCCATACACTTACGAACATACCAATTTTAAACACCTTAAAATTGGGTCTGTGGTAAATTTAGAGTTTGATGTCATTGGGAAATATGTCTCCAGATTACACGCTAAGACCTCTATTTCTTAGACAGAACCTTGTTTTGTTCTTCTAATAAGTCCTTGATTTTTGACAGCAGCTCAACATCCGCTGGCGTAGGTACAGTCATATCTTGCACATCCTCTGCCTTGGATCTTAGTCTATTGATGAATTTGACCACTAAGAAAATTGTAAATCCAACAATTAAAAAATCTAAAACCGTTTCGATTAAGAGTCCGTAATCTAAGGATATCTGAGAAGCTTGGGCAGTGGCTTCTTTTAAAATAAATTTCTTTTCAGCAAAACTAATGCCGTCTGAAAGCAAAGAAAGTGGTGGAAGAATGATGTTTTTAACCAAAACATTGACAATGGCATTAAAAGAGGCCCCAATGATGATCCCTATGGCCATGTCAATCATATTGCCTTTAACAGCGAAATTTTTAAATTCTTTGAGTAATTTCATCAGGTTATAAATTGCTTAATATCAAAACCCCAACAAGGGGTTGGGGTTTTGATATTAAGTTGGTTAGCGGTTGTTATTAATTTTTTAGCATGGCCTTGAATTGCTCCAAGTCGAATTCGTTTCCATAAAACATGGTGCTCATTCGCATCACATCAGCAGCAATCATAATGGCTGCTTTTATTTCATCAGCTGTAGCACCTAATCGTTCTGCCTGTGCAATATGGTATGGAATGCAGTATTGACATTTGGTGGCAGCTGAAGTTGCTAAAGCTGCCAAATGCGCCTGCTTTTCTTTGATGGGCCCGTTTGTATAAACCTGCATAGACGCATCAAAATAGGCATCAGCGGCCTTTGCGAAATTTTTAGGATATACACTATTAAAGGGACTTTTTTCTAAAAGCGCTTTATAGTCGGCGTCTGAAATTGGCTCTTGGGCTTGAGCAAAAGCTGTAAAAATTAGAAAAACTGTTAAAATTAAGTTTAATTTTTTCATTTGTATTTATATTTATTATAGATTAAGTTGATTTATCTCCCATTTTGCATTGGCGTTGTGTCTGGCATGAGCTTGTTTAATATGGTGTAAACTGGGCAGAACTTTGTAATGGGGCTTATGATTTGTAAAAAAGCAACAGCGATGGCTACGTAAATCCAGTTCAAACCAAATTGGCTGGCCAAAAGAATGGAACTGATGTTTAAAAGGCCAACGATTCCGTCGTGTACTCGGACTTTAATAATATCTTTTTGATTTTTCATAAATTGGTTATTTGCTTGCTTATTACGAAAGTAAAAAAAATTACTTGCATATAAAAATGCTGAATTTAAAATTAAATGGTAAAAAAACACTAGATTAAAAAAATAAATGCTTTTGAAAAAAATAATATTTACATACAGAACTTTTCTTCTGTTTATGGCTTTGAGCCATGTCGGTTGCAGCTCAGATTCTGATAATTCCTCCGATAATTCTGTTGATCCCATTGTAACACCCGAAAGTTATCCTAATATTTTGCTCATCATTGCAGACGATATGGGCAAGGATGCCGCTTTTGGGTTTAGCGAAGGGATTTTAAAACCGCAAACCCCTCATATCAATTCAATCAAAAACAGCGGCATTACCTTTCAGAATTTCTGGAGCTACCCAACCTGCAGCCCAACCAGAGCTTCCATTATAACAGGAAAATATGGCTATAGAACAGGCGTCAAATGGGCTGGTGATGTGCTACCTAATACTGAAACAAGCCTACAGCAATACATAAAAGAAGAGACGGGCAGCCGTTATAGCTCTGCTGTGATTGGAAAATGGCATCTGTCTGGAAATAGTGGTAGCTTCGACCCATCGGCATTTGGAATTGATTCCTATGCAGGCCTTTTGGGGGGTGGCCTTCAAAATTATTTCCAATGGAACTTAACAAACGATCAAGGTACCAACCCACAATCGGGATACAGTTCTAAAATTTTTACAGACTTAGCAATGGATTGGGTAGGTGCCCAAGAACAGCCCTGGTTTTTATGGTTGGCCTACAACGCCCCGCATACCCCATTTCATAGTCCACCTAGCATTATGCACAATCAAGGGGAATTGGCCAACTATTCAGATGGTATGGATCCAATGCCCTATTACCTGGCCGCTATTGAAGCCATGGATTTTCAAATTGGTCGGCTTCTAAATGGACTCACACAAGAAGAAAGAGACAATACCATCATCCTCTTTATTGGCGACAATGGTACCCCAAATGAAGTGGGCCAAAGCCCTTATGCTGGCAATGCTGTAAAAGGGTCACTCTATCAGGGTGGAATTAATGTACCTTTATTTGTTTCTGGAAAAGGTGTACAGCGGACAGGGAATGATTATAATTTACTGACTAGTACAGATTTGTTCAGTACAATCGCTCAGTTGGCTGGGGGGAGTTCTACTGAAATCCATGACAGTAAGAGCTTTAAAGAATTATTAACCATCAACGATGGTCAAAGAGCATTTCAATATTCTGAAATGGAGTCTCCAAATGCCAGTAAATGGGCCATAAGTAATGGTGATTATAAATTAATTGTAAGAGCAAATGGCGCTCAAGAATTGTATGATTTGCTGTCAGATCCCTACGAATCTGAAAATTTAATTGGTGCAGCGCTCTCTCTTGAAGCGATTGATGCCAAAACAGCTTTAGAGGCTGAACTGCATGTGATTCGGAACTAAAAAAAATTTTTTATATTTTTAGCAGATGAACGATCTAAAATATCTTTTTGCCTATACGGTTCCCGTTGCTGCGTATATTGCGTTCGAGTCTACTGGAATTGGTTGCTATGCTGCCGTTTTTTATGCATTTATTGTACTCCCTGTTTTGGATGTTGTTACGGGTGAAACCCAAACAAATATTTCTAAAGAAGCCGTGTTAAGTAAAAAAAATAAAAGGGTGTTCGATTGGATGCTATACCTCAATCTCCCAATTGTGTTTGGGCTTTTATTTTTAGTATTTACAAAAATTCAGGACACAGAATACGCCCTTTATGAACTGATCGGTATGGGCCTTTCTGCTGGTATTTTATTGGCCACCAACGGCATCAATGTGGCACATGAACTCGGCCACCGTAAGCCTTATTTTGAACGTTTTATGAGCAAGCTTCTATATATGCCTTGCCTTTACATGCACTTTTATATTGAACATAATTTTGGACACCACTTGCATGTAGGCACTCCTGAAGATGGAGCGACCGCGAAATATAACCAAAACGTATATTCCTTTTGGTGGAGCTCGGTGACCAAACAATATTTTGGTGCATGGAAACGACAGCTGGATCTTTTAAAGGCTCAGAAAAAAAGTTTTCTATCCCTAAAAAATGATGTGTTTTGGTTCCACTTCATCCAAGCCGGATATTTGTTTTCGGTCTATTTTTTATTCTCTCCCAAAGTGCTGGTATTTGCAGTAGCAGTGGGAATTTTGTCATTTCTATTTTTAGAGACCATTAACTATATAGAGCACTATGGTTTAAGGCGGTCTAAATTGCCTTCGGGGCGGTATGAACGTGTACAGCCACACCATTCCTGGAATTCTAATTTTAATATTGGTCGCATTGTATTATATGAGCTCACCAGACACAGTGACCACCATTTCAAAGCCTCCAAAAAATACCAAGTCTTAGACAGCCATGAGAAGAGTCCAACCCTACCAATGGGGTATCCGGCTTCTATATTGCTGAGTTTATTACCCCCCCTTTGGTTTTATGTGATCAATCCGTTGGTGCCAGAAAAAATGAAATAAAAAAAGCTATAGGTTTCCCAATGGCTTTTTTGTTCTATAAATCTTGTGAATTTAACGCAACGCCTTAAGCAGGGTTGGTTTCAAAAGAATCACAAGTATATTTTTCACTAACCTCAATTTTATGAAAATCACAAAGTGAAGTTTTTGTAAAATTCTCACAGTTTACACAACTGTTGCTTAATGATAAATTTTCCATAATGTATTATTTTTTTCACAAAAATACAGGCATACACATTTAGAAACAATTTAAATAGCTGTTTTGAAAAAATTCTTATTTAGACTAAAAAGAAATAACCTGCTCATTCATAGCAGTATACGTCTCCGATTTCATAGGCATGGATTTAAAATCTCTCATACATTTAAATCAAAGTTTCGAATAACCGTTCTTCTAATCGATCTCATTACAAAATGAAAAAAAAATCGCTCTATAAATAAAAGAATTGGGTGTTTCCCTGTAAGTGACATTTTGATCAAACTGCGATGGGATTTATGACTGTAAAGCTTTGTAAACTTTAATGGAAAGTTTATTTTGCCATGCTTGTTTGAGGTGATAAAAAAAGCCATAATACAATTATGTTCAATAATTGGTGGTTTATCATAGTCCAGTTGAAAACTCATTTTGTCCCAAAGACTACGGGGCTCAAACAAGCTTTTGTATGTTTCTGGTTGAGAAACATAGTTATCAAATCGAGTAAAATCCTTTTGGATTAGCATTGAATTCTTCTAATTACACACTCAAATTTATTAATGCTAAATGTGAGTGTGTGATATGAATTGAGAATTTTTAAAATGGCTAGGCAGATGCTTTAGGATTGGAGCCATATTTGTTTTCTCCATCTTGACTGTCTTTTACAAGAAGTACCAATAACCAAATAACCCCAATTAACGGAATAAGAATAATAAGGTACATCCATCCACTTTTTCCAACGTCGTGTAATCGTCTAACAACCGCTCCAAGTGCAGGAAGAAAATGTAAAGCAGCGACTAGAAGATACCCCCACCCGTAACCTGTACTGACGGTTTGTCCCATCATCTCGTATTTAAAGTCAAATCCTAGGATGTTGTCTAGAATTAAGGCTGCAAATAATATTAGAGAGTAAAACAATACAAACATCCAATACTCAGTTCTTCGGGCACGGCCACTAAAATTTACATATTGCGCCATTATTTTTAAATACCATTTCATAATTTTATCTTTTATTTATTAATATAAATTGTTAGCGCAATATAACTTTTATTTTAAAACAAAAAAAGTTGTGCGGTAAAATTGAGTCGATTGTAAAATTACTGGATGAATAAGGGAGTGATATTTTTTTAAATTTTACTATATTATTAAATTTAATTTATATATTTAGTATAGAGTTNTAAAACCTATTANTATTTAGANATGAATNCATCCAANTTAGANCTTAAAAATAGCCTAAACACACTCNAATCAAAAAAGAAGTCGCTNCTAAATAAAAAGANAAAAATAATAAANGAGATNAATGCNATAAAAATCCAGGAAAAAGAAATNAGNAATAAACTCAAAGTTAATGNAGGNCAAAATAAATTGGTGGTCTCNGTAGGATTTGATAAGCGCTGGTCAACTTACAATTGCATNGTGAAATTTAAAGATNCTCATTTCAGTTTTTATTTAGGTAAGGAAAAAGCCATTAAAAATAAACTTCAACANTTCNACCAAAAAGANATTAGCNNAAGAGGACAGANTTTTNTAAAAGATNAAATCAAAGAGATTGTAAGGGCNGTTGTGCCAAACCATTTANAAAGTGGCNATTCTNATAAATCTGTAAATTTCNAAAAAATTATTGAACTTTACATCTTAAGTGGTGAATGGAATTATTGGAAGGAAGTTTAGTTGATAAGGTTTCAAAATCATATTTGTTATTTTGGAACAGACTTTGAAGTGCCTTAAAAAACCTATAAACAGCATATGAAAACTAAAAAACAAATTGTAAAAGACTGGTTGCCAAGATACACAGGAATAGCCTTAGAAAAGTTTGGCGCTTTTATTCTGCTCACCAATTTTCAAAAATATGTTGATGAATTTGCTAAGATAAATAATGTTTCTGTGGATGGTAAAAACAAAAATATGCCGTCGGCTACTTTTGAAAATATTACAATTATTAATTTTGGTATGGGCAGTCCAAATGCGGCAACTGTCATGGATTTATTGGTTTCAATTAAACCAAAGGCAGTGCTGTTTCTGGGTAAATGTGGGGGCTTGAAGAAGCGCATTCAAATCGGAGATTTTATTTTACCAATTGGAGCAATCAGAGGTGAAGGGACCTCCAATGATTATTTCCCTATCGAAGTACCCGCAATGCCTTCGTTCTCACTTCAAAGAGCGATCTCTTCTGCATTAAAGTACCAAGAAATTGATTATTGGACTGGAACCGTTTTTACCACCAATAGAAGGGTCTGGGAATTTGACACTAAATTTAAAAATTATTTAAAAAAAATAAGAGCCTATTCAATTGACATGGAAACAGCAACCTTATTTACGGTAGGGTTTCACAACAGGGTCCCTATTGGAGCATTGCTGTTAGTAACNGACCAACCCATGATTCCTGAAGGCATCAAAACAGAAGCAAATGATAACATCAATGCGGCTTTATTTGACAAAAAACACCTTCAACTCGGNATAGAATCTTTAAAACAAATAATTGACAACCAAGATACTGTAAGGCATCTAAAGTTTTAAGTCAAGCCATAAAGCCTCTCATCAATAGTCATCTGTGCCGATTTCAATTAGTGATGCGGAAGCGATTTAAAAATAATATTAGATTTGTATTATCATGAAATATAACAAAATGAAAAATATACTACATACATTGGTAGTGCTGGTTTTAAGCACATGCTATATAAATTCTCAGGAATTATCAAAAAATAAGGCTTTTGATATTTTGGCAAAATGGGAGGGTAAATGGCAAAATAGTGCCGTTTTTGAAGCATCCGCATGGATCCCTGAAAGGGTTGAAACGCGTGGCAAAACAGAATCTAATTTAATCCTTTTCAATAATTACCTTGAAATAATGGTTTATAATGGCAATAGTGTTAGCAAGCATATTATTCGTTACGACCAAATGTTAAGGCAATTTAACCGTTGGGAGTTTAGAAATGATGGCAGTAATAGTTTTTGGACCGGTAAATGGAATGACAAAGAGCAAACAATGTCCTGGAACTTTATAGATTTTTCCAACGCTGGTATTAGCGGCCAAATCATCGAAACCTTTAAGTCCATTGGGGAAATTAAAACAAAGGTATTTATGGAAGACAAAAATGGAGCATCATTGCTTAAAATTAATGGAACGAAAGTAAAGCTATAAAATTCTAACTAATCTTCAAGGACAACTGTTCGTCCTGAAGGATTAAAGGGACTGTCTATTAAATGACCTTTGGAGTCTATCAATTCTAATGTAATTGAAATTTCGCCCTTCGGTAATCCTTCAATATAGTATGGGGCCCATTCATCAATTAAAAATTCGCTGTCTTGTATGGTCGCTTTAACCTTATTCCCATCGGGCGCGAGACTGGTGTTAACCAAATAAAAATCTAGGAGTACNCGCTTAGTGTCAGCGCCTTTATAAACACCTTTTGGCCGGCTGTAAAACAACAACTCTTTTGATAAATCTTTTTTATCAGAATCTTCACCNCCAATTTGAGTCAAAAAATAGGCGTTTTTATTTTTGACAGACTCGTGATAGGATCGAGATAAAAAGGCTAAAACTACATTATTAACGTCGGTTTGATCCCACTTGTCATGAACAAACTCNTTTGTATATTTTGCGGAATAAGGTCCATTNTTTATGATGAAATGAATGTGTTGCCCCTTTGCAGAATTTGCAAGCTGGTAATCGAAATCTTTAGGGGATTGTATGCCGAGTTCGTAATTCTCCAAATTGAATGAAAACAAATGCCCCGCTTCAGTTGGTTGCGATGCATTTAACGACAGTTTGGCTTTATCGTAGGCGGTTGAGCCTTCAACTTTGGTGATTGTAATTTGATTTGAATTGTTACATCCTAAGAAGCATAAAGCGGAGAATAAAAGTAGTTTTTTCATTTGGTTAGTTTTGTTAGCAAGTTATAAAAACTTTAAATGACTTTGATTACATACAATTTAAAGCCATAAATTCTTCTAAACTTATTTCAGTATAGCCATTATCAACATCAAAACTGTAATTGTAGTCTATACTAATCATGTCATTTTCATCCTTTGTTACAATCCAAGTCTGANTATAGATACCATCCAATTTAAATTGGTCTGGGGTGTTAATAATCGTATCTGTATACCATTGCAAGTATAAGCCATAATCACTTGAAGAAATACTTTCTGTCAAAAAACACTCTAAGCTCTCATTTGAGTCATTGTACTTTTCATAACAATTCCATCCCTCGTATTGGCTCCCAATAGTGTCTTCTCCAAGATAAGATAAATTAAAGTAAACGTACCTTGCGCCCCCCGGGATCTCTTTTTGATAAACCTTGCCTTTTAAAAATTCAAGTAAATTCGCTTCGGAATTATCACTATTGTCGTCACTAGTACAAGCGAAGATGAATAAAACGGAGAGTAAAATAAGTTTTTTCATTTAGTTAGAACATAATACTAACAACAACCGCAGCTTTTTTGAGAGATATGGTTTTTTGACTTTTTAATTTTACAAGAATAGTTAGAGTGTTTGGCAAGAAATATTTCAGCCAACATAATATCAGAAATATAATTATTACCTCCAAATTTATTTCTCAAGACTGAACCAAATTCTTCAATAGTATACAGTCTTGGTCCAAGATCTAACGGGTCGTTATTGCTTTTCCCCATTTAATTACAACAATCACTTAAGCAATCTAAACAAGAGCATTCTTTGCAATTACCTTGATTACACTCATCACATTTACAATCACATAAATTTCTCATAATACCAACTACTTTGTATAAAGTCACAAAAAAATGCTAATTAGCGTTAGTGATTGACTGTAAGAGNTCCAGAGCCAATTGGTGAAGTGNCAAGGACCCTCTGATTAACAGTCAGATACTTTGGCGATTTTATTCAATTTTGATTTTTTTATCCCCAACTACTAATGCATTAAAAACAGTACCAGCCTCAATTACAGCTGGCTTACCTTTGATTAATAGAAGAGGCGCAGCCACAACTACTGCAGCACCAACAGCTATAGCAGTTTTACTCTTTCCATCAGAATCATATTTTAAATTTACGGGAATTGATTGCCCATCAACTGCTTTAACAAAAGCTACACTGAAAGATAATTTACCTTTTGTACCAGCCGCTTTTCTTTTTTCTGCCAATGTGACTGTACCATTAACTAAAGTGCCTTGAGAAACTAAAACATTTCCATCAATATCAGTTACATCAGCTTGAACAGTTAAAGAGATTACTTCTCCAGTGTTTACTTTTCTTCCACCTTTTTTGTCGGAGGATATAGTTTCAGACATTACAACCGGTATTCGGGATCCAGAGGACAATAATATAGTGGAATTATTAGCCTTGCTTTTAATATTTTCGAAAGTCATTCTTTCTCCATTTTCAAAAGTTACAAGCAACACGTCTGCTAAATCCATACTAAAAGACACTGATAAACCAGGTTTTTGATATTTGAGCTCAGTATCTGATATGTCAGTTATTTTAACTTTCATTTCAGAGCCATCACGCTTAATTACTGAGTCTTGCGCATTTAATTGAAATCCAAACACAAATACGAGAAGAAATAATATATTTTTCATAATAGTTAGTTTTATCNTACAATATAAGAAAACTTTTAATCTACTATAAGGGGTGACTATGTTTTATTATTAATTTTGACGTTTAATTCTAAAATGCATATTATAAATCTGCAGCATAGCCACCTGTTTGGGTATTAGTGCCTATTAATAAATTCACCATACCAAAAGCATCGGTAGTGACTTGTACTTCTTCTTGGTATTCTTGATTTCCATCAGCATCTACGATACCAAACTGTAAGCATATGTCTTGGTTAGTAAGTGGTGCATAAGGGTTATCTACGCCGGGTAGTTCTTCTCCTGACGGATTGTAAATAACAGCTTGATAAGTAATACCGCTGCTTTGAGAAAAGCCTAAGCTGGAGACAATGGGAAAACAACTAAAAGCCAATGTCTGTCAAAAGTCTGTCAGTTTTTAGTAGATTTGAGTTGTTCTTCATTCAGATTTTCGAGAAAATATAGAAGGAGAAAAGTCTAATAAATAATTACAGTTTTTGCTGTCAACTGAAATCCATTAAGATTTAGTTCTACTAACCTTAAATCTTGATAAAGCTGTTTAAGGCCTAGGGGATTTAGACCATAATTATAACTACTTGCAAGTGTTGAAGCTGCATATCCACTTTGAGAATCACCATAAAAGTAAACCTGACCGTTAGCCCCTTGCGAGCCAGCTCCAGGAGCACATTGACCACATGGTGCTTGGCCTCTAATTCCTCCTAAACCCCCAACTGAATGGAACAACAACTGATCATTTATATAAATTTCACTTAGTCCACCATTTCCCCCAACTGTTGGAGGCGAATCTTTATATCCGTCAGGATTATTAACCCCATTTTCACCATTTGTGATTTGAAAAATATCACCGGGATTAACATCAAATATAAAACTTACATCTCTTCCATAACCACCTTTGCCCTCAGAATCCCCCCAAGCGCAACCATTTGGTGGAGTTNNNNCGCACCACATTCCTGAGTCCCCACCATCTGTACCGAAATGAATAATTTTTATTTCATAAATACCTTCTGGTACCGTCCACGAATTAGTTTCAGCTTCATTTGTTACAAATGTTCCGTGAAAGTTTGAATAATTACCATTTAAATTATTTAAAACAGAAGTTCCATTGGAATTTTCAGAATTTGAAAAATATAAAGTATTCCCAAAACCTAAATTAGCTGAGTTATTTGAACTCAACTTTACCATTGACTGTCCTATGGATGATGAAAAATTACCTCCTCCTGTTCCTCCTCTGGATTCCCCATAGCTTAGCGTTCCATAAGGCTGATAGCCTTGAGAAATCAAATTATTAGCCTCATTTTGATCAAAAATTACTTTATAATCTTCTATTTGATTCGTGGTAAAATCTGTACTAAAAACTAAAGCTTGCTTCCAATTTCTAGAAAAAGTATTTCCTCCTGTCCCACCCCTAGATTCGTCAATTGAGACCCCTCCAAAAAGTTTCCAATTTTCTGATAATAAATTATTTACACAATCTTCATTATTACAAATTACGTAATCAGATATCTGTGAAGAGGACGGAGAGTTTGTTAGGCTATCACCGGAAGGTCCAGTTGGCCCTTCAGGCCCAGTTAGTGAGTTAATAAAATCTTGTTCAGTCCCTGAGTTTCCTAAGCCCAACCAAACACCATATGCAGACAGCCCTGTTTCTCCTTGTAAACCAGTATCACCAGCTGTTCCTTGTTCTCCATGCGGTCCAGCAGGCCCTTGTAGTCCTGTTGGTCCAGCCGCTCCTGTGGCCCCAGTTTCTCCTTGATTACCTTGTTCTCCTTGTGGCCCAGCAGGCCCTTGTGGTCCTGTTTCACCAATATCTCCTTGCGGGCCTTGCTCACCCTGTGGCCCTTGTAGTCCTATTGGTCCAGCCGCTCCTGTGGCCCCAGTTTCTCCTTGATTACCTTGTTCTCCTTGTGGCCCAGCAGGCCCTTGTGGTCCTGTTTCACCAAT
>NYVA01000033.1 GCA_002684355.1 Formosa sp.
TATGATTCCTTTAAATCCTGTGTTTTTCTTAAGAGGATACCAGTATCTTTTAGAGGCCTTATTTTTCATAAAGCACCATCAAAAATTTAAAAATGTTTTAAACGATTTTGAACAAATAACTCAAAAAGCGTGGTTCCCTCATGACGATAATATTGACGGCTTGGTGTTTCTTTACCTGTATTCCAATAAGATTAATTTACATTTTATGGAAGGTAGTTTCAACGAGGGCCTTCCTTTAATTGAAGAGGTGCTTGAAGGTTTGAAGAGACACGCCAACCAAATAGACGAACACCATGTGATGGTGTTTTACTATAAGATAGCCAGCTTGTATTTTGGCACCGGTGATTATGAAAACGCCATTTATTTTCTTTCTAAAATCATTAATAACAAGTCTCTGCAGATGAGAGAGGATTTGTTGTGTTTTTCTCGAATTTTAAATTTAGTGGCACATTATGAGGCAGGTCTTGACTACCAACTCGATCGTCTTATCAAAAACACCTATAAGTTTTTGATTAAAATGGAAGATTTATATGCGGTTCAAAAAGAAATGGTTTCCTTTTTAAAGAGTTTAGGGGACATCTATCCAAACGAACTAAAAGCCGCTTTTAGAGGTTTACATCAAAAACTTTTAACTTATGAAGATCACCCCTATGAAAGGCGTGCTTTTTTATACCTGGATATAATTTCTTGGTTAGAAAGTAAAATAGAAAATAAATCTACAGCAGACATAATTAAAGAAAAATTTACTAAAATTAACATCAATATTTAAAATAATTAGAAAAAAATTTGGTTATCTGATTTTTATGTTTGAATATTTGCACATACAAAGTTCAACAACTTATTGAAGTGTTATCAAGAAAGGTATAGGGATTAGACCCGTTGACGCCTTAGCAACCCTCTAACCAAATTAGAGTAGGTGCTAAATTCTACTATTTATTTTTTATAATTAGATAGATAACAAGTGCTAATTACTATAAAATTAGGACATACTCTTTATAACATTTTTCGTTAAGATTCATCAAAAATGATGTGTTTTACTTTTGTTTTAATTAATTATTAACTCAAAAAAAACTGAAAAATGAGTACCCAAAAATTTGCAACAAACGCACTACATGCGGGCCACGATGCCTCTCAAACCTCTGGTACGAGAGCCGTACCTATTTACCAATCCACAGCTTATGTTTTTAACGATTCAGATCATGCCGCTAATCTGTTTGCATTGGCTGAACCTGGTAATATTTACACAAGAATAAACAATCCAACAAATGATATTTTGGAACAGCGCTTGGCTGCTTTGGAAGGTGGGATTGCAGCAGTTGTTACTGCTTCCGGCACTTCGGCCATTGCTACGACTTTGTTAACGCTTTTAAAAGCGGGAGATCATATTGTTGCTTCTAGTAGTTTGTATGGGGGAACCTACAATTTGTTGAGCGTTACCTTGCCAAGACATGGAATCACAACTACATTTGTAGACCCATCAGATGCTGAAAATTTTAAAACTGCAGTTCAAGAAAATACTAGGACATTTTTTATTGAACCTTTAGGAAACCCTAAGTTGGACGTTTTGGATATAGAAGCCATCTCTAAACAAGCACAATCATCTAAAGTCCCATTGATCGTGGACAATACTGTTGCCACACCTTGTTTATTAAATCCTATTGAACACGGCGCCAATATTGTAATTCATTCTCTTACAAAATACATCAATGGCAATGGTACAGCCTTAGGAGGTGCCATTATTGATGCGGGAACTTTTGATTGGACCAATGGAAAATTCCCAGAATTTACGGAACCTTCCCCTGGATATCACGGCTTGGTTTACAGCGAAGCCCTAGAAGCGGCCGCATTCATAGCTAAAATTAGAATAGAAGGATTACGAGATTATGGCGCTGCACTCAGTCCATTTAATGCATTTCAAATTATCCAAGGATTGGAGACATTGGAAGTTAGAATCCAAAAGCACAGTGAAAACGCATTGCTACTGGCTCAGTGGTTACAAAAGCAGAATTTAGTTGCTTGGGTGAATTATCCTGGATTGGAAAACAGTGCTTACAAATCTTTAGCAGCACGTTACTTACCAAGGGGACAAAGTGGTCTTGTAACCTTTGGTGTCAATGGGGGATATGATGCTGCTAAAAAAATTGCAGACACCACAAAACTATTTTCTTTATTGGCAAACATTGGAGATACAAAATCTTTGATCATTCATCCAGCGAGTACCACCCATCAACAATTAAGTGATGAAGCACAAGCGTCCACAGGAGTTACTAAAGACCTTATTCGTTTGTCGGTCGGATTGGAAAATATTGATGATCTCAAAGCAGATTTGGAAACGGCTTTTAGCGCAGTAAATTTACAAGTCCATTGTAATTCCTAATAAATAAAGTGTTGAAGGCATTAAAATACATAAACCTACCTGAGCACACCTTAATTTCTGGTAAGAAACACGCCACACAATTGTCTTATCAGTTGTTTGGGTGTGCATTAAATACAGCCCCTATAGTTTTGGTAAATCACGCTTTAACAGGAAACTCAAATGTCTGTGGTGAAACCGGATGGTGGCGTTCAATGATAGGACCTGGTAAAACAATTGACACGCTGCATTACACTATTTTGGCTTTTAATATCCCAGGGAATGGTTATGATGGAAACCCAAATAATTTGATAGAAAATTACAAGGATTTTGTATCCAGAGATATTGCTCAAATGTTTATTTCGGGGCTTGGCTCTATGGAGATAAATCAATTATATGCCATTATTGGTGGGTCCTTAGGGGGGAGCATCGCATGGGAAATGGTAGCATTAAGCCCCAACATTACCCAACACTTGATTCCCATTGCGAGTGATTGGAAATCTACAGATTGGATCATTGCCAACTGTTTGATCCAAGAACAGTTTTTAATTAACTCTAAAAACCCACTACACGACGCAAGAATGCATGCCATGTTGTGCTACCGTACTCCGGCTTCGTTTGCAGCACGGTTTGAACGTTCAAAAACTGAGGACTTACAATTATTCAATATTGAATCTTGGCTTTTACATCATGGTGAAAAGCTAAAACAGCGCTTTCAACTGTCGGCCTATAAATTGATGAATCAACTTTTAAGAACAATTGATATTACTACAGAAAATCAAGACGCTGTAGAGGTGCTCAATTCTATTAATGCGAAAATTCACATGATAGGAATCGAAACAGATTTATTTTTTGTACCCAAACAGAACAGGCAAACGTTACAACTCCTGCAATCGAAATTTTCAGAGATTTATTACCACGAGATTTCTTCTATTCATGGCCATGATGCTTTTTTGATTGAATACGAACAACTCAACAAGATTATTGAACCTTTGTTTCAAACCCAAGCGGCCCCAATTTTTAGCTAAAACTTATTTTTTCTATAGCAGTCGTTAAAATTTAATTTTCGCCTCACACGCATTTGTTTTTATATGCTTAATTTTGCAAATAAATATTTGCATTTGAAAGTCATTGAGCGCATAAAAAAACCCATAAGTTTTGAGATGGAACTTTTTGAAAAAAAGTTTCGCCTTTCTATGTCAAGTAAAGTGGCTCTGCTGAATAGAATCACCCATTATATTGTCAATCGTAAGGGAAAACAAATGCGCCCCATGTTTGTGTTTCTATCTGCAAAGATGGTTTCCAATGGTGAGCTCAGTGAGCGGACTTATCGCGGTGCTTCTGTTATCGAACTCATTCACACCGCAACCCTGGTTCATGATGATGTGGTTGATGACAGCAATCAACGTCGAAGCTTTTTTTCCATAAATGCCCTTTGGAAAAATAAAATTGCTGTTTTAGTAGGGGACTTTTTATTGTCTAAAGGACTTTTAGTCTGTATTGACAACAATGATTTTGATTTATTAAAAATCATTTCGGTTGCGGTTCGAGAAATGAGTGAAGGAGAACTGCTTCAGATTGAAAAAGCCAGAACTTTAGATATTACAGAGGCTATTTATTACAATATTATCCGTCAGAAAACAGCCACTCTAATTGCGGCTTGTTGCAGTTTGGGCGCCGCATCTGTCAAACCACATTCTAAGGATGTAGAAATTTTAAGAAAGTTTGGAGAGCTTATTGGGATGGCATTTCAAATCAAGGACGATTTATTCGATTATGGATCTCGAAAAATTGGCAAGCCAACAGGCATAGACATCAAAGAACAAAAAATGACACTCCCCTTAATTTATACACTGAATAATTGTTCCAACAAAGACCGCGACTGGATTGTAAACTCCATTAAGCGCTATAACAAAGACCCCAAAAGAGTCAAAGCGGTCATTGCATTTGTTAAAGACAACGGAGGCTTGGATTATGCAGTATCAAAAATGAAAGAATTCCAAAGTCAAGCACTTGAATTGATTCAACATTATCCAGAATCTAAATACAAAGAAGCCTTGGTAATGATGGTAAACTATGTCATTGATCGCAACAAATAAACCTTTGTCCTTCGTCTCTTCATTTTCTACTTGAAATGTATTAGTTTTTATATCTTTACGTTTGTACTGAATATTTAACTTATATAAAACCATAAAATTGATTTCAAGGTCAACAATAGATCAAGTGTTTGACATGGCCCGTGTAGAAGAGGTCATTGGTGATTTTGTGCAACTAAAAAAAGCGGGCAGTAATTTTAAAGGTCTCAGTCCCTTTAGTGAAGAGCGCACCCCGAGTTTTATGGTGTCTCCAGTAAAACAAATTTGGAAGGATTTCTCTACAGGTAAAGGCGGCACTGCCGTCTCATTTTTAATGGAGCACGAGCATTTCACCTATCCTGAAGCTATCCGGTATTTGGCTAAAAAATACAATATTGAAATTGAAGAAACCATCCAAAGTGACGCCCAAAAAGAAGCGGCAGGAGATAGAGAAAGTATGTATCTGGTTTCGGAATTTGCCAATACTTATTTTCAAAACACACTGCATAAAACAGATGCTGGAAAAGCGGTTGGATTGAGCTACTTTAAAGAACGGGGTTTCACTCGTGAAACCATTAAAAAATTTCAACTTGGATATTCAACAGATGCTTGGAGTGGTTTTACGGATGCGGCTTTAAAAAAAGGCTATCAATTAAAATACCTAGGGCAAACAGGGCTGACCATCATCAAAGAAGAGAAACAATTTGACCGATTTAAAGGACGTGTCATGTTTCCAATTCACAGCATGTCTGGACGTGTATTGGGTTTTGGCGGTCGTATTTTGGCCAAGAATGAAAAAGCAGCAAAATATCTTAATTCACCAGAAAGTGACATTTATCACAAGAGCAAGGTTTTATATGGAATTTATTTTGCCAAACAAACCATCGCGAAAGAAGACAATTGTTATTTAGTAGAAGGCTACACAGATGTGATTCAATTTCATCAAACAGGCATTAAAAATGTCGTCTCATCATCAGGCACGGCCCTGACTGCCGAACAAATCAGACTCATAAACAGGCTTACTAAAAACATTACAGTTCTGTTTGACGGCGATGCGGCTGGGATTCGTGCCGCATTACGAGGGGTTGATTTGATTTTGGAACAAGGGATGAATGTCAAAATATGTACGTTTCCAGAAGGAGAGGATCCCGACAGTTTTGCCAAGCAAAATACAATGGAGGAATTGCAGCAGTATCTCAAAGAAAATGCCAAGGATTTTATAGCCTACAAAGCATCTCTGTTAATGAAAGAGGCCGCAAATGACCCGATTGCCAAAGCGGATTTAATTCGTGACATGGTCAGCAGTATTTCTAAAATTTCGGATCAAATAAAACAAGAGATTTATGTGCGTGAATGTGCCAGAATCATGGACATAAGCGAAGAAGTACTTTTTAGCACATTGGCTCAAATGTTGAAAAAAAGCAACGCCGAAGCCAACAAAAACTATCAAAAGGAAAAGAAATCCTTTGAGGTTGTCAAAACCACTTCCGCTCCCAAAAAAGTAAACATTCAATTTGAACTGGAACAAAAAATCATTGAGGTTCTGTTGTTGTATGGCAATCGATCTGAAGACTTTGAAGATTTGATTTTAAAAGAAAACGAAGATGGAGTACTTGTTTTAGAGCCTGTAACACATAAAGCCAAGGTCTTTGAGAAAATCTATTTAGATTTACAAGAAGATGAAATGCAATTTAGTAATGCAGATTTTAAAACGATTTATTATCTAATTATTGATCATTTAAATCAGTCTGAAGCATTTTCATTTGATAATTTCATACAACGCATTGATCCCAAGTTAGCCGCAATTATTACCTCAATTTTAATGAATGATGAACGCTATCGCCTCCACAATTGGGAGAAAAATAATATTTTCCCTAAACCCAAAGATTTGAGTATTTCTCAGCTGGTCAGTGAAACGATTTTAAGTTTAAGATGCTTTTTAATTGACCAAAAAGTAACAGAATTTAAAATCAAGACACAAGACGTTTCAAAGGATCATTCCGAAGTTTTAGAAGACGTTTTAAATTATTCCAATTTAAAAATGTTGCTTTCAAGAAAGCTTAACAGAGTTCTCTGATTAATTTTTTTGCCGCCCCAAATCAATCAACGCAATGATGTTATTGACTTGCAGTTTCTTCATAAGACGGGTCTTGTAGGTGCTTACTGTTTTTGGGTTGATGTTCAATTCGACAGCCATTTCGTTGTTTTTCTTACCGCTACAAATTAAATTTAATACTTCAATTTCCCGTGTGGAGAGTTTGTTGTATAAATTTGTTTGTTCCTGGGTTTTTTCAAAAGTCAATTTTCTTGCCATGGCATTGCTGACATAAATACCACCTTTAAAAACTTTTAGAATTGCTCTTTTAATGGTAGCTGTTGTGGCTGATTTTGAAAGGTATCCCGAAGCACCCGTTTTAATAGTATTCGCTGCATAAATATTTTCAGCTTGTGAACTGAAAATAAGCACTCTAATTTCGTTGAACTCCTTTTTTATATTTCTCAAAATGGTGATGCCATTGGAGTCCCCGAAGTCTAATGACAAAAGCACAACATCAATGCTTCCCTTTTTTAAATAGTCCATCAATTGTTTTTTGGTGTTTACAGAATTGACGATTTTAATATCTGATGAAGATTCAAAAAGCATGCGAATTCCATAGCTTACAATGGGTTGGTGGTCAGCGATAAGCACCCTAATCATGATTTCATTTTTCTAACTGTTTCAGGAATCACACAAACAGGAATCGGGTTCATTTTGTGGGAATTTGCAGTGTTGTATTGCATGAAAATATTAAAAACCTCTAGTTCTCTGCCCGTAAAATCAACTGCAGTTTTCCCTAGATCTTTCATAGCCATGGCCCATTCTAACTCTGGATAAGAAGCCCCAATTTGGTCTTCATCGCTTCGAGCATCTTCAAAAAGACCATCACTTGGAGCGGCCCCCATAATGCTTTTGGGAACATTAAGCTGTGCTCCTAATTCATAAACTTCAGATTTTAAAAGGTCTGCAATAGGACTTAAATCGACCCCTCCGTCACCATATTTTGTGTAAAAACCGACCCCAAAATCTTCAACTTTATTTCCTGTGCCTGCCACTAAAAACCCTTTGAGTCCAGCGTGATAATACAGCGTTGCCATTCGCAATCTTGCGCGTGTGTTGGCAAGCGCCATCTCAATTTCGTCTTGAGTGCCATCTGAGGACACTTCTGATTTCAAAGCCTCATAACTAGGGGTTAGGTCAACTCTAGAAGAGGCAACATTAGAGTAGGTATTTTTTAAATGGGAGATGTGTTCTTGAGCTCGGCTTACATGACTGGGTGCTTGATGAATCGGCATCTCTAAACACCACAGACTCAGTCCGGTTTTGGCACACAATGTCGAAGTTACTGCTGAATCGATCCCCCCTGATACCCCGACAACAAAACCTTTGATATTGGTTTTATCGGCATAAGACTTTAACCATTTAGTGATGTGATTTACAACCGCAGTAGTATTCATTTTGTCTAGATTAATAACAAAAGTAAGTTATTCTTTGCTTCTTTGAAACCCCTCAAACTACAAAAGCTAAATTTTAAAATACAATTAACTCTTCTTTACTAAAAATTTTAAACCTTGTTCGTTTTTAAGCATATCACAATAAGATCTTTTTTCAGCATTGTCTTTTTGATTTGCTATGGGCTTTTACAGGCACAATTAAGCCGCACCCATTACATCCCACCCATAACAGCTGCTTCAGATAATAATGCCATACCTCAAAATCAATATTTACACATTTCAACACCTAATGAAAACCCTGTCAATGTCGCGGTCAACCAGGTTGGGAGTGGTGTTATAAATTATACCGTTTCAAACACAAGTCCGTTAGAGATTTATATAGGAATTGGAGACAATACTCCATTTATACTGCCGGTTTCCAATACTGCAAGCTCTGTATCAAATAAAGGCTATATCATTCAATCAGAAAAACCTGTTTATGCTTCCATTCGTCTCATTGCTGGAAATCAAAATCAAGCAGGGTCATTGGTTTCTAAAGGACTGTCGGGTCTTGGCAAAACGTTTAGGGTTGGAACCTTTACAAATCTAAAAACATTTTCATCCAACAATAGAGATTATATGAATTTTGTGTCTGTGATGGCCACCGAAAATAATACTCAGGTTGATTTTTCTGACCTTCAAGTAGATATTATTATCGAAAATAATACGCCGCTTTCAACAGTCTTGGATGCTGGAGAGTCTTATGTTATTGCCTTGAATCCAGCTGAAATAACTTCTAATAGAGATGGTCTTATTGGTGCGTTGGTCAATTCTAACAAGCCCATTGTTGTCAACTGCGGTTCTTTTAATGGTAGTAATTCTAATGGTAATGGTCGTGATGCGGGGATTGACCAAATTGCACCATTGGAAACCATTGCAATTGACGGTCAGGAATTTAGTGAATACATTTTTGTGCGTGCCAATGGTTTTGACGCCATTGAAAGGCCATTGATCGTAGCGCATTACGACAATACCGAAGTTTGGATCAATGGCGATTCTTCATCGGGAAGTCTNCTCACTACNGTAAATGCTGGAGAATACATCAGTATTGATGGTAGTAATTTTAGCACCCAATCTTTATCCGGTTCAAACCCAGGGGGTAACCTCTATGTTTGGACTTCNAAAACAACCTTTGCTTATCAGGGGATTGGAGGNACAAACAGCGAAGCGAATCAAGANCTATTTTTTGTGCCGCCTCTAAACTGNAAGGCCCCACGNTCCATTGACAACATTCCACTTATTCAATCCTCAGGATCTGGTGANGTCACATTTAATGGCGGTGTTACAGTNGTCGCAGAAGCGGGNGCTGTTGTAAGTGTCAATGGCAGTCCAACCACGGCGATCCCTCAAAATGTGAACGGAAATTCGAATTATGTAACCTATTTAATTGGTGGACTTTCGGGTAACGTAAGTGTTGCGTCTGACGGACAAATTTATGTTTCTTATTATGGTGCCAATGGCGCTGCAGCCCTTGGTGGTTTTTATTCGGGATTTATTTTTAAGCCTGAAATTACATCAGACGCTATTGACGTTGCTACTCAAGAGTTGTGTATACCTTTTATAGAGCTAAGTCTAGGCAGTGAAGAAACATTTGATACCTATCAATGGTTTTACAATGGGGTTAGCATCGCTGGTGCTACGAACGAAGCCTACATCCCGAGTTCTCCTGGGTTTTACCAATTGGAAGGGGTTATTCTTGATTGCTCATCCGTTCTATCAGATAATATTCCAGTCAGTGTCTGTGCAGGCGATTATGATAATGATGGTGTGAATAATAATTTGGATTACGATCTTGACAACGATGGAATTTTAAACGTTCTAGAATCTAATTGCGATTTCAATTTTGACCTTTCGGCCAGTTCAGGGCCATATTTTACTTCAACTTTTGTGTCAAGTACCGCCAATACTCTAGCGGTTCCTTTTCAAGGGTTTTCAGATCAATCTATGCTTTTGAGCGCAGCACCAACCGTCGGTACAATTCTAAGTACAACGACTTACCAACTCAGTTTTGATGCGCCAACCCAGTTTAGGATTAAGCAAGCTTCGGCAGCACAATCCAGTGGTGCTATGGAAGATTCTGAACTCTATATTTTGAGTGTACCTTATGATGAGACCGTTTCTGTTTATAACCCCGACAATCAATTGCTGATTGATGTCAATTATGATGGCGTTTATGATAATAATATTACAAGTTTTACCGCATTTGAAATCAGATTTAAACTCAACGCCGCCAGTTTGGCAACAGGAGGCGGTACCTTTTCATTTCAAAGCCAAAATGCAACTCAGTTCGAAATTAAATACATTAACAGTTCTGAAATTAATTCCAATGAGGTGGCTTTTCAACTAACACAAAGCTGTCGTGCTGTGGACTCTGATGGCGATTCCATTACGGATAATTTTGATTTGGACAGTGACAATGATGGTATTTATGATCTTATTGAAAGTGGAAATTCAATACTGGATGCTGATCAAGATGGTATGGTCGATACATTGGAAGCCAATGACAACAATAATGATGGCCATCATGACAATGCACAAAATCCTGTAGATTCAGATTCAGATTTTGTCTATGATTATTTGGACTTAGACAGTGACAATGATGGTTTGTACGATTTATTTGAAGCAGGTATTGGAGTTAACACCCAAGATCTAGATAATAATGGACAAATTGATTTAGGCTTTACCGATGGTAATTCTAATGGCGTATCCGATATAGCAGAACCCATAGTTCCTCTAGACTCTGACAGCGATGGCCTACCAGATTTTACGGAACTGGATGCCGATTCCGATGGCTGTTTTGATGTTGACGAGGCTGGCTTTGCTGGAACCCTTGGAATTTTAGACGGAACTGGTATTGATGGTCGCGGGCTAATTGTTGGTGGGAATGGTTATAATTTCGCAATTGATACCAATGCCGATGGCTTATTTGACTTTCAAGAATATATCGAAGTTATTCCTGCTGCAGTCATCACGCCACAATTTATTTGTGAATCAGGGGGTACAAGTCTTCAAATTGACTTAGAATCCAATTCAGATCTCTACGACTCAGTTGTGTGGGAGCAAAGTATTGATGGGGGTTCGACCTGGAGCACCCTTGCTGAAACCCCTTCAAGTTTTGAAAATGTAAACACCAACACACTAGAAATTTTAAACATATCAACGAGCCTCACCAATACACTTTTTAGAACAGAAATGACCCGAAACGATTTGGTTTGTCAAACATTTTTTTCTGATCCTATTGAACTTATAATTAATCCTTTACCAGTAATTGTTTCCAATCTCAGTTTATTTCAATGCGACCAAGATACAGATGGGGTAACAATTTTTAATTTAAACGAAGCCAATGCTTTAATTTCTTCTAATCATACAAATGAATCGTTCAGCTATTACCACAATTATTCAGATGCGGAGCAAGGAAATACCAATGCCATAGCGAGTCCCATAGATTATGAAAACTTAAGCACGGATCCTCTAATAAATCCCAACCAAATTTTTGTTCGTGTAGAAACGGTGGAGGGTTGTGCTTTGGTTTTAGAGCTGAATCTATTTGTTTCAACAACCCAAGTTCCTGCCAACTTTTCGATTCCACCATACCCCCAATGCTATGACGATTCGGATGGTATTACAAGCTTTGACTTCAGTGCTTCAGAAGCCATTATTTTAGGCTTATTCCCTCCAACCCAATCTTTAACAGTTTCCTATTATGAAACAGAGGCGGATGCCTTGTCTGAAATTAATCCCATTGTTGCTATTTCAAATTACGAAAACACAACAGGATCCAATCAAACAATTTGGGTACGTTTGGATTCTGATATTGATAATTCTTGTGTTGGTTTAGGACCTTATGTTGAGCTGGTGGTCAACCCACTTCCAGACTTAAACACCCCATCAATTCCAACATTTTGTGTTAGTGGTCCTAATACAGAGACAGTGGATTTGAATTCGCAATTTGATGCTGAAATTTTAGGAGCCCAAGCGGCCACAGACTTCACAGTAGATTACTATTTGACACTTTCGGATGCTCAAAACAATACAGCTGCTGTGAGCAGTATTACCAATACAACAAGTCTTGAGACCGTTTTTTACAGAATTTTCAATAACTCTACTGGCTGTTCTGATATCAGTCAGTTTGATATTCCATTTTTTGACACACCCCAGGCCAATTCATTTTCATCTCTCCCTGAATGTGAAACGGATAACGATGGACTTTTTCTATTTGATACTTCTAATTTAGAGGCAACGGTTTTGGGCTCCCAAACCAATATGTCAGTCGCTTATTTTGATGCATTGGGGAACCCACTTCAAGATGCCAATGGAGCGATTATTACAAGCCCATTTCCGGCTATATTTTTGACGGCTTCTCAAAGAATTACAGTTGTTGTATCTAACGCTACTTGTGTAGATGCTGTAATAGACATTGACTTTGTGGTCCATCCCAACACAAACTTTTTGGTAGAGGATGTTGTGATTTGTAACGGAACTTCCGAATTGATAGAGTTAGACCTTGAGGATCCAACTTTAAATTTTAATTACCAATGGACCCTCCCGGATTTGAGTGTTATTAATACAACCCAGCCAGAACTTGTGGCCTCTCAATTAGGGGAGTATCAGGTGACTGTATCCAATTTGAATGGCAGCTGTTCTCGATCTCAGTTTTTTGAAGTTTTTGAATCTGAACCGCCTAGCATAACATTGGAGAATATCACCATTGTTGAAGGAACTTCCAATAATTCTATTGTGGTTGATGAAGCAGCTTTAGGAAGTGCCAATTATGAATTTGAGTTGGTTGACGAAAATGGAAATTTGGTAGCAGCGTATCAAGATGCGGGTAATTTTTATCAGCTCACTGGTGGTTTTTACAGCTTGTATGTGCGTGATGAATTACAATGTGCTGAGGTTGTAATTACAATCCCCGTGCTGTACATTCCCAATTTTTTCACTCCTAACAATGATGGATACAATGATACTTGGGGCATTAAGGGAGTCATTTTGGGAGACTATATTTTTTCTAAAATCTTAATTTTTGATCGCTATGGAAAACTCCTTAAAAACATGAGTATCAATTCTAATTTTTGGAATGGAACTTACAACGGTGCCCGGCTCCCAACCAGTGATTATTGGTATGCTATAGAGCTCACAAAATCGGATGGTAGTGTTTTCGTCAAACAAGGTCATTTTACACTACGCCGGTAATCTTTAAGGAATTTTAAAAATCACAGCATCATTTGACAGCTATTGATTATTTTTGTTTCAATTCACTCATGATTACAGTTTATGACTTTTAAATTATTCTTTTCATATAAGTTTAAAATAACAGCAGCTTTATGCTTGCTTATAAGTGTGTTTTCCTGTGAAAGAAAGTCTGCTTTGCAAAAAGAAATTCAGGCCGTTCCAATGGAAGTTAAGATAGAGCGTTTTGATCAAGCCTTTATGAAAATTAAAGCGGAGCATCTGCCTTATTTAAAGATGCCATATCCCTTTTTATTTCCTAAGCAAACCCCCGATTCTGTATTTCTAAAGCGAACACAAGACCCAATTCAAAAACTAATTCAAGCGTCTGTAGACAGTGTATTTGTAAATTTTGAATCTACCGAATTGGATTTAAGGTCCCTTTACAAGCATATTAAATATTACAATCCTTCTTTAAAAAAACCTCGATTAATAACCATTTATTCAGACGTTGATTATCGCAATAAAGTTATTGTAACAGATTCTATTGTCTTGATTGGTATTGATAATTACTTGGGCGCTACACATGAATTCTACGATGGATTTTACAGCTATATCAAAAAGAACATGAATAAAGATCAAATCGTGATGGATTTGGCCGACACCTATGCAGCCAGGTGGATCAATTCGCCGAGAAGAAATACGTTTTTAGAGGAACTTGTTTATCAAGGGAAAAAATTATACCTCAAGGATCTCTGGGTGCCGAGTGCCGAAGATTATATTAAGATCGGCTATACTGAAGATGAGTTGCAATGGGCGGAAGCCAATGAATTTTACATTTGGCAGTATTTTGTAGAAAAAGAACTGCTGTACAGCACCGAGCCCAAACTCCTAACACGTTTTATAAACCCTGGACCCTTTTCTAGGTTTAATTTAGAATTAGACAGCGAATCTCCAGGGTCAATAGGCCGTTACATAGGTTGGAAAATAATTAGATCTTATGTAAAAAACAACAACACATCTCTATTGCAAATGCTTCAAATGGACGCCCAATCCATTTTTAACAAGGCAAAATTTAAACCAAAAAACTGATGGCAAAATCACATACTTCTAAAATTGAATTACAAGTTTCATTGGACGAAAACAAAATCCCCGAATCCCTTCATTGGACCGCTGAAGATGGAGGCGTAAACAATCAAGAAGCCAAGGCCTTTTTTTTATCAGTTTGGGATTCTGTAAATAAAGAATCATTGCGTATTGATCTTTGGACCAAGGACATGCCCGTAGACGAAATGAAATTATTTTTTCATCAGACATTGGTGACCATGAGCGACACCTTTATGCGGGCCACTCAAGACGAAAAAATGACCGCTACAATGAAAGATTTCTGTGATTATTTTGCTGAAAAATTAGAACTCAAAAAGCAATAGCACTACCAAACGTTAAGCCGGTTGGCATCCAATTTTAAAAATATAAATATTAGTATGGTAAACCCCAACAAGCCAGAGCCACCATAGCTGAAAAAAGGCAGCGGAATTCCAACGGTTGGAATCAATCCCATTACCATGCCAATGTTTATTAAAAAATGTACAAACAGAATCGAAGCCACACCATAACCGTAAGCTCTGCTAAATTGAGATTTTTGTTGTTCTGCTAAAAAAATAATCCTTCCAATTAGAACCACAAACATCAGTACCACTAAGCTGCTGCCTAAAAAGCCCCATTCTTCTGCAACCGTACTAAAGATGTAGTCGGTATGTTGCTCAGGGACAAATTTTCCTTTGGTACGCGTTCCTTCATTAAAGCCTTTTCCTGTTATTCCACCAGCACGAATCGCTTTCTCAGATTCATTTAGGTTATAGGAAATGTTCCGTTTCATTTCCTTTAATTTAACAGGATCTGTTTCCAGTCTCAGCCAAAGTCCGATGCGGTCTTGATGGTGTTTTTGAAGCACATTGTTATAACTCCACTCCGTCGCAAAACCCAAGCCAATGCTAACAATTAAAATCCACAGTGCAACGCCAAACTTCTTTTTCTTTTTTTTGAAAAATAATTGATTAATTAAAAGGCAGCCAGCGATAATACCGCATACAACAAGGGCTGAAAACTTAAGTGTTCCAATGGCTACTAAAAAAAGTGCAAAACCAATTAAGATGTACTTATCGGGGATACCTTCTCTGTAAAGCACAAAAATTAGGGCAATAAAAACCAGCGTACTGCCAGCATCGTTTTGTAAAAGAATGAGGGTTGCGGGAATTAAAATAATAAGACTGGCTCGAATTTGATGTCTCACTTCTTTTATGTTAGTTTGAAGATCACTCACATATTTTGCCAAGGCTAGAGCAGTAGCAAATTTTGCAAATTCACTGGGTTGTAAGGTAAACCCTCCAATATCATACCAGGAAAGCGCCCCATTGACGTTTTTTCCGAACAGAAAAAGACCGATGAGGGTTGACATCGAAAATAGGAAGATAATACTGGCAAATCTTTCGTAGAATTTTGCGTCCACAGCCAAAATAAAAACGATTGAAATAAAAGCAGCACCAATAAAAATCAATTGTTTGCCATAGGGTTTGGAAACATCAAAGTAAGATGTAAACTCAGCTCCAGTTGCTGCTGATACAATGTTAAAATACCCAAATACAACCAATCCCACATATATGAAAACCAGCAGCCAATCCAATTGAAAACTATTTGCTCTATTGAGGTTCATTATTGATTAATTTTAAAGGGTTTTCCGCTGTAAGGTTTAAGGTATTCACTTTCTAAGCTTTTGTTGAGCACAAGTTGCTCAGTCTTTTTTAGTGTGACTTCACCTTTGAGGTATTTTTCTATCATTAAACTTGCAATACGTCCTGCCCAACGCGCGCCATAATACCCGTTTTCAACGAGTACTGAAATTGCGATTTTTGGATTCTCCTTAGGTGCAAATGCAATAAAAATGGAATGGTCTGTAAGTTGTGTTTTGATTCCATCGATTTTTGTAAAATTTTCAGCAGTCCCCGTTTTTCCACAAATCTCAATTCCCGGTACTCTTAAGAAATTGGCCGTTCCTGTTTTATAAACGCTGTGCATTCCTTCAATAATAGGTTCATAATGTACAGCATCAATGGAGGTTTCTTTTTTAATTTTAAAATTGGGATCAATGGCCTCTCCTTCAATGGACTTTATAATATGTGGCGTATAATAAAACCCTCTGTTGGCAATTGCTGCAGTCATATTCGCCAATTGAATAGGTGTAACTAAAATTTCTCCTTGTCCAATAGCATTGGAAAGAATGGTCGTTGCACCCCATCTAAAGTCCGGATACCATTTGTCATAATAACTTCCATCTGGTACATTTCCTTTTTTTCCAACTGACAAATCATTGCCGAGAAAATTTCCCAGTCCAAAACTTTGAATGTGTGCGCTCCAAACATCCATAGCTTTTGAAGCGTTTTCATATTTTCCAATGGTTTTTCTAAATGCCATTGCAAAATAGGAATTACAAGAATTACTAATTCCTGTATTTAAATTGCGGTATCCGCTTCCACAGTGGCATTTCATGACGCGGCGTTTTTTGCCGTAGGTATAGTTTCCATCGCAATAGATGAGGTCATTTTCAGAGATTGCCTCTTCTTGAAGTGCAGTCAATGCGACCAATGTTTTAAAGGGTGAGCCAGGTGCATGCATGCGAATCAGTGCTTTGTCAAATAGCGGTCTGTGAATCGAATCTTGGTAAAGCTTCATGTAGTTTTTCGAGCGATCTCTGCCCACCAATAATCCTGGATTGTAGGAGGGCGCAGACACCAAACTTAATAATTCTCCAGTACTGGGTTCAATGGCTACTATCCCACCCATTTTATTTTGCATCAGGCGTTCTCCATAGGCTTGAAGCTTTGCGTCAATGGTTATTTTTATGTGTTTACCAGGTATAGAAAGGGTGTCGAATTGCCCTGCTTTATAAGGCCCAATATCTCTGTTATAAATGTCTTTTTGAATGTAATTAACGCCTTTAACTCCACGGAGTTGTTCTTCATAAGATTTTTCAATTCCTAGTTTGCCGATGAGGTCACCAAATTTATAATAATCGTCTTTATAGAGGTTATCTGGATTGACTTCAGCGATATACCCTAAAACATTGGCTCCAATTTCTGTTTGATAATCTCTGGCCGCTCTTTTTCGGATATAAAAGCCCTTAAATTTTCGCATTTGTTCAGATAAGAAAGCATAATCTTCTTTGGATAGATGTGAAAGAAATAAAGAGGGAAGCCGCGGAGAGTAGCGCTTGGCTCGGTTCAAAGATTTTAAAAATTCTGTTTTGTCTATCTTCAATAAAGCGCAAAATGTAAGGGTGTCTAAAGGTTCTACTTCTCTTGGTATTACCATCACATCATAAGTCGGTTGGTTTGCGACTAAGAGTTTACCATCACGGTCATATATATAGCCGCGCTTTGGATATTGGTATATTTTGCGAATCGCATTATCATTTTCTAGAGTGTTGGCACCCGAATCTAAAACCTGAAGAAAAAATAAACGCCCGAGTAAGCAAATTCCTGAGCCAATAACCAGTATTAAAAGGAGGTATTTTCTCATGACTTTTTAGAGCTAAATAAAGCGTTTAAAAGCCATACTAAAAGCAGCGTAAAGCCTCCATTGATCAATGTATTGTAAAAGATTATTTTAAATTTACTACTGTCAAAATAAACAAGTGTAAATAAAATAAAGTGATGGATAAGAATTAACAATGCGAAATAAGTCAATCTTGGCAATGCTTCAGCAGCATTCAATTTTATGGCTTGGTACTCATAAGCAGCCCCAAAAGAAAACTTTAAAAACGCCGGTCGCATATAGGCCATGCTTACGGCCGCTGCCGCATGTGCACCCCCACTGTCTAAAAAAAGGTCTAAAATAAGCCCAAGTGTAAATGCGAGAAAAATAAGACCCATTCGGTTGCTACCAATGGGGTGCAATAGCACAAAAAGCACATAAACATAAGGGTTTAAACTTCCCATGAAATTTAATTGATTGCACACTAAAACCTGAAGTAGCAGCAGCGCTATAAAACGAGTGGTATTTATAAACAAAGTACTATTCATTCTTTTCTTTAAGTGTTTTTAGTTCTTCAAAATCTAGATTTTCAATGATGTGTACGTGCCTCAAATTGGTCATGTCATTAAACAAGCTTACATTGATGATGTAGAGGTCTTTGGTGTCATTTAATTGAAAGGATTCTATGCGGCCAATTGGGATATTTTCTGGAAATACTGAAGAATATCCACTTGTCACAACGGTATCGCCTTTGGCTAATTTTACCAAATCTTGAATGTCATGCAGTTGTACTGACCTATGGTTTTCCCCATTCCATTCTAAGGTTCCAAAATGGTTACTTTTTTTAAGTTTTGCATTGATTTTACTTTTTGTATTTAGGATAGAAATTACCCTGGCATATTTTGAGGACGTTTGATCAATAATCCCCACCAAACCATTTGAAGTAATGACTCCCATATCTTCTTTAATAAGATCTCCTTCTCCTTTATTTAAGGTCAAATAATTTTGAGGAAATACATAGCTATTTTTAATGACAGAAGCGGGGGTGAGTTGATAGTTGACAGCGTCATTTGAAACTGCTGTAGATTGTATTGAGCGGTTAAGATTCAATGCTTTTAGCCGGTTATTCTCATCTAGCAAAAGGAAGTTTTCTTCTTTCAAATTAAAGTAGTTTCCAATTTTTGAGAAAAATGCATGAATAGAGCCACTCATGAGGGCCGAAGAATTTAAAAATCTGCTTTTNTGGTAATCATGTGAAGTGATGGTGAGACCTATGGAAAAACTAAACAGCATTAAAAATAGAAGGAAAGTTCTATTTTTAAAGAAAAAATTAAGGAGTTGCTGCATCGCCTAAATTCTATTTTATTAAGACGCTCTTATATTTGGTAATGTTTTTTAATACAATCCCTGTACCTCTAACTACAGCCCTAAGCGGATCTTCAGCAATNTATACTGGGAGATCAGTTTTTAGNGACAGGCGTTTATCTAAACCTCTTAACATAGATCCGCCGCCAGCAAGATAGATGCCAGTGTTGTATATGTCGGCAGCGAGTTCAGGAGGGGTTTGTGATAAAGTTTCCATCACAGAGTCTTCAATTCTTAAAATGGACTTATCAAGNGCCTTAGAAATTTCACGGTGTGATATTTGAACTTGTTTAGGCTTACCCGTAAGCAAATCACGGCCTTGAACATTCATTTCATCTGGGGGTAGTTCTAAATCATCGGTTGCGGCACCAATTTGAATTTTAATTTTTTCAGCNGTGCGATCTCCAACATACAAGTTGTGTTGTGTTCGCATATAGTAAATGATGTCGTTTGTAAAGACATCTCCCGCAACTTTAACAGATTTATCACATACAATACCCCCAAGAGCAATAACAGCAATTTCGGTAGTTCCTCCACCAATATCAACAATCATATTCCCTTTAGGCTGCATGATATCAACCCCAATTCCAATGGCTGCTGCCATGGGCTCGTGGATCAGATAGACTTCTTTTCCATTAACGCGTTCNGCAGATTCTTTAACTGCTCGCATTTCTACTTCTGTTATCCCAGAGGGAATACAAATGACCATTCTGAGGGAAGGTGCGAAAAGCTTTTTTCTAAGCGCAGGAATATTTTTGATAAACATGCTAATCATTTGCTCTGAGGCATCAAAATCGGCAATGACACCATCTTTTAGAGGCCGGATGGTTTTGATGTTTTCATGGGTTTTCCCTTGCATCAAATTGGCTTCTTTGCCAACTGCGATAATTTTTCCAGAGACACGATCTCTGGCGACAATTGAGGGGCTGTCAACCACGACCTTATCATTGTGAATAATGAGTGTATTGGCCGTCCCAAGATCAATGGCAATTTCCTCAGTTAAGAAGTCAAAAAANCCCATAGAAAGTAAAAAATTATANAGTGTTTGTAAAAATACGCTTGTATGTAAATGTAGTAAAAATTATTTTTAGTCAATCTACAAAAAAGCCATTTTTTTAATGTTTAAAATGACGGGTCTTNGTGAACACCATGGCGACCTTATTTTCATTACAATAATCAATGCTAAGTTGGTCTTTAATGGAACCCCCAGGCTGAATTACTGCTGTAATTCCTGCTTTTTCTGCGATTTCGACACAATCTGGAAATGGAAAAAAGGCATCACTAGCCATAACGCTTCCCTCTAATTCGAAGCCAAAAGATTTTGCTTTATGAATGGCTTGATTCAGTGCATCTACGCGGCTGGTTTGACCTGTTCCACTGGCACATAATTGCTTGCCTTTGGCCAATACAATCGTATTGGACTTTGTGTGCTTACAAAGTTTAGAAGCAAATAGNAAATCTTCAACCTCATTGGCTGTAGGGCCTAATTCGGTTACTGTTTCTAAAATTTCGGCTGAGTCTGTAATTCCATCCTTGTCCTGAACTAAATAACCATTTAAACAGCTNCGCACTGAACTNGCTGGTAATTCGGTTAATTTTTGAANCATTAAAATTCTGTTCTTTTTTCCTTTNAAAACCNTCAGTGCTTCTGGGCTAAAACTGGGAGCAATCACGACTTCACAAAACAATTTGTGAATCTCCTCAGCAGTGCTGACATCAATTTCAGAATTTGAAATAAGAACGCCCCCAAAAGCGGAGACAGGATCTCCAGCCAAGGCATCTACATAGGCTTGGTGTAAATTACTGCGCTGGGCTATCCCACAAGCATTGTTGTGTTTTAAAACTGCAAAGGTTGGCGCTTCACCAATAAATTCGTTCATTAAATTCACAGCCGCATCAACATCCAATAAATTGTTATAGCTAAGTGCTTTGCCGTGAAGCTTTTCGAATATAGCCTCAAAATCGCCAAAGAAATAACCTTTTTGGTGGGGATTTTCGCCATAGCGTAAAACTGTTTCATTGGTTTCGCTTAACTTCAGAGTTGTTGAAGCACTGTCCCTATTGAAATAATTGAAAATGGCGCTGTCATAATGGGAAGACACGTTAAAAGATTTGGCGGCAAACCGCTGTCGATCTTCATAAGTTATAGCCCCATTATTTTCGGAGAGTAATTCTAGGAATTCACTATAGTCATCTACAGAAGACACACACATGACATCTTTAAAGTTTTTAGCNGCTGCTCGAATTAAAGAAATACCTCCAATGTCAATTTTCTCAATAATATCTTGGTGACTGGCGCCGGATGCGACTGTTTTTTCAAAAGGGTATAAGTCTACAATTACCAAATCAATTTGAGGGATGTTAAAACTGTCCATTTCTCGCACATCAGAATCATTGTCTTGACGGTTTAGAATGCCACCAAACACTTTTGGATGTAAGGTTTTAACACGCCCGCCTAAAATTGAGGGATAGTCTGTGACCGCTTCAACCGCAACCACTTCAATGCCTAAATCATTGATGAATTTTTGGGTACCTCCAGTAGAGTAAATAGTAACGCCTTGGTCCTTTAATTTTTTGACGATTGGTTCCAGCCCATTTTTGCTAAACACAGAGATTAGGGCCGATGAAATTGTTTTGGATTGACTCATTATACAGATAAAATTAACACGCTCAAAAATAGCGAAATAAACCCCAAATGAAATCTTGATAAGGGATAATTACTGTAGAATTTTTAAACAATAATTAGAGTTATTAACATCTACAGAATGGAAGCTACTTTTGTACAGACAAATTCTAGAAAAACCTCATCGGCTTTTGTAAAGGGATTTAAGGTATTGGAGTCTATATCAATTTGTCCAATATTCTCACCATTGACAAAAATGGGAATAACAATTTCAGATTTCACAGTAAGACTGCAGGCGATATAATTATCTTGTGCTTGTACATCCGGAACTACAAAATTCTGATTGTTAACAGCTACCTGACCGCAGATGCCTTTGCCAAAAGGAATGGTGGTGTGCTCGGTAGGGTTTCCAGCATAAGGTCCTAATAGAAGCTCTTTTTTTTGTCCATTTCTAAAATAAAACCCCACCCAATCATAATGGGGGACATTTGATTTTAGTAGTCTACAAATGTGCAATAGAGTGTCTTTGGTTGTGCAAGATTTTTCTATAAGTTCTGAAATCTCAGATTTTAAATCTTTAAATGGCATGTGTTATTTTTTGGTAAAAGTAAAAAATCACAAGAATTATTCCACAACTAAAGTTTCCGTTAAAAAGAGTCTTTGTTTCAATGGTTGCCTAAATATTTATAACTTTGCAATATGAAATCTTATGTATTTACAAAAATAGTATCTACGCTTATGGCCTTTGCTGTGGTAATGGCTTCATTTTCTTTCAAAATAGAAAAAAAATATTGTGATTCAAATTTGATCGAAGTTTCTGTAATTTCAGCAACAGCTTCCAGCTGTTGTGTTGTCGCCAAGGATGGTCAATTAAAATTAGCAAATAAGCCCTGTTGTTCCAGTCTAAGTCTGGTTGTTGAAGGGTTTAATAATTACCAATTGTTATTTTCGACATCACTTTATTTAATCTCAGCACTTGAAATTATTCCATCTATCGAGCTTCCAGTTGAATTTATTTTCGAAACCACAGTTAAACATTACTATACAAACTACAATCCCCCACCACTAATTGCAGATATACAAGTGTGGAATCAAATTTTTCTTATTTGATCATNTACTGATTTTATATGTCCAATCCAAGTTGGATTTTTGATGTATGCATGATTCTGTGTACCCCAAAAACTTATAAATAATTTTAAATTCATATATAATGAAAAATCTTTTCATCTTACTTTATTTTATACCTACTTTGCTTTTTGCTCAAGACAAAATAAAAGGCAATATCTTTGAAATATCCTTAGAAGGTATCGAGTTGCCGCTTTTCGGCGCCAATGTCATATGGGAGGGTTCTTCAGTAGGAACTGTTTCCGATCAAGATGGGAGTTTTTTTCTGCCGTATGATAAATCTTATAAAACACTGGTTTTCAGTTATGTAGGATTTGCAACAAAAAAAATTGATGTTAAAACTCCATCTAAATTTTTAAAAATCATCCTGCAGCCTACGGACACTTTAGGAACTGTTATTGTTAAAGCACGTCAAAAAACTTCATCTACTTCTTATATAGCTTCTCAAAACATAACCGTTATTAGCAGTGAAGAGCTATTGAAAGCGGCTTGCTGCAATCTTTCCGAAAGTTTTGAAACAAATCCATCAATTGATGTGAATTTTTCAGATGCGGTTTCT
>NYVA01000034.1 GCA_002684355.1 Formosa sp.
TTCAACCGAAGATGCAAAATCTCCAAGATTCACCCAGAAGGTGCCTTGACTCTCTGCGTCATTATAAGGAATTCCGTTGATGGTGACATTGACACGCGTGGCGTCTGAACCTCTAACTCTTAAGTAAGTATATCCAATACCTGCCCCGGCATCGGAAGAGGAGACCACAGAGGGTAAATAATTTAAAAGCACTGGAATGTCTTGACCCAAATTACGCTTTGCAATATCTTTTTTTGTGACGTTAGAATGAGTAATTGGTGCATTGGGTTGAACGCGGACTGCTTTTACAAGTACCTCATCGAGATTTTGTGTTGCTGTTGAATCTTGTGTTTGAATGTCTTGGGCGATAAGCGGTGAATACGACACTGCTAAAAATGCAAGACAAAGAATGTATTTTTTCATGCGATTTTTTTTAAGAATCGAATAAAAAGAGGTGATTATTCTTTGTTATAAATTGATAAAATAATTCGAAGCATTTACTGCTTCTTGTTTTCCTAAACAGCATTACCTGTTCTAGGTTCAATGGGTNTGATCTCAGCCNTGCGGCACCCCTTTATTGAGAACGNNACAAATTTACATCACAAAAAAATATTNTGCCAACAATATTTAATTTTTTTCCAATGGCTTAAATGNAAATATATTTTATTTTTTGTTTTGATCAAGCAAAGCATCAATGTGTTTGGTGGCGATATCCATACGATTTTGATGAGACCCTTTAAGTAATACATAGGGAAGGTTTTGTTTTTCGAGTTCATTTTTAAATGCCGAAAACATTTGATCCCTTTCATTGGGCTTGTCTCGCAAATCATCGGGAANCCATGGAATGTCCGCAGCGCATAAGAAATACAAATCATAAGTATTTATTATAGCGTAGTATGCAATTTTTGGGTCGCAATAACCATTGTAATAGACTTCAGAATAAACTTTGGTTTGCAGTAGATCAGTGTCGCAAATAAGCAACTTATTGGCTTTTCGAAGGCGTTCATTTTCCAATTGCATTTGACCCAAGGCAATGGGTCCTAAATCTTCTTTGGCACAGATGGTCCTATGCTGGTCCCATTTGACTTGTAAATACGACCTCGCGTATTCTGGTACATAAGCGGTTTTATAATGTTCTGCCAAGGCCTTTGAAAGGGTTGATTTACCCGTAGATTCCGGACCATAAAGCACAACCTTAATGCAGTCTGCTGTTATTTGTTCAAGTGTTTTTTCCATTCAATATAGCCTTGTATTGCTAAAACTAAAAATATTGTGAATTGCAGGCCTGAAAAACCTAGGCCCTTAACGAAATATAAAGGAATAGAAATCAAATTCCCCAAAATCCAAAACATCCAATGTTCTATTTTTTTATGGGCCATGAGCCACATTCCAGCAAAGAAAATCCCGCTGGTAAAAGTGTCAAAATAATCTGTTACGCGATCAAAACGATCATAATATAAATAAACGCCAACAACAAAGGCTGCTGTACTGATAAAAATGCCGAGGGCTTTTAGCATGTCTGAGGGATTGGATGTTGTGATTTCAATACTTTGCCCTGAAGTTTTATGATTCCAAACATACCAACCATAAAAGCTCATGAGCGTGTAATAAAGGTTGATGATCATGTCACCATAAAGTGTAAATTGATAGCAGATGTAAACATACAATACGGTACTGATAATCCCTGTGGGAAACANCCAAATGTTTTCTTTTTTGGCATACAAAACACTTGCAATTCCAAAGAATACAGCCACAATTTCAAGAGTTATATGAAATGCCGTTACGCCGGTATAAGGAGCACTAAAAAAATTAATAATTTCTTTCATGCTTCAGTTGTGGTAATAGCGCATGCAAATCCGTCAAATTCAAAAAATAGGCTTTCATAATTTAGGCGTCTTCCGCCTTCCAAAATCCAAGCCTTAGTGGTTTTTTTTTCAGACCCAAAGGGCAGCACTAAAAAATTTTTTTTAAAAGAAATTCCAGATTTGGAGTACAGTTTGTACAAGGATTCCTTAATGCACCAAATCCATGTCAATTTTTGNATGTATCTGTCTGAATTTTCATTTAGATAATGAGACTCATAGCCNATAAATCTCGAAGCAATATTGAGAATTTTATGGCGTTGTTTTTCAATATCAACACCAACTGGGCAACCGCTAACCACCACCGCTGCATAATTATATGAATGCGTAATTGAAATGAAATGTCCGTCTTTGAGGTGGGGCTTACCCGAATTGTCGTAAAATAAATCTTGGTCTGTGTAGCCAAATTTGTTCAGAAGCTTTCGAACACATAGAAATCCGCGTTGGTGAAGTTCACTTTTCATGGCATTAANACGCTCTAAACTCTCTTTTTTTAAATTAAGAGATGCTTTTAAAGAATCCAAGGGCTCTGAGATATGCCAAATTTTAACATGAGTTTGTGAGTTGACATCAAGAGATTTATAAAGTGGCATTGAAAGAATTAAAAAGTTAATGGTTATCTTTGCACCAATTAATAACTAGAACGAAATTACACTATTTTGGGTGTTTATTCCAAATGAGCTCAAAATTAAAAAATATAATATGCGTGTGAAGACCCTACCCTATGTACCCTTTAAAGTCAAAGACCTATCCTCAGCTGACTGGGGCCGTAAAGAAATTGAATTGGCTGAAGCCGAAATGCCAGGACTGATGAGCCTTCGTGAAGAATATAAAGATAGCCAACCGCTAAAAGGCGCGCGCATTGCAGGTTGCCTCCACATGACGATTCAAACGGCAGTTCTTATTGAAACACTGATCGCACTTGGTGCTGAAGTCACTTGGAGCTCTTGTAATATATTTTCCACACAAGACCAAGCAGCGGCGGCCATTGCGACGGCTGGCATTCCTGTTTATGCTTGGAAAGGCATGAATGAAGAAGAGTTTGATTGGTGTATTGAGCAAACCCTATTTTTTGGAGAAGACCGCAAACCACTCAATATGATTTTAGATGATGGCGGCGACTTGACCAATCTTGTTTTTGACCACTACCCAGAACTGGTTTCGGGAATCAACGGTCTTAGTGAAGAAACAACCACTGGCGTACACCGCTTGTACGAACGCATGAAAAATGGCACCTTGGCCATGCCGGCAATTAACGTAAATGACTCTGTTACAAAAAGTAAGTTTGACAACAAATATGGTTGTAAAGAAAGTGCCGTAGATGCCGTGCGCAGAGCGACGGACACCATGCTGGCTGGAAAACGCGTCGTAGTTTGTGGCTATGGTGATGTGGGCAAAGGAACAGCAGCTTCTTTTAGAGGTGCTGGCAGTATTGTAACTGTTACTGAAGTTGATCCTATTTGTGCCCTACAAGCAGCAATGGATGGTTTTGAGGTCAAGAGATTAGAAACTGTTTTAGCTGTTTCGGATATTGTAGTGACTGCAACTGGAAACAAAGACATTGTAAATGGAGCGCACTTTGAAGCCATGAAAGACAAGACTATCGTCTGTAACATTGGCCATTTTGACAATGAGATTGATATGACTTGGCTCAATGAGAATTACGGTCATACAAAAGATGAAATCAAAGCTCAAGTAGACAAATACACGCTCAATGGTAAAGACATCATTATACTGGCAGAGGGCCGTCTTGTAAATCTTGGTTGTGCAACTGGACACCCAAGCTTCGTAATGAGTAATTCGTTTACCAATCAAGTACTGGCGCAAATTGAACTTTGGAACCATAAGGAGTCTTACGAAAATAAGGTCTACATGCTGCCAAAGCATTTGGACGAAAAAGTAGCTAAATTACACTTGGAAAAAATCGGGGTTGAACTCACAGAACTTAAAAAAGACCAAGCCGATTATATTGGGGTTAAACAAGAAGGGCCTTACAAGCCAGATTACTACCGTTACTAAACTCAAAATAAAAAAGCCAAAACATATGTTTTGGCTTTTTTATGAAAATTAGTTACTAAATACAATGAAACTTATAAAGGCTAAAAAAGAGGACCTTCCACTCATCGTTGAAATCATAAAGGACGCCCAAGATTTATTAGCATCTCAAAACATTGATCAATGGCAAAACGGCTACCCTACAAACAGCATTTTACTTGATGACATTCAAAACATGGAAAGCTACCTCTTGACTGACGCCAAGGGATTNCCAATCGCAACAGCGATGTTTTCAACAAAGGGTGAACCAACGTATTCAAAAATCGATGGGGATTGGATAACGACGGGTCAAACGCAATATGGTGTAATTCACCGCATGGCAGTTTCAAAAAGTTACAGAAGAAAAGGAATTGCAAAGTTTATTTTCAACGCGTTTGAAACAATCCTTGNAAAATCAAATATAAAAAGCATGCGTATTGATACCCACGAAGAGAACTATAGCATGCAAAAATTACTTAAAGCGTCAGAATACAGCTATTGTGGTGTAATCTACTTAATGAATGGGGACAAACGCCTTGCCTACGAAAAATTAATTCAATAATTAAACGAATAGCATAAAAAAAGCCTCGATNATCGAGGCTTTTTTATTTTNTTACAAAANATAATTAGNCTTCAAAAGGAACAATAGAAACATANGATTTATTATTCTTCTTCTTTTCAAACTTAACAAGTCCATCCACTTTAGCGTGCAAGGTATGGTCTTTACCAGCATAGACGTTTTCTCCGGGGTTGTGAGCAGTACCGCGCTGTCTTACAATGATGTTCCCTGCTACAGCAGCTTGTCCACCAAAAATTTTAACGCCCAAGCGTTTCGATTCTGACTCTCTACCGTTTTTCGAACTACCGACTCCTTTTTTATGTGCCATGTTATTTCAATTTAATAATGTTAAACGTTTAGCTTAAGGCCGCAATTAAATCTGCTTTTTTCATGGCAGATATTCCTGTGATTCCTTTTGCTTTTGCTAATTCTTTGAGTTGTGCAACTGTCATTTTGCTCAAATCTTGTGATGCTGATTCTGTTTTTGGAACAACTGCTTTTTTAGCTGCAGGTTTTGCAGCTGCTTTTGGAGCAGTAGGCTTGGCTTTAGCAGCGGGCTTTGAAGCTGCTTTTGCTGGTGCTGCTTTTTTTGCACCAGAAGCCAAAATATTATCAATTTGGATTTCCGTTAAAGCTTGGCGGTGGCCGTTTTTAACTCTGTATCCTTTGCGTCGTTTCTTTTTGAAGACGATCACTTTGTCACCTTTAAGGTGCTTTAAGACTTTGGCTCCTACTTGAGCACCGTCTATAGCCGGGGCGCCTACTGTGACTTTATCGCCGTCTGCCAATAGAAGAACATTGTCAAAAGCGACTTTTTTTCCTTCTTCGGTTTGCAAACGGTGGACAAAGACTTTTTGGTCTTTTTCAACTTTAAATTGTTGCCCTGCTATCTCTACAATTGCGTACATAGCGTTACGTTTTTTATTAATTAGTTTATAGATACCTTTTTTATATTCTTAAAAGGCGGGTGCAAATATAATTTTAAAAAATTAATTTACAAACTATTTTATCGCATTGTTTAATGCAAGTATCCAAAGAAAAATGAATTAATTATTTATATTTGGTTCCGCGTTGTAACAAATTGTTGAATACAACGTCCTACTCACACATTTAATTTACATCAATATGAAAAAGATTTTATTACTATTTACTGGACTGCTGCTTTGCAATTCAAATTCAAATGCACAGCAAGTAGATTATATCGAATATGATTTAGAAAACGGTATGCACGTTATTCTTCATCAAGACAATACTGCTCCAGTGGTGACAACTTCTGTCATGTACCACGTAGGTGCAAAAGATGAAAACCCAGAACGCACTGGATTTGCGCACTTTTTTGAGCATCTTCTTTTTGAAGGTACTGTAAATATCCCAAAAGGAGAATGGTTTACTATAGTCACATCTAACGGAGGAAGTAATAATGCAAACACAACAGACGATCGCACTTATTATTACGAAGTTTTCCCTTCCAATAACGTTGAGTTGGGCATCTGGATGGAATCTGAGCGCCTATTACACCCTGTAATCAACCAAGAAGGTGTTGACACACAAAACGAAGTAGTTAAGGAAGAAAAAAGATTGAGGGTCGACAATAGTCCTTACGGAAAATTTCTAGAAAATGTGAAATTACACATGTTCAAAAAGCACCCGTATAAAGGAACAACTATTGGAAAAATGGAACATTTAGATGCTGCAACTCTAGAAGAATTTCAAGCGTTCAACAAAAAATATTATGTTCCAAACAACGCAACATTGGTGATTGCTGGAGATATCGATGTTCCATCGGTCAAAAAAATGATTGAAGATTACTTTGGCCCTATTCCACGTGGAGAAGAAATCGTTCGTGACTTCCCTAAAGAAGATCCCATTACAGAACCAATCCGTGCAAAAGCGTATGACGCTAATATTCAGATACCAGCCATCATGGCAGCGTACAGAACCTCATCTTTTAAAGATAGAGATTCTTACGTCTTGGATATGATTTCAACTTACTTAAGTGACGGAAAGACCTCTAAGCTCTACAAA
>NYVA01000035.1 GCA_002684355.1 Formosa sp.
TAACCACAACATTAGCACAACAAAAAAAACACCAACTTGATTAAGTTTTTAAAACACAAACTGACCTTTTTAGTCGTATTATCATTTCAAATCATACAATCNCAGAACTTTANAGTTCAAGGAGTGGTTGAGGATTCTAATGGAATTCCTGTAGCAGGAGCTAACATTATNGAAAAGGAAAATCCACTTAATGGCTCCGTTACTGACTTTGATGGGGTGTTTACAATTCGGGTTTCTAAAACTTCAAATTTAGAAATAAGTTATGTTGGATATGAAACAAAGGAAGTTTATATTGATGGTAGAAATGAAATAAAAATCACCATTAAGGAAGATCTTAAAAGCCTTGACGAAGTTACNATTGTTGCTTATGGTAAACAGAAAAAATCAAGTGTAGTAGCAGCTGTAACAACAATTAATCCTTCAGAGTTAAAGCTGCCTACAAGTAACCTTACAACTTCATTTGCAGGGAGAATAGCAGGTGTAATTGCCTACCAGAGGAGTGGGGAGCCTGGTCGAGATAATGCGGAGTTTTTTATCCGTGGCGTCAGTACTTTTGGATACGCTAGATCCCCCCTCATATTAATAGACGGAATTGAAACTACATCTACAGATTTGGCAAGATTACAGCCAGATGATATTGCAAGTTTTTCTATTATGAAAGATGCTACCGCAACCTCATTATACGGTGCTAGAGGTGCAAACGGTGTAATCCTAGTCACAACAAAGGAAGGGAAAGAAGGTGTGGTTAAAATTAATGTTAGGTATGAAAGCTCCTATTCAGCGGCAACAAAGTCTCTAAGTATTGCGGATCCCATCACTTATATGAGGCTTCACAATGAAGCCCAAACGACAAGAAATCCACTTAGTGGACGCATATATTCGTTAGAGAAAATATTAATNTCCGAAGANCCAAATAGAAATAAAATGGCTTATCCAACAGTAAATTGGTTTGATGAGTTGTTGGATGACTATACATTGAATAGCCGTTTTAATTTTAGCCTTAGTGGTGGTGGGAAAATTGCAAGATATTATTTAGCATCAACTGTAAATACGGATAATGGTAATTTGAAAGTAGACTCAAGAAATAACTTTAATAATAACATAAATTTTAAAAGAGTTTCTCTACGATCTAATATCAATGTCAATCTGACAAAATCTACTACAGTTGCATTAAAATTTAATGGCAATTTTGATGANTACAATGGCCCTTTAGATGGGGGTGCGGAGGTTTATCGAAAAGCTATGAAGGCAAATCCTGTCTTGTACCCAAAGTTNTATGAGCCTGATGCTCAATTTCAAAACTCAAATCATATTTTATTTGGAAATGCCGGTCAATTTGGAGATTATTTAAATCCATATGCAGATTTAATGCGAGGCTATAAAGACGAGAGTTACAATAATTTCTTAGCAACCGTAGAGATCAAACAAGACTTGGGTTTCATTGCAGAAGGTTTGAAGTTTAGAATCCTTGGAAATACGTCAAGGTATTCTTTCTATAATTTAGAAAGAAAATACAATCCGTTTTATTACGCTCTGGGCAATTATGATTTTCAAAATGATTTGTATACCCTTACGGCGCTTAATCCAAATCAAGGTACTGAATACCTAAATTACAGTGAAGGGAATAAAATCATTACAAATTCTACTTACTTTGAAAGCGCACTTAACTACAGCAAAACTTTTAANCAAAAGCATGAAATCACAGCAATGTTGATTGGGATTATGCGTGAATTAAAATATGCAAATGCAGGCAACCTTCAGGAATCATTACCATACAGAAATTTAGGGCTTTCAGGAAGATTTACTTACGCCTATGATGACAGATATTTTTCAGAATTCAATTTCGGATATAATGGATCGGAAAGATTTGCAAAATCACAAAGGTTTGGATTTTTCCCATCTTTTGGACTTGGGTGGTTGGCTTCAAACGAAAAATTCATGGAGCCTTTATCAGACGTATTGGACAATCTAAAATTCAAGGCAACTTATGGTTTGGTCGGGAATGATCAAATTGGAAGTGCAAGTGATAGATTCTTTTACATTTCACAAGTCAATTTAAGCGATGGTTCAATGGGATCTCCTTTTGGTCAAGAATTTGGCAACTATATCAATGGAGTTAGTATTGACAGATATGCAAATGATCAAATTACTTGGGAAAAAGCCAGAATGTTGAATCTTGGAATTGAGATTGGATTATTTAATAAAATTGATATTCAGGCAGATTATTTCACAGAATATAGGTCAAATATATTAATGGATAGGGCTCAAATACCAGCTAGTATGGGATTACAATCTCCGCTTAGAGCAAATGTNGGTGAGGCTTCTTCNAATGGNTATGAAATTACATTAGATTACAATGACCAACTAAGCAAAGATCTTTTTGTTGGTTTTAGAGGAAACTTTTCATACGCCGATAGTAGATTCGAAGTATTCGAAGAGTTAGACTATCAATCTGCTGGCTTACCATGNCGCTCAAGAATAGGATTAAACTTATCACAGCCTTATGGGTATATAGCCGAAAGACTTTTTATTGATGAAGCTGATGTTGCCAATTCCCCTTTACAAACTTTTGGAGAATACATGGCAGGTGATATAAAATATAAAGACATCAATAATGATGGAATAATTGACATTAATGATGAAGTTCCAATAGGATACCCTACAACTCCAAAAATAATTTATGGATTCGGTCTTTCATCAAAGTACAAACATTTTGATTTTTCATTTTTCTTTCAAGGTTCTGCTAAATCATCTTTCTTTATTGATGCCTATAATTCCTCCCCATTCATAGANACCTATGGAGGAGCAATCGGAAATAATGCGCTCTTGAATGCTTGGGCTAACGACCACTGGTCAGAAAATAATAGAAATTTATATGCTGCATGGCCCAGGCTCTCTAGCCAATTAATTGATAATAACAATAGAAATAGTACTTGGTGGCTTAGAGATGGTACTTTTTTGAGACTAAAATCTGTTGAAATTGGTTATTCAATCGAAGACAAGGCGGCTTCAAAATTAGGCTTGACGTCTGCTAGATTTTATATTACAGGTACCAATCTGCTAACATTTAGTAAATTTAAGTTGTGGGATGTTGAAATGGGTGGAAATGGATTAGGGTATCCGATACAACTGGGNTATAATTTTGGAATCAATTTAAACTTATAGATATATGAAAAAGTATGTCATAATATTATTTATAATATCTACTTCATGCGAGAAAGACTACTTGGATGTTGTCCCGGATAATATAGCAACAATTGACCTAGCATTTAATACTAGNTCTACTGCTGAAAATTTTCTTTCAACTTGCTATACATATATTCCTGAACACGCGAATGTTGAACAAAACTTCTCACTACTGGCCGGAGACGAAATTTGGTATTATGCAGAAAATGATTTCTANATGAACAATGAAACAAGTTTTAGATTGGCAAAAGGAATGCAGAATTCTGCAAGCCCATATCTAAATTATTGGGAAGGTGGTAGAGGCGCGCCACACAGTTTATTCAACGCCCTCAGAGATTGTAATATTTTCCTAGAAAATTTGGTAGAAGTACCNGGGCTTGAGGAGGATGAAAGATTAAAATGGATTGATGAGGTTAAAGTTCTAAAAGCATTTTACCACTTTTGGCTTATGCAAATGTATGGNCCAATTCCAATTATTGACCAAAACATCCCCGTTGGAGCAAGTCCTGAAGAAACAAATGTAAAAAGAGAATCCATTGATGATGTAGTTAGTTATCTGGTCCAAATTCTTAATGAAGTTATTGACGCTGAAAATCTACCCGGCTTGATAAATTATATATATACTGATATGGGTAGAATAACCATGCCAATTGCTAAAGCATTAAAAGCGAAGATATTAGTATTGGCCGCAAGTCCCATTTTTAATGGCAATACTGACCTGAGTGAGCTCACAGATAATTTAGGAAATAAACTTGTAAATCAAGTATATGATCCTCAAAAATGGGTATACGCTAGAGATGCACTTTTTGAGGCAATTGAAAGCGCCCATTTAAATGGTCATCAACTTTATGAGTTTAATCAACAAATTCCAATCATTGGTGGTATTAATGAAGAAATTACAAGAGAGTTAAGTCTAAGAGCAGCCATAACAGAACCTTTCAANACAGAAATAGTATGGGCATTTGCTCCAGAGTGGACTGGAGATTTGCAAATGTGGTGTCAGCCACGATGGACTGCGGACCACTCAGCATTGTTTGGCTATACTAAAAAATCACACGCCCCAACATTAAATATGGCTGAAACATTTTACACAAATAATGGCGTACCTATTGATGAAGATCTCACTTGGGATTATGGCAACAGATATGATGTAATCCAAACGCCTCTTTTTGATTCAAATAATGAAAATTTTCATGAATTTTATATTGAGGATGATTATTACACTGCTAAACTGCACACCTACAGAGAACCTAGNTTTTATTCATCAATTGGATTTGATGGTGGTAAATGGTTTTCTCTAGAAACAGAAAATATAAATTTCATTCCTCACTTGAATGCCAAAGCCGGAGCTGCTTCAGGCAAACAAGGTTTTGAAATTTATTCTATAACTGGGTTTTTTGCAAAAAAATTAGTCCACTATGAAAATATAATATCATTACAAGGNTCTACTATAAAGGGATATTCCTTTCCNATTATTAGACTTTCAGATTTATATTTAATGTATTCAGAGGCATTAAATGAAACAAAAGCTGCTCCAGATGCTGAAGTTTACGAATACATCCAAAGAGTTAGGACAAGAGCGGGATTAGATGCTGGCGGCGATATCTTGAACACCTGGCAGATGTATTCTACTAACCCATCAAAGCCCATGACCAAAGACGGAATGAGAAAAATTATCCATCAAGAAAGAATGATTGANCTTGCACTTGAAGGACATAGGTATTGGGATTTAAAACGATGGAAATTAGCAACAGAGTATTTCAATAAACCCATACAAGGATGGAATATTTTTAGATCTGACGTTGAAGGTTTTTATGAAGTTGAAAACATTTTTTACAGAAACTTTTCAACGAAAGATTATTTATGGCCAATTAGTCAAAATGAATTATTAAGAAATCCGAATCTAATACAAAACCCAGGTTGGTAAAATTTNAATTATTATGAAGCGAATTTTAAACTATCTAATTAACAATCCAATTAATTATATTTTTATTGTTTTTGTGACTTTGGTTTTCAACTGTACTGAGGACAGTCATAGTGCACATGGAGGCGATTCAATTGCACCAGGGAAAGTAGTAGTGAATTCAATTGAAAATACTCCGGGTGGGGCAATTATTAGATTTACACCACCAAATGATCCCGATTTATTGTATGTAAAAGGAAAATATAGAGATGAAAATGACATCCNGAAAGAGGTTATAGTATCATCTTACATTGACAGTTTAAATATTCTTGGGTTTGGACAAACAGGAGATTATCCTGTAGATGTCACCGCGATAGATACTGGTAATAATGAATCTGAAGCGGAAAGGGCAATCATTTCTCCTTTAGAAGCNCCAATTCATGCTATATTAGAATCCATTGAGGGNGTACAAGACTTTGGAGGTNTCAATATTTCTTATCTTAATCCAACAAGAGCTGAGGTATCCTTGAATATGTCAGTTGAAGAAGAAAATGGCGAAATTGCTTTTAAAGAATCGTTTTTTACAAGCCAAGCAAACAGTTCGTATAGTTTTCGAGGCTACGATGCTGAACCGACAGTTTTTGTAATATATGTTGAAGATAGATGGGGAAACCAAACTGTTAGGAAAAGTTTTGAAATTACACCACTAGAAGATGAATTTTTAGACAAGGGCTTCTTTTCAATTGTCTCTATGCCAGGAGATGAAAGTTTTAGTGAATATGGTTTTTCAGCAAATCAAATTTGGGATGGNTCTTGGAGCAATCAATGGAACTGTGGCCACACTAATTTTTTATCGCTCCCACATCAATTAACATTAGACTTGGGTCAGATGGCTAATTTAAATAGATTTAAACTGTATCAAAGAGGAGGAAGTGAACTATACAAGCATGGCAATCCTAAGGTTTTCAGGATTTATGGCAGAGCTAACCTAGACAATTTNCCTATATATGACCCATCCGATCCTGGAGATGGTTGGCTATTTTTAGGAGAGTTTGAATCATTTAAACCCTCTGGTTTACCCCCAGGGTCTAATACGGACGAAGATTACCTGTTTCAGGACAATGGAGAGGATTTTGTNTTTAGTTTTGATTCTCAACAACACGATATACGATACATAAGACTTATAAACCTTGAATCATGGAATAACCAGACAGTTACAGTCATAGGTGAGTTGTCTTTCTGGGGTAGTATTATTCAATAACTAGAAGATATGAAATACTTTAAGTTTGTAATGATTTTTTTAATTTGTCTAATTGCAACCACAACAAGTTGTAATGATATGGACAAAATTCATCAACAATATTTAGANGGTGAAATAATTTATTCTGGAAAATTAGACACACTTCTAATTAGACCTGGTATGTATAGGGCTCAATTAGAAGCATATACTCATTTATTAGGTAATTCAAATAAAGTGATTGTCGAATTTGACAACCGTACTGAAATTTATGATATTGAAAGTGATGTGCCAGAAATCTATTCTGTTATCATTGAAAACTTAGATGAAGATTTTTATGAATTTGATGTAATCACTCAAGATCAAGAAGGGAACCTATCAATTCCTCAAACTNTTAGCGGATTTGCAGTTGGAGATAATTTTGTTGGTGATCAACCGTCCAGAGAGGTAAATGATTTTACTTTTGAGACGGATGGGAACTATGTAAACTTTTTTGGGAATGCAGAGTCTGAGTTTGTTATTTTCACAACACTTGACTATGATAACGAAAATAATGAGGTTGTTAGAGATACTTTGTTTTTTGAAGATAATAAGGTTAAGTTAATTGATTTTTTACCACTAGGTAATTTAACAACTCAGTCTTATATTCAATCTGGACTTAGAGGCATAGACACCATAGCATTAGAACCAGTTAGTTACAGTTTGCCAAATGTACCATATTCCGAGTTGTCTAAGGAATTTATACAAATTATTGATATGCAAGGAGACAATAATGGAGAGTATGATGGCGCAAATCCAAAAGAATTTCTTTTTGATGGTAACGGTGATTGGGATGGAAATAATCTAGAAACATATTATTCACAACCAGGCGATATTCCACATCATTTTACAGTGGATTTAGGTGTTAATACGGTTTTAAGAAAAGTAAAATTAGATATGCCAGATGCCCAAACCAATAATCTAAATAATGCCACCAGAGTCCAGATTTGGGGCAGAGGAAATCTTTCATTTGCAGAAACAAATGCAAGTACAGAAAGTGATTTATCAAATGCAGGTTGGATCTTAATGGAGGATGTAACTATTGACGGAGAAAATGAAAGTACTCACAGTTTTTTAATCAGTCCCTTGACTAGTATTAGATACGTTAAATATAGAGTTTTATCGACCGTTGGAAATAATCACTCTCAACTGACAGAGATGACCTTTTACGGACAAAACACAGAACCTTTAACACACGACAAATCATTGTTTTCAATAGCTTCAATGCCTAGTGATAATCCAGGTACGTTCTATAATGCTAGTCCGAGTGAATACTTATGGGATAATAATGCTTTATGGTCTGGAAGCGATGTCAATGGGTATCATTCTGGAGAGAATTCAGTTCCAGGACATTTCACGATAGATTTAGGGGTTAAGACTCAACTTCAAGGAGCTCAATTTCATTTTAGAGATCCTTCCAACTACTCAGGAAATAATCCTACAGAACTAGAGATTTGGGGAAGACTAGATTTGGTAGATGCTACAATTTTACCTAGTTTTCAGTCTATTGGAAACAATGTAATCTCCAGTCCAACAAGTTCGACCAGCTTAATTGATGCAGGCTGGATACTACTCTCCTCAGAAAATATGGATGGTGCAAACCTTCAATCTACAGAACATGAAGTTCAACCAAATGAAATGGTTCGGTATTTAAAAATCAGGTATGTTAGTACCGTTGCTGGTAGTGGATGTCAATTTATTGAAGTTAATTTTGTAGGGAATGGTGCAATTATTGAATAAAAGCATATATATAACGTTATTATTTTGTCTTTTTTTTTCAAAATCACACTCTCAAGATTTACATAATTATGTAAATACAATCATAGGTTCCAAAGACAATGGACTGAGTAGCGGATATACATTTATAGGAGCTACCTATCCATTTGGAATGGTTCAATTTACACCCAGTTTTTTTTCTCCAAATAAGGGTTTTGTTGTTACACAGCTAAGTGGTGCTGGTTGTCCAAATATGGGTAATTTCCCTGTGATGGCCATTTCAAACGAAATCAAAAAATCTCCAAATAACATGGAGTCATATGATCGCTACAAGTCAATTAAAGACTCAAAGGCTGGTCTCTTGTCTGTGGAGATGAATGATGGAACTCAAATTAGCGTTACCGCGACTAAAAGAACTGCTGTTGCTAAGTTTAAATTTGGTGCTTCTGACAAAGGAACCGTCATAATTGGATCGGGCATTAATTCTACAAAAGTTAATGATGCTTTCGTTACAAATACTTCTTTAAAGAGTTGTGAAGGTTATGCAACTGGTGGGGATTTTTGTGGAACAAATACAAACTATCCTGTATTTTTTTATGTGGAATTTGACAGGCCTTCTTTGGGATTTAAAGTCTGGAAAAAAAATAGAATAATAAGTAAACGTTCAGCCGAAGGACCAAATTCTGGAACAATTTTCACATTTGACACGTCAAAGAACAAAGAAGTTAATTATAGAATTTCTATTTCATTTGTTTCAATTGAAAATGCTAAAATGAATATGAAGTCAGAGGATGTTGGATTTAATTTTCAGTCCTATTTATCAGAAAACCAAACATCCTGGAATGAAAAGTTAAGTGCTATTTTAATATCAAGTGATGATAAAGATTCTTTAATTCAATTCTACTCTAACTTCTACAGGAGCCTTATTCATCCTAATGTTGTGAGTGACGCTAATGGGGAATATTTAGGCGCAGATTTTAAAATTCAAAAGACAAAGAATGAAAGGGATCAGTACAGCTCTTTTAGTGTTTGGGACACTTACAGAACACAGGCACAATTGTTGGCTTGGTTGTTTCCAGGGCAAAGCAGTGATATGGTGCAATCTTTGGTGGATTTTGCCGATCAATCAGGGGGTTATGGGAGGTGGATTCTAGCAAACATAGAAACAGGAATCATGCAGGGAGATCCAACCCCTATTTTAATCTCAAATTCGTATTGTTTTGGTGCCAAAGATTTTGATATTCAAAATGCATTTAAGCACATGAAAAGAGGGGCTACAATTCCCAGATTGAGGTCTCAAAATCAAGAAATTAGACCTTATTTGGAAGAATACATAAAGCATGGGCACACCTTCGCTTCCATGCATTTAGAATACACATCTTCCGATTTTGCAATTGGTCAATTTGCATTACAAGCCTTAAATGATAAAGATCAATATAATTTTTTCCTCAAAAGATCTAGATCCTGGCAAAATATTTACAATCCAAAAATTAAATGGCTTAATTCCAAATACCCCAACAACATATGGAAAGATATTAACCACGATTGGAGAGAAGGCACCTACAAAAATTATTTTTGGATGGTCCCCTATGATTTAGACAGATTAATTCAGAAAATTGGGGGCAAAAAAATTGCTCAACAAAGGTTAGATTCTCTTTTTGTGAGGTTAGATGCTAGATATGAAGACAAATGGTTCGCGTCAGGTAATGAACCAGATTTTCATGTTCCCTGGGTGTACAATTGGACCAATGAACCGGAGAAAACATCCAAAACCATCAACAGAATTCACAGCGAAATGTATCAAAATTCTCCATCTGGTTTACCGGGGAATGATGACCTTGGAACCATGGGTTCATGGTATGTTTTTTCTTCCATAGGACTTTANCCAGTCATTCCTGGAGTTGGTGGTTTTGCNCTGAATTTGCCAAAATTCAAAAAAATAAAAATCCGACTACCTAATGATGTTTTAACAATTCAAAAGTATAATGAAAATATAGNTGTCATCAAATCAGTTAATGTAAATGCCCTAGGCCACCACAACACGTGGTTGAGTTTAAATCAAATAAAAAATGGTGGGATAATCACATTCAATAAGAACGTAGATAACAAATGGATAATTAAAGAAAATNCNCCCACTTACTAATAACAATCAAATATGAGAATGAAAAAAATAATTTACAGTTTATCAACTGCATTAATTTGCATATTGATCTTCAGCTTTGGTAGTACTCCAAACAATAATTACGTAAAATATGTAGACCCTTTTATTGGTTCTGGAGGCCATGGCCANGTTTTTGTTGGTGCAAATGTTCCTTTTGGTGGTGTACAAGTCGGACCCACAAACTTCAACAAAGGCTGGGACTGGTCTTCCTCATACCACCATTCGGACAGCATTGTAAAAGGATTCTGCCATTTGAATGTTAGTGGTACCGGTATGTCAGATTTAGGAGAATTAACGGTCATGCCTGTAAATGGACCACTCAAGATAAATGCNGGAACGCAAGAAAATCACATGAAGGGCTATTCATCCTTGTATAAAAAAGAAAAAGAACAGGTTTCACCTGGATATTACAGTGTCTTTTTAGAGCGATACAACATAAAAGTTGAATTAACNGCTTCTAAAAGAGTAGGCCTCCACCGATATACCTATCCAAAATCGACAGACTCTAGAATTATTATTGACTTGGGAGAAGGAAGTGCCGATAGACCCACAGAAACCTTTTTAAGAAAAATAAATGATACTTTGTTTGAGGGTTACAGATTTTCCACTGGCTGGGCAAAAGATCAAAGAGAATTTTTCTCAGTAGTAACTTCAAAGCCTGTAAAAAACTTTTTATTATATGACAGAGGAAGAAAGATCAAGGATAATNAAAAAAAGGGTAAGTATGTAAAGGGGTTTCTAGAATTTGAAACCGAAAAAGGAGAAGANGTGTTCTTTAAAATGGGCGTTTCAACTGTGAGTATGAAAAATGCTTTAGAAAACTTAATCCACGAAATCCCACATTGGGATTTTGAAAAAGTTCATAACAATGCTATTTCTGAATGGAATCGTGAATTGTCCAAAATAAAGATAAAGACAAAAGATATTAAGAAGAAGAAAATATTTTATACTGCCATGTACCATACCATGATTGCTCCTAATTTATACCATGATGTTAATGGAGAATATAGAGGAACTGACAAAAAAGTATACACAGATACTACTTTTACAAACTACACCTTGTTTTCTCTTTGGGATACATACAGAGCGGCACATCCGCTCTATACAATAACCCATCCAGAAAGAGTGAGTGACATGGTCAATTCTATGCTCAAAATATTTGACCATCAAGGTAAGCTACCTGTTTGGCACCTCCGAGGAAATGAAACCAATACCATGCCGGGTTACAGCGCCATACCCGTAGTTGTTGATGCGGTTTTAAAAGGATTTGATATAGACAAGGAAGAAGCCTTTAATGCAGTTAAAAAAAGTGCTACCGGCTATTTTGANCCTGGGGTGAAAGAATTAATGAATCTTGGGTACATTCCATCTGATTTAATGGTAGAGTCTGTAGCCAGTTCTATGGAATACGCTATTGGGGATTGGGGAATTGCTCAATTGGCAAAAGAGATAAACATGAAAGATGATTATCATTACTTTTTAGATCGATCAAAAGCCTACAAAACCTATTTTGATGATGAAACAAAATTCATGAGAGGTAAATTATCTAATGGTGAGTGGAGAACCCCTTTTGATCCTGTTTCCGCACAACATAGAATTAATGACTATTGTGAGGGAAATGCATGGCAATACCTTTGGCTTGTGCCTCAAGACCCAGAAGGTTTAATTACACTGCTTGGTGGGGATGAAAAATACATAGAAAAACTTGATACCTTGTTTAGCATGTCATCAGATCTTGAAGAGGGATCATCAATGGACATTACAGGCTTAATCGGGCAGTATGCACATGGAAATGAACCAAGTCACCATACCACATACATGTACGCCTTTGCGGGGGCGCAACATAAGATCCCCAAAAATGTTAGATATATTTTAAGTGAATTATACAATGACCAGCCTGACGGACTCAGTGGCAATGAAGATTGTGGACAAATGTCTGCTTGGTATATTTTTTCTTCACTAGGCTTTTACCCTGTCAATCCATCTAACGGAGCTTATGTTTTTGGAAGCCCTATTTTTGATGAAGTTTTAATAGAACTTCAAGGAGGTAAAAACTTTAAAATTATAACTGAAAATAATTCAGAAAAAAACATATACATAGAATCTGTAACATTAAATGGTGAGAATTACAACAATTCTTACATAACTCACAAGGACATTACAAATGGTGGTGAATTAAAATTTGTTATGAGTGATACGCCAAACAAAGCGTTTGGTAAAGATTATAAGAACAGACCAAAATCTATAGTATATTAAGTTTAAGATGAAGCGTTTCGTAGTATTTTTTCTAATTTTTTTTAATGGGCTTTTTTTTGCCCAAAGTGAAAAGGATTTCACTAAATATGTGAATCCCTTGATTGGCAGCGATTCATCTCATGAACTATCTAAAGGCAATACTTATCCTGCGATTGCCCTGCCTTGGGGAATGAATTTTTGGACACCTCAAACTGGAAAGATGGGGGATGGTTGGATTTATACACACAAAAATTCAGGACTTGTNGGGATACGACAAACCCATCAGCCAAGCCCATGGATTAATGATTATGGAGCATTCTCTGTCATGGCAACTACAGGAACGCTTAAGGTTTTGGAAAAGCAAAGAAAGGCAAACTATCATAATCAAATCGTTAAGCCACATCACTATAAGGTTAAATTGGTTGATTCTGACATAGATTTAGAAGTTTCCCCAACTAGAAGTTCGGCCCATTTTAAGCTTAGTTCTCCAGCTCAAAAAAAAATAAATATTATCATTGATGCTTTTTTTAAAGGCTCAAGTATTGAAATAAANACCGAAAAAAATACAATCTATGGTGTTTCAAAAAACAACTCTGGTGGAGTCCCAGAAAATTTCTCAAATTATTTTATAATTGAGTTTAAAACGCCTTTCAATAGCTATGGAACATGGGACGGGTCTGGGAAATTATTTCAAAAATATAAGTTAAATGGGGACCATGTAGGAGCGCATGTAAGCTACGACTCCATTACTGATGGAGCAATTGAATTTAGAGTTTCATCGTCCTTCATTAGCCATGAGCAGGCGTTAATAAACCTCAATCGCGAAATACCTGCAGACCAAAGTTTTGAAGCCACCAAAGCAAATGCAAAAAAAATATGGAATAACGAGCTCTCAAAAATTAAGATAACTCCAGTTGTCGAAACTGAAAAAAAATACAGTTACGATAATATGGTTAAATTTTACTCTTGTTTTTACAGAACTATATTATTCCCTCGACCTTTGCATGAATATGACANTGAAGGCAAACAAATACATTACAGTCCATACAATGGAGAAATTTTAAACGGGCCTCTTTATACTGATAATGGATTTTGGGATACTTTTCGTGCAGTATTCCCTTTTTATAATTTGTTGTACCCTGAAAAAATGGGTGAAATTATTCAAGGCATCATGGTTAACCCTTATAAAGAAAGTGGTTGGTTACCCGAGTGGTCAAGTCCCGGCCACAGAGATTGTATGATTGGATCAAATTCTGCATCCATCATAGCCGAGGCTTATNTAAAAGGCAACAGAGACTTTGATGTTGAGACTGCCTACCAAGCTATCCTAAAGAACACTATCAATGAAGGGCCTTTAGGCTCTGTGGGAAGAAAAGGTTTCAAAGCTTATAACGCACTGGGATACATTCCATTTGATATTAAAGTTAATGAGAGTGTGGCACGTACTTTGGAATACACTTACAACGACTACTGTATTTATAAATTAGGCGAGAAATTAAATAAACCAGCAGATGAGATTAATATTTTTAAAGAAAGATCTTATAACTTTAAAAATGTTTTCGATCCTTCTGTAAATTTTATGAGAGGAAAGTCTGAGAAAGGTGATTTCGAATCCAAGTTTAGGCCAGATAAATGGGGCGGTGTTTTTACTGAAGGTAGTTCATGGCATTATACATGGTCCGTNTTACATGATATTCAAGGCCTAATCGATCTTATGGGAGGCAAGGAAAATTTTATTGCTAAAATGGATTCTATATTTACAACCCCACCTACTTCAGATTTCAGCTATTATGGGTTCAAAATCCACGAAATATTAGAAATGGAATTAATTGAAATGGGACAGTATGCACATGGAAATCAACCCATACAACATGTGCTGTATTTGTATAATTATGCACTTCAGCCATGGAAAACTCAAGAAAAAGTAAGGTATGTTTTGGATAACCTATACGGAAGTCAAGAAGATGGATATTGTGGGGATGAAGATAATGGACAAACATCCGCATGGTTTTTATTTTCATCAATGGGATTTTATCCTGTTGCTCCTGTAACCGGACAATATTTGATCGGAAGTCCATTGTTTGAAAAAGTAGAAATTAGTTTAACCAATGGTCAAAATGTAANAATTAATAATCATAACAACAATAAAGAATCTGTATATATTGATAAATTATCCGTTGATGGTAAACCATATAATAAAAACTGGTTTGATCATGATAAAATCATAAAAGGCATGGAAATTGATTTTCATATGAGCAATAANCCTAATTATAATTGGGGTTCTACTGAAGAGTCAATTCCATATTCTATGTCAGAAAAAAATTGAATTAATCAATTAATTTTAAATCCTCCCCAAAATAGTTCAACTTCACTCCTGTTTACTTCACTTTTTATCCCCAAGATTATTTTATTTTTTGATATTATTTTTAAACATTATTTTAAGAAAATTACAGTACAGTTTTAGTAAATTTACATTTCTATGAAACTAAAACTGTCCACTCCTGGGATTACATTTACACAACATGTCCCCAAGCACCAAACACCGTTTGAGCATCTTTTTGAGGTTTTTAAGGAGTTGATTACCCATACCTCTGGCGACTTTGATGAAGCTATTAATTGGCTGCGTGAATTAGATAATGAATATGGCTTAACCACCACAGCATACACAATAGATGATTTTATCGAAGACCTCTTAAAACGTGCTTATATACAACCAAAAGGCGATGGTATTGGCGATGAAAAAGGGATGTCCCTCACTGCCAAAACAGAAAAGCTGTTGCGCGAACACGCCTTAAAGCAAATTTTCGGTAAACTCAAAAAAGCAGGCAGCGGCAACCACAAAACCAAAAGCATCGGGCAAGGCGCAGACAATACGGGCGAATTTAAAGCCTATCAATTTGGTGACCCACTTGAGAAAATATCTATGTCCGAAAGCCTGCGCAATGCACAAATACGATCTGCAGGAGATGAATTTACATTGCATCACGACGACCTAGTGGTGGAGGACAGCTATTTCAATACGCAAATGAGCACGGTTTTAATGATTGATATCAGCCATAGTATGATTTTGTATGGCGAAGATCGCATTACCCCGGCCAAAAAAGTAGCCATGGCACTGGCGGAGTTTATTACCACTAGATACCCAAAAGACACACTCGACATTTTGGTGTTTGGAAACGATGCCTGGCCAATTGCACTCAAAGATATTCCATACTTACAAGTAGGACCTTATCATACCAATACTGTTGCCGGACTTACCTTGGCAATGGATTTGTTACGACGAAGAAAAAACAGTAATAAACAAATATTTATGATTACTGATGGAAAGCCAAGTTGTTTAAAAAACTCCGATGACACCTATTATAAAAATAGCAATGGACTAGACGATTATATTGTAGATAAATGTTATAATATGGCACGACAGGCGAGAAAAATTCATATCCCCATAACCACTTTTATGATTGCACAAGATCCCTATTTAAAAGAGTTTATTCGGAATTTTACTGAAGCTAATAAAGGAAAGGCATTATTCACAGGATTAAAAGGCTTAGGCGAAATGATTTTTGAAGACTATGAAAAAAATAGAAAAAAACGATTGAGATAAATGAAAAAAAGTACCACACTAGGCGCACTAAAAAAAACGGATTACAAACCCCTTTCCATTCAACAAGAACTGGCACGAAACCTTAGAGCTCGTATGCAAAAAGGCAAGCCAACATTTGAAGGTCTTTTGGGCTATGAAAATACGGTTATTCCAGATGTAGAACGGGCATTGCTTTCGGGGCATAGTATCAACTTACTCGGCTTGAGAGGTCAGGCCAAAACAAGACTCGCGCGACAGCTTACCCAATTATTAAACGAGTGGGTGCCTGTGGTCGAAGGCTCTGAAATAAATGATGACCCAATAGCCCCCATCAGCAATTTTGCCAAAGCACTTATTGCAGAAAAAGGAGATGACACCCCCATCACTTGGCTACACCAAAACGATCGCTTCTTTGAGAAATTAGCTACGCCAGATGTTAGTGTAGCCGATTTGATTGGCGACGTTGATCCCATTAAAGCAGCTAACCTTAAGTTGTCTTATGCCAATGAAAAGGTGATTCATTTTGGCATGATTCCCAGGGCACATAGGTGTATATTTGTCTTGAACGAATTGCCTGATTTACAAGCACGAATACAAGTAGCACTTTTTTCCATTCTACAAGAAAAAGAAATTCAAATCCGTGGATTCAAACTCCGATTACCAATTGAAACCCAGTTTGTTTTTACAGCCAACCCTGAGGATTACACTAACCGAGGAAGTATTGTTACCCCACTGAAAGACCGTATTGGTTCTCAAATTTTGACACACTATCCACAAAACCTGGAAACGGCTAAGGCCATAACCCGACAAGAGACTCATACCGACGAGGCAGTTCAGCAGGCTATACACGTCCCTGAATTGGCGCGTGATATTTTGGAACAAATAGGTTTTGAAGCTAGAAAAAGTGAATATGTTGATTCCAAAAGTGGCGTGAGTGCACGGATGAGTATTACTGCTTTTGAAAACCTAATGAGTGCTGCTGAACGCCGCATGCTCATGTCTGGCGAGCAAAGTACCTGCATTAGAATGTCTGACTTTCTAGGAACTATACCTGCCATAAATGGAAAAGTAGAATTGGTCTATGAAGGCGAACAAGAAGGGGCAGAACAGGTTTCTTTTCACTTAATCAGTCAAGCTATAAAAACCTTNTTTCCAGCTTATTTTCCAGAAATAAAAAAACTTAAAAAACAAGAGGAAGAAGGTCCTTATGACCAGCTGTTAGAATGGTTTTACGGCGATAATGAATTGTTTTTGGAAGACAACCTAAGTAATAATGTATACCACGATACCTTAATGAACGTTCCTAACTTAAAAAAANTAATAACAGCTTATCATGTAGATTGTCGCGATGAAGATCTATTGTTTATGATGGAATTTTTATTGTGGGGACTAGAGGCAAACAAAAAACTGAATAAATACAGAACCATGGAAGGCTTTCAATTTAAAGACGGCCTAGGGAATTTATTAGCAGGAATCTAAACTCTAATCTAATCCTACTCAAAATAGTTGGATTTTACGCCTCTCGGCTCCAAGGCATAATTCCCTAAAATATAAATACAATTAATAATGTCAAGTTTATCCCAGCCTATTAACTTAAAAAACAGAATTCATTCTCTCGATTTGATACGTGGATTTGCTGTTTTAGGAATTCTGATTATGAATATCACATCTTTTTCTCAAATCNGTATGGCGTATATGAACCCCACAATTGGTNCTGGTTTAGAAGGCTACAATCAATATTTCCATGGCTTCAACTACATTTTTGCAGANACTCGATTTATGTCTATTTTCTCAATGCTGTTTGGAGCAGGTGTGGTTTTATTCACACAAAGAATAGAAGCAAAAGGTGAGCGAGTTGCTGCGTTGCATTACAAAAGAATGTTTTGGCTTTTAATCTTTGGTTTAACACACGCCTATTTCATTTGGGTAGGAGATATATTAGTAGCCTATGCAATTTGTGGAAGTCTAGTTTTCTTTTTTAGAAAAAAGTCAATTCGGANACTTTTTATTATTGCAATTNTCCTTTTTCTAATCCCCATAAGTTTAAATTTTATGACCTATTATGGTATGCCAAAAGACGCACTCGAAAGGACTTTTGCGTTCTTTTACCCTTCAACTGAACAAATCGCTGCACAAACTAAAATCATGCAAGGTTCTTACATTGAGCAGATGCCACTAAGAATTGAAAATGCTCTAGAACTTCAAACCCTTGTTTTTATGATTAATACATTTTGGCGCACCAGTGCAATGATGTTATTAGGTATGATATTATATCGAAAAGGCATTTTATCTGCTGATAAATCAACTGCATATTATAATAACATGATATGGTTAGGATTCGTACCAGGATTGATAATCTCTAGCCTAGGATTGAACCAAGTCTATTCTTCTGATTGGTCCGGAGCATATGTGATGAACATTGGTGCAAATTATAAATTTGTATCTGGTCTTCTCATGGCATTAGGCTATATTGGATTGGTTATTTGGATTTATAAAAAAGGAATTTTTAAAAAACTTCAAAATCGATTGCAAGCCACAGGGCGAATGGCATTTACTAACTATATAGGCATGTCTTTAATTTGTACACTCATTTTTAATGGCCATGGATTAGGGCTTTTCGGTACATTTGACAGATTACAGCAGTTCCTTATTGTAATTGGTTTATGGGTTATAATGTTGATAATTTCTCCTTTAGTTTTAAAAAAATACCAATTCGGACCATTGGAATCAATGTGGAGAAAGTTAACTTATTTTTCATTTAAAAATAGCTAAATCATCTTCAAAATAGTTTGATTTCAATCCCTTTGGCTCCACAGGATTATTTTTAGGAACAATTTTTTATCCTTGGAAATATTTTATATGTACTAGTTCTGATTGTTTTTTTCAAATAACATAAAACCGATACTATATATTTTTTTATATATTAGTTTATCTAAAACTACTAATAGAATGATTATGAATCTCACAAAAAAACTATTTATTATCCTTTTGTCTTTTGTCTGTTCAATAAATATGATTGCCCAAGAAAGCAAAGAAAAAAGCGTATTAGAATATACTTTAGATGGTTTTAAATTTAGAAGTATTGGCCCCGCATTCATGTCTGGAAGAATTGCAGATATAGCCATAGATCATTACAATGAGAATGTNTGGTATGTAGCTGTAGGGTCTGGAGGGCTTTGGAAAACCGCAAATTCTGGAACAACCTGGATACCACTCACAGATAAAGAGTCTTTTTATTCTACAGGATGTGTAACTATAGATCCTCATAANAGTGAAAAGATATGGCTAGGTACAGGAGAAAATGTTGGAGGACGACATGTTGGTATTGGCCATGGCTTATTGGTAAGTGAAGACGGAGGAAAAACATGGAAAAATTTAGGTTTAAAAAAATCAGAACATATTTCTAAAATTATTGTGCACCCTAAAGACCCTAATACCATTTGGGTTGCTGTTCAAGGCCCATTATGGAGCTCTGGTGGAGAACGTGGTTTGTACAAAAGTATCGATGGTGGTAAAACCTGGAAAAATACACTCAACATCAATAAATGGACTGGAGTTACAGATTTAGTCATTGATGCGTCAAATCCTGATATTCTNTATGCAGCTTCATGGCAACGTCATAGAAATGTAGCGGCGTATATGGGTGGTGGTCCTGGAACTTCACTACACAAAAGTATAGATGGTGGTNAAAATTGGTTTAAAATTGATAATGGTTTGCCAAAATCTAGCATGGGTAAAATTGGTTTAGCCATCTCACCNATGAAATCTAATGTATTGTATGCAGCCATTGAGTTAGATCATAGAAAAGGTGCCATTTATAAATCAACTAATAGTGGTGGGAGCTGGATCAAAATGTCTGATACTGTTTCTGGGGGAACTGGTCCACACTATTATCAAGAGCTTGTAGCTTCCCCACATCAATTTGATAAGATATTTTTAATGAATGTAAGAGCCTTAGTTTCTGAAGATGGTGGTAAATCCTTTTACACAATGAAAGAACAGAACAAACATTCAGACAACCATGCTTTAGTGTTCAAAGCGAAGGATCCAAACTATTTATTATTTGGATGTGATGGTGGTTTATACGAATCTTTTGATAATACTAATAATTGGAAATTTGTCAATAATCTACCATTGACCCAGTTCTATAAATTAGCTGTAGATGATGCCACNCCATTTTATAATATTTATGGTGGAACTCAAGATAATAACACCCAAGGGGGGCCTTCTAGAACCTTGAAATCTAATGGCATTTCTAACTCAGACTGGTATGTGTTACTTGGAGGTGATGGGCACCAACCAGCCACAGAACCTGGAAACCCAGATATTGTTTATGCCCAGTGGCAACAGGGTAACTTATATCGGATCGATAAAACCACTGGAGAGGCAACCTATATTAAACCGCAAAATCGTTTAGGTGAAGTTTACGAACGTTACAATTGGGACTCTCCAATTTTGGTTAGTCATCATGACCCCAAGCGTCTTTATTTTGGTACGCAAAGGGTGTGGCGTTCAGACAACAGAGGAGACAGCTGGAACCCAGTATCATCAGATCTAACCAAAAATGAAGAACGTTTAAGTTTGCCTATTATGGGAAAACAACAAAGTTTTGACAATGCTTGGGATGTCTATGCCATGTCTACTTACAACACCATAACATCTTTAGCTGAGTCTAAACTAAATGAGAATATATTGTACGCGGGTACTGATGACGGTATATTACAAATGACTAAAGACGGTGGAAATAATTGGACCAAAATGACGGTTAATCAACTGCCAGGAGTTCCACAATCTGCTTTTGTAAATGACATTAAAGCAGATTTATTTAATGAAAATGTAGCTTATGTTGCACTCGACAACCATAAGTTTGGCGATTACAAACCCTATTTATTTAAAACCACTAATGGGGGTAAAAAATGGACCTCAATAACCATGGGTATTCCAGACAACACCCTTATTTGGCGTTTGGTTCAAGATCATGTTAATCCTAATTTATTGTTTTTAGCTACTGAATATGGTGTATATGTTAGCTTTGATCAAGGTAATCAATGGCATAAGTTTTCAAACGGATTACCGACGATATCTGTTAGAGATTTAGTCATTCAAAAACGTGAAAACGATTTGGTACTAGCTACTTTTGGACGTGGTTTTTATGTGTTAGATGATTACAGCGCACTAAGAAACATATCTAAAAGTAGCTTAGAACAAGATGGTGTTTTGTTTCAACCTAGAACAGCTCTACAATACCAACCATTAATAGGTGGTACATCTAGTCAGGGCGCCTCCTTTTTTACGTCCAAAAATCCAGAGTATGGTGCATTAATCCGTTATTTTATCAAAGACGATTCCCCAAGTAATAAAACCAAAAGACAAGAAAGTGAAAAAGAACTCAAGGATGTTAATATCCCTTTTCCTGGTTGGGACGCTTTAGATAATGAAATGGTTGAATCTGGCAACGATGCAATAATTGTTATTCGTGATAGTGCAGAGAACATAATAGACCAACTCACACAGCCTTTAAAGAAAGGAATGAACTATATTAATTGGGACTTAAAACAACCCTTCGGAACAACAGTTAATGCCAATTCTAAAAACAAACAAATTGAAACTTGGCGTTTTAATGTTAAAGGCGGTAATTACACCGCACAATTATACAAACGTGTTGCTGAGCGAACGGTACAGTTATCAAATCCTGTTGCGTTTAAGGTAAAACGCATTAGAACCAATGTACTCACTAATCCATTAGCTGGTGAAACAGAGGCTTATACTCAAAAACTCATAGCTTTAAGTAAAGAGTTAAGTAAAGCAGAACACAGTTTTGATAAAGCTTCCAAACAACTTGAAAAATTTGAAAAAATCCTCAAGTTTACCACTTCAAATCAAGCTACACTTACAGAACAAATTTATGCCTTACGCACAGAAATGCATGCGTTAAAGCTACAGCTTAAGGGNAGTGCTGCAAAATCCGAAGTAGGTGAAAAAGAACAACTCTCTATTGGCTACAGAATATATTTTGCAGCAAGTGGACTTAATAATAATTCATATGGTCAAACAAAGCTTCATATGGAAAGTTATGATATGGCCAAAACCATGTTTGAAGAACTAAAACCCAAACTGGAACAATTTTCTAGTGTAAAAGTCCCTGCTTTGGGCAAAAAACTAGAATCAAGTGGTGCACCAGCAGTACTTGATTAGATTTAAAAATACTTATGTAAGATTCTTCTAAATCATTTTCTCCGACGAAGATCCAGAATTAAAATTCTCAGTCTGATTAGTTTGTGAAAAATAAAATTTAAGTGAAATAAAGCAAAAACTTAAAAAAAATTATTTTTAATTAGAAGTCTATTGGTTAAGATCCATAAAATAAATAAAAATAACTTTACAAATTTCTGTGGTAAGCTAATAGATTGTTTTTTAATAACATAGCGATTGTCATTGGCCCTACACCACCTGGAACAGGTGTGATATGGCTTGCTTTTTTTGATACAGATTGGAAGTCAACGTCTCCAACAATTCTATAGCCTTTTTTCTTACTAGTGTCAGGAACTCTTGTAATTCCAACATCAATAATTACGGCATTTTCTTTAACCATTTCAGCAGTTAAAAATTCAGGAATGCCAAGAGCTGCAATGACGATATCAGCCTGTTTTGTTATGGCTGCTAAATTTTCTGTTCGACTATGCGCTATAGTCACTGTTGCATTACCAGCTTTGCGCTTTTGGCTCATTAAAATACTCATTGGACGGCCTACAATATGACTTCTTCCAATGACCACGACATGTTTCCCAGAAGTTGGAATATCGTAACGTTCCAATAATTCCATAATGCCATAAGGGGTTGCGGAAATAAACGTTGGTAAGTCTAAAGTAAGACGCCCCACATTAACTGGATGAAACCCATCCACGTCTTTATGGGGGGCTATTGTCATTAAAATTTTCTGATCATCAATATGATTAGGAAGTGGCAACTGAACGATAAAACCGTCAATATCAGGATTGTTATTAAGCGCTTTAATTTGATTTAATAATTCGCGTTCTGAGGTATCTTCAGGAAGTTCTATAAGCGTTGAATCAAATCCTACAAATTCGCAAGCCCTGACCTTGGCCCCAACATAGGTCATACTCGCTCCATCCATCCCCACCAACACAGCTGCTAAATGAGGTACACGCTGATTTTGTTGTTTGATTTGTGAAACTGTAGCTGCGATTTCTTCTTTTATTTTGGCACTTGTTTGTCTTCCGTCTATTAATATCATAATCCTGTAATGGGTCTTATTTTGGCATATTTTTCATCATCTGCATCATGTTGCGGCCTTTACCGCCTTGCATCATTTTCATCATTTTACTCATTTGACTAAACTGTTTCATTAATTTATTAACTTCTTGAATAGAAGTTCCAGAGCCAGCACCGATTCGTTTTTTACGGCTTGTATTGATAACAGATGGATTGGAACGCTCTTTTGGAGTCATGGATTGAATGATNGCTTCAATGTGTTTAAAAGCATCGTCATCAACATCAACGTCTTTCATCATTTTACCCATTCCAGGGATCATCCCCATCAAATCTTTCATACTCCCCATTTTCTTAATTTGCTGAATTTGAGATAAGAAATCATCAAAACCAAACTGATTTTTGGCAATCTTCTTTTGAATCTTGCGGGCCTCTTGCTCATCGAATTGCTCTTGGGCACGTTCTACCAATGAAACGACATCCCCCATGCCCAAAATACGATCGGCCATTCGAGCGGGGTAGAAAACATCTATGGCATCCATTTTCTCTCCGGTACCAATAAATTTTATGGGTTTATTGACAACCGATTTAATAGAAATGGCAGCACCACCTCTAGTGTCCCCATCTAATTTTGTAAGTATNACCCCATCAAAATTTAAAATATNATTAAAGGCTTTGGCTGTATTTACCGCATCTTGACCCGTCATAGAATCCACGACAAAAAGGGTTTCTTGAGGCTGAATTGCTTTGTGAATATTGGCAATTTCAGTCATCATTTCTTGATCGACTGCCAAGCGTCCTGCCGTNTCAATAATGACAACATTACACCCTTTTGATTTAGCTTCGGCAATACCTGCTTTGGCAATGGCTACAGGATCATTATTTCCAGGATCGCTGTAAACCTCAGCCCCTACCTGCTCGCCGACGATGTGTAACTGGTCTATGGCCGCTGGACGGTAAACATCACAAGCAACCAACATGGGTGTTTTAGATTTTTTTGTTTTGAGAAATTGCGCCAATTTTGCAGAAAAGGTCGTTTTTCCTGAACCCTGCAATCCAGACATTAAAACAATGGAAGGTGCGCCAGAAAGATCTATACCTGCAGCATCTCCCCCCATGAGTTCAGTGAGTTCGTCTTTGACAATTTTGACCATCAATTGACCAGGCTGAAGCGTCGTCAAAACATTTTGTCCCAAAGCCTTATCTTTTACCTTGTTGGTGAACGCTTTGGCAATTTTATAATTTACATCGGCATCCAATAAGGCACGACGAACGGCTTTGAGGGTTTCGGCAACATTAATTTCGGTAATGCTACCATGNCCTTTTAAAACNTGTAAGGCNTTATCTAATTTTTCACTTAAATTATTAANCATTAGGGAAGTTATTTTGCAGTNACAAAAGTAACGAAATATTTTTTTTATTTCCGTTTATCATCTTGATAAACAATACTAGGGCGTTGAACTAGAAACTTGGAGAAGTTTGCCATTGTAAAACTGCTGACCTGTTTTTGAGAATTCAAAAATATAAGCTGCCATCTCTTTGGCGCTCATCG
>NYVA01000036.1 GCA_002684355.1 Formosa sp.
CCAACTGCGATCAAAAAAAACCAATTCGCCAGGATCTGGAAGTTCTTTGATATAGCGTCTAAAGTACCATTGCCCCCGCTCTACTTCTGTAGGTTTTGTGAGCGCGACAACACGCATAGATCTGGGATTTAAATGCTCTGTAAACCGCCTTATGGCTCCCCCTTTTCCAGCAGCATCTCTACCTTCAAAAATAACACAAACACGTTTTTTGTGCTTAGCAACCCAATGTTGCAAATCGACCAACTCAGTTTGTAGTTTCAACAGCTCAATTTCGTAGTTATAACTGTTTAATAATTTTTGGTATTTTTTAGGGCCCAATTTTGACTTTATGACAGCCTTGAACGCATCACTGCCAGCGAAGTCTTCAAAATCTGAATGGATTAATTTGGACATTTAGAACGTATATTATTTAAAAACCTTAAAACGGTAAATCGTCTGGCTCCTCAGCTTTTAAATCTTTAGCTGGCTCAAAGGCTTCCATTGGGGGCACGGGTGGGGCGGCGGTGGCTGAGTTTTGTTGTAAACTGTCAATACGCCATCCTTGAATGGAGTTGAAATGCTTGGTTTCTCCTTGTGGACTGATCCACTCACGGCCACGAAGGTTGATCCCCACCTTGACCTGCTGTCCTACTTGAAAAGTATTCAATAATTCCGTTTTGTCCTGGACAAAGTCAATTGACAAATGTTGCGGATATTGCTCTTCGGTAGTTACCACCAGTTCGCGCTTTCTAAAACCATTAGAACCTACCGTTTGTGTTTCTCCAATCAATTTAATTTTTCCTTGTACTTCCATTTTTATGTGCTGTGATTTATTTTAGTAAGACACACCAGGCATCTAGAACATTCTTTTGCTCTAAGAATTCCTTTGCTTTAAGATGTATCTCATCAGTTGTTTTTAATTTATTTATCAATAAAGATTGGCTGGGCTGCTTCCAAAACGCTTCAATGTATTCTTTTGCAGGAAGCGCTTCAATATTTCCTAAAAGCCCTAAATCATTCCCTGTAAGTATGTTGCTTTTACGTACCGATTCAGGTAACATATCCACACCAATTCCTATAGATCTGAGTGGTTTTGGTATTTCCAAAAACCCATCTCTGGCTCGAATATAATAACTTCCGCCACCACGTGCAACCAAATCTAATTTTTCTTGATCTATGGTATTATTCTCCGCCATAACGGCATTAGATACATGCACCTTCAAAACTTCACAAATTACCAAATTACCAGCCCCTTTATCTTGGCCCAAAGGCTTGATTTCATTAACTCTGCACTCCATTTGAATGGGCGATTCCGCTACGCGAAAAGGACGAACCAAATCTGATTTTAACATGGTGAAGCCCGCCTTATTGAACTCATTTACCCCCTGGGCATATTCCGTACTGCTCAAAGACATTTGTTGAATTATGTCATAGGAAACAACATTGATAACGACCTCCTTTATTGCGGCTACATTGTGTAATGTGTGTTTGGTCGTATTATCCCTTACTCTTCTGGCTGGTGAAAAAATTAAAATGGGTGGGTTTGCACTAAAAATATTGTAAAAACTAAAGGGTGACAGGTTGGGGTTTCCATCTGCATCGATGGTACTCGCTAAGGCAATAGGCCTTGGCGCTACTGCACTAGAAAGTAGGGCTTGTAATTTCGAAATGCTGTAATTTTTTGGATCAAAAGAAGTCATAATCTAAATATAAAACAAAGTTATTAAATAAAGTGAAGCATTAAAGCTGAAAAGCCCAATAATTTAGAACAATAATATTCGCATAAATGCATTATATTTAAAACGAAAAAATTTCANCCAATGAAAATAANTTCCAACCGATNGCTGCTGAATTGGATTCTGATTACANTATCCTTTTTCATGGTTTCGCTGATTTTATGGAATACCTATCAATTTTATCAAAAATTTAAAGAGGAAGAATACATTAAAATGGAGAATTTCTCTGCTGCACAAATTGAGCTGAGTAAAACACTTGATTTGGATGGTAACATTAGTGATTTGCCCCTAAAAATNATTCAAAGTAACGCNACGACCCCAATGATTATTGAAGATTCTGAAGGAAATTTTCAATCGAAAAATATTGTTCTTAAGGAAAAAAATAACCAGCTTTACTTGAAGCAATTAAGTGAAATTTATGCCAGTNAAAACACACCGCTTCAGGTAATTTACGATGGCGAAGTGCTCTCTACTTTGTATTATGGGAATTCTGTTTTACTCAATAAGCTAAAATATTACCCCCTTGCATTAATTCTGATAATTTTATTGTTTTTAGGNCTCATCTATTTCTTTTACCAAAGTTCCCGAACGGCCTCACAAAATAAACTTTGGACTGCCATGGCTAAGGAAACGGCCCATCAAATTGGAACACCATTATCCTCACTTATAGGATGGAATGAACTGCTTAAAAACGAAAACATCAACCCATATTACGTTCAAGAAATTAACAATGATATCCAGCGATTGGAAACAATTACCGAACGCTTTAGTAAAATCGGATCCGTTCCGCAGCTCGAACCAACTGATGCTGTTCAAGCCACAAAAAGCGCTATTGAATATCTTCAATCCCGAAGCAGTGCATTGGTCAACTTTGAAATTCAACTACCTAAGAAACCTCAAATGGTAATGCTAAACGAAGAACTTTACAGCTGGACCGTTGAAAATATAGTAAAGAATGGTATCGATGCTATGAAAGGCAAAGGCGAATTAAAAATCAACTTAAATTCTAATGAAACATTTGTTTTAGTAGAAATTTCTGATTTGGGTAAAGGGCTTACAAAAAATCAATTCAAAACTATTTTTGAAACAGGCTACACCACAAAAAAAAGAGGCTGGGGCTTAGGATTGTCTTTAGCCAAACGTATTGTTGAACAATACCATGGTGGTAAAATTAAAGTACTTTACTCAGAAGTGGGTAAAGGCACCACATTTCAAATCGCCCTTAAAAAATTATAAATGATTCGCGATAGCATCGGCTGTTGCTTGAAATGCTTCAGGAGTTTGCTGAACTTCTTTTTTTATAAATTGAGCATCTTCTATACCATTTAAAGGAATTAAATGCACATGGGCGTGCGGAACCTCAAGGCCTATGACGGACATTCCTACGCGAACACATGGAACGGCTTTTTCTATGGCAAACGCTACAGTTCTTGAAAACGTCATCAGTCCATTATATGTTGATTCATCCAAATCAAAAAGTTTATCTACTTCTTTTTTGGGAATGCAAAGCGTGTGTCCTATGGCATTTGGATAGATGTCTAAAAAGGCCAAAAAATCTTCTGTTTCAGCAACCTTATAACAAGGAATTTCGCCCGAAATAATTTTTGAAAATATTGAAGCCATACTACAAATTATCTAAAAATTTCTAAGATNTCAAACTTGATAACNCCGTTGGGGACTTGAATNTCTGCGANATCTCCNACACTTTTGCCAAGAAGTCCTTTTCCGATGGGAGAATTAACAGATATTTTNCCGGCAGCAAGGTCNGCTTCGCCATCTGCCACCAACAAATAAGTGAGNTCNNTNCCGTTGGCTTGGTTTTTTATTTTAACATTGGACAAAACCAATGCTTTGGAGTTNTCCAGTTGGGAAGCGTCAATAAGACGGGCTCCTGCCAAGGTCTCTTCAAGCTTTGAAATACGCATTTCAAGCATGCCTTGGGCTTCTTTAGCGGCGTCGTATTCAGCATTTTCGCTCAAGTCTCCTTTGTCACGGGCCTCAGCAATGGCCTTAGAGGCCTTAACGCGCTCAACATCTTTCAGCTGTTGAAGCTCATTACGGAGTTTTTTCAGCCCTTCGGCGGTATAATATGATACATTACTCATGCAGTACTATTTTATTTTCAATGGATTAGGGGTTGGTTATGATGCTTTAATTAAAACATAAAAAAAATCTCGTTTACACGAGACCAGAATACAAATATACAAAATTTTTAGCAGCTGTTACTTTTTATTGTATTTTCGAAGAGAAGATCATTTAAGATAAATTATAAATGAACATTACACCCTTTTTATCAAAACGCTTCTTTTTTAGATTTCTCACAAATCTATGTTTGTTTTTGGTTTGCATTAATTGTTCGAACAACAATAACTACGACCGAAACTGTAATTTCTTATTAAATGTAGGGATACAAGTCAGTTTAAATTTAAATCTTGCGCAATACAATCCGCTAGCCTTCCCAAACAATCCTGTTTATGTGCCCAATGAAGGTAATGGTGGGCTGTTTGTTAACAATACTGGTGTCGGCTATGTGGCTTTTGATGCCGCAGATCCCAATGAGCCATTTGGTGCATGTTCCATTCTTATAATCGATGGCCTTGAAGCCTACAGCAGCTGCGATGAAACGCGTCGCTACAGTTTATTCACTGGCCAACCCTTGCAAAACCCAGAACTGCGCTGCAGTCTTAAGCCCTATTTTATAGAACGTATTGGCAATGAATTGTTCATATCAAATTAATTTTAAAAACCTTTAAATAAAAAACCGCAGCCTTCACTGCGGTTTTTTTATAAGTTTTCATTCTCTCTAAAATATCATTGTCATACCTAAAATAAAATTACGAGTTGCCTGTGGGTAATAACCCTGGATTTCTGAGGCCGTTGGGCCAGTCCAAGTATCCAAGTAAGTATAGCCTCTATCTTCGTATTCTAAATCGAGAAGATTATTGACCATTCCTGTGAAAACGATGGAATTAAAAACAGACTTTACATCTATCGTATAGCTGAAATTTAGATCGGTCACAAAATAACTATCTAGTTTAGAAGCTTCGGTGTCGGTGTTACTCATGTATTGTTCCCCAACATATTTTCCAATCAAAGCGGTTCTAAATTTAGCATCGGGAGCATACTCAATGGCGTTTGTACTAATGACATTGGGAGAAAAAGCGATGTTGGTGTCTCCAAAATTCTGAAGTGCTCCATCACGATCTATTAGCAGATCTTGAACTTTATTTTGACTCAAAGCAAAATTAGAATTTAATGAAAACTCATCGTTTAAAGCGATATTAGCATCCACTTCCAATCCCAAGCGGTAACTTTTATCAACATTTTCTCTTAAATACTCCCCCACATTGTCCAATGCTCCTGTAAGAACCAACTGATTATTATATTGCATATAATATAGATTGGCATTGAGTCTCAGGCGCTCACTTTGGTGGCGCCATCCCAATTCAAAATCATTGAGTTCTTCATGAGTTACATCTGTAGCATTGCTTTCAAAATCATTGCGATTGGGCTCTTTATTGGCGCGAGCATAGGAGGCATACAAACTATTGTTTGGATTCAAATCATAGGTAAGCCCTAATTTTGGATTGAAAAAGCTAAAATTTGCATCAATATCAATTGGTACGCGCTCTGAGGTTAACCCTGTCGTCGTATAATTGACAAATCTATTCTGAAGGTCCAAAAAGACTTGTAATTTATCATTGACATTAAAAGTGGCTTTTGAAAATACACTAAAATCTGTTTTGTCCGAAATACTCAAGTAATAACGGTCTCTAATGGAAGTTGCTGCCGCCAAATCACTACCCCATATAACTTCCCCATAGTGATCGTTGGTGTAGTCACTGTAAGAAATCCCCGAGATAATTTCAAGGCCATTCTTTTGATAAGT
>NYVA01000037.1 GCA_002684355.1 Formosa sp.
ATATTGAAGAGAAAAACAATCTTGCATTGACACACTCTAAAAAATGTAATTTTTTAGAAAAGTCCCTTGATACATATTTACACAATGTCAAAGCGCCTAAGTGGAAACCAGGTATTACATGGAAATCTGGCACTGTTGAAAAAATTAATTCATTTCATTAACAAAATAAACATTAATATTTTTGTAATTTACAACCAACTAATTAACATTAAAATTTAATACTATGATTAAAAAATTATTTTTAACAGCAATACTTCTTTGTTTTTGTTATGTAGGGTTCTCTCAGAACACTCCCGAACAAATGGCTGAAAAAATTACAAGTAAAATGGCAAAGGTTCTTTCTCTTGATGAAGTGCAAAAAGAAGAAGTGTATGTAGTACAACTAGATCGGTTTAGGCAAGCCGCTAAAATCCGTCAAAATCACGAAGCAGAACCCCAAATTAAAAAGGCTAAGCTGAAAAAGGTATACAATAAATTGTATGGAAAAATGAAAGCCATTATTGGAGAAGAAAGAATGCAAAAATGGTCAGAATTTAAAAATAATTAAAAATTATGATTAGAAAAACTACACTTCAGCTTTTAATTATGTTTACTGCTTTTACATTTGGGCAGACAAGCATTGAATCTTCAGGACTATTTACAACTGGGTCCAATGCTAATTACCCTTATGTAATTGCAGGTTGTTTTTTAAACGATGGAAATAGTGGTGAGGAACAAACCTTAGAAATTAATATAACAAGCTTACCAGAAGGTGCTACATATAGGGTTTTCAAAACAACTGCTTCTGGACAAGACTATGTTTCAAACCCACAACCTCTTGATTTAGGAATAAACAATATTATTGTATCTACCATTTCTGTTGCCAGGACTGTTAAATTTCAATTCAGCAGTGGTGCTATTGAGTTCGATTCACTAATTGTTAATGGAGAAATTTTATACGATAACTCTAATGGGGGCGGAAATGGAGATGGAGATTGTGTTGGCTCTTCTAATCTGTTTAACTCAGGGGCTAATGCAAATTTTCCATTTGTTTATGCACCTTGTTCTTCAGGTGATGCCAATTATGACTGCAGCGCTGAACAAACTGTAACCATTAATATAACAAGTTTACCTGAAGGTGGTGCTAAATTTCGTAAGGGCAAGACCTTAGCGAACGGTAGTTGGGCCTTTTTCCCTAGTGGAGGTGAAGGATACGATCTTAGTTTAGGTGAAAATATACTCACCATTGGAGCCGCAACTTTTGATCGCTCTGTAAGATTTCAGTTTAGCAGTGCAGACATATGTTATGATTCATTTTCTATCAATGGTACAGTATTATTGGGAATTAACGATTTTAACAATATGATTGTTAATATTTATCCGAATCCCGCAACAAATATGCTCACGATTTCAGGACTAAATAATATCGATTCTGTAAAAGTTTACTCTGTTTTGGGACGTTTAGAAAAAGAAGCTTTTAATACACACCAAATTGATATTTCTGATTTAGCATCAGGTGTTTATATGGTTAAAGTTAATAATGGAAGTGATATGATTTCCAAGAAAATCATTAAACAGTAAACAAAACAACTTTAAAAGACTGATAAATTCTAAATCATACTTTTGAGTTTATCAGTTTTTTTAAATCATTTATTTTGAGGATAAAAGCCTTCATATTATTTTGTTATACAATAAATTTATTTTGCCATAGCCAAGTTCTTCCAAAAAATATAAAACCACCTAATATTGTTTTTATTTTTTCTGATGACCATGCCACTAATGCCATTTCAGCCTATGGTGGACTTTTTAAAGACATAGCACCAACACCCAATATTGATCGCATTGCGTCTGAAGGTACTTTACTCAAAAATGCGCTTTGTACCAATGCCATATGTGGGCCAAGTAGAGCTTCCATTCTCACTGGGAAATACAGCCATGTAAATGGATATTACAAGAATTACAAAGGCGGTGTTTTTGACAATGCGCAGTGGACCTTTCCCCAGGCCTTAAAAACTGCTGGATTTCAAACAGCCTTGGTTGGGAAATGGCATTTGGCCTCTAAGCCTGTTGGTTTTGACTATTATAAATACCACATATCTAAAGGACAGCAAGGCTTTTATTGGGACCCGGTTTACAACGACAATGGTCTTGAAAAAGCAGAAAATGGATATGCCACAAACTTGACTACAGATTTTGCTTTGGATTGGTTAGAACAGAGAGATGACAGCAAACCATTTTGTCTGATGTTACAATACAAGGCGCCCCACCGCGAATGGGCTCCAGATACCAAATACGAAACGCTTTGGGATTCCATTAAAATGCCTTATCCAGATACGTTTGATGACGATTATAAAGGTAGAGAATTGACAGCTGGAAAAACNGAGATGACCATGGACTATTTCAGCAGGCAGGATATGAAAATGAGNCCNCCTAAAGGATTGTCTANGNAGAAAAAACGAAAATGGTTGCATTATGGNTTTAAGCCTGGGCAAANAGTCTCTCCNTCTAAAGATTTGAGTNCTNAACAAGCCCGTCAATGGAAATATCAGCGTTACATTAAAGATTATTTAGCCACTNTCAAATCTGTAGATGATAATATNGGAAGGGTTCTAGATTATTTAAAAGCCCATGGGCTTGAAGAAAACACCATTGTAATTTACAGTTCCGATCAAGGCTTTTTCTTGGGAGAACACGGTTTTTTCGACAAACGATTTATGTATGAAGAGGCATTACACATGCCTTTTGTCATACGTTATCCAAAAGTTATTGAACCCGGTACTGTTTTAGAGGACATTGTGACCAATATAGATTTTGCACCCACTCTATTAGATATGGCTGGTATTGAGATTCCCGAAGCGGTACAAGGAGAAAGTTTTTTCCCAAATTTAAAGGGTAAAACGCCGGGGAATTGGCAAGAATCTATGTATTATCACTACTACGAATATCCTTTTTATCACCGGGTACAACCGCATTATGGTATTCGAAATCAAAGGTATAAGTTGATTCATTTCTATTATGANATGGATGTTTGGGAATTTTATGATCTTAAAAAAGACCCTTCGGAATTGAATAATTTAATCGATTCAGCCGCCTACAAAGGACGTATAAAAAAATTAAAGGCAGAATTGTATAAATTAAAGGAATACTATGGTAATCAATTGTCTTTAGAAGAACTGAGACACATCACAGATACTGATTTTGGAGGGTTGGAGTCCAAAAAGAAAAAGTTTTAGAAAATTATTTAAAAAAGTGTGAAGCAAATTATCACTTTCTCATTATTACTTTTGTCTTCAAAGTCTTTTGCGCAAGGCTATGCATGGACTGGTAGTGGGGGGGATGCTGATTTTTTTAATGAAGTTAATTGGATTGATGTCAACTCAGGCCAAGCCCCACAGAATGGCAGCATTGACCCAAACCAATCCATTGATTTTGATCTTTTTTTAAGTTGTGATGTNACTGCAAGGGATGATANCTTCCAAGGCGCGAGTATCGCTTCTGAAACTCCTAATATCTTTGGCACAGGCCCTAACGATTCTTGGCCTTACATTTATGCTGTTGCGGCATTTGAAGATGGAAATAATGGTGCGCAACATAATTTTCAAATTAACATTACGGATTTACCAGCTGAAGGTGCCAGCTATCGCATTGTAAGAACCCTTCTTTCCGGAAACTGGTACAACCAACCGGCTATGGCGCTTAGCTTGGGCCTAAATACAATAGCTGTCAATAGTGTAGACTACGATCGCGCTGTAAAAATTCAATTTAGCAGTGGTGTCATCAACTTTAATGAAATTTTACTTAACGGGCTCCCTTTGTATTCCCCTTCACTAGAATCCATTGTTCTGAACCCCTCCAACGCTTTGCATATTTCAAATGGAAGCCTTGATGCCTTAAGTATTTCTGGAGGTCGCCTTATTTTGGATGAAGACGCCTATGTACATTTGACAGATTCTGCACCACTTTTAAACGATGTTGAGGTTGATATCAACAGTGGACTCAGTTGGTTGTGCTTGGAAAATACTTCTCCAAATCAAGTCTATGATTCTTTTTTATCACAAATATCTATAAGTGATGTTGCTGCCCAACACCCTACAAACATTCGTCTTGATAACTATTACGAATATGGAACCGTTCTTAGAGCTAATAATTTGAACGCTCCTCCATTGACTGTTTTCTCAGGAGAAAACTTGAGTGGCTCAGAAGCTACAATTAGCGTTAATGATATCTACAGTGGCGCTTCAATTCCTAATCAAATGAATGATGGTATAGGCTCCTTTCAACTTCAAAAAGGCTATATGTTAACTATGGCGGTCAATCCCAACGGGACTGGAAAAAGTCAAATTTATATAGCTTCTGAAACCGATATAGAAATTCATTCATTACCTATCTCATTACAATCTAATGTTTCATTTATAAGAGTTTTGCCATGGAATTGGGTATCTAAGAAAGGCACTGCTGGGGATGTATTGGAGATGAATAATACATGGTTTTATAGGTGGAGCAACCAAGGTATTTCGGATCTTCAACGTGAATATGCACCCATGGCTTGGGGCTATGGTGCTGCCAATGATGATAGCGATATTCTTATTTATCAATCCAAATACAAATCAACTCATATTTTGGGCTTCAATGAACCTGACGATTGTAATGGTCAGTCTGGACAATATAATAATATGTGTGATGAAGTCACCGCAGTTGCTGTTTATCAAAATTTAATGAAAACAGGACTTCGCATGGTTTCACCCGCTTGTCGGCAAGGAGCCGTATTTAATTGGCTTAACTCTTTTAACCAATTAGCCATTGAAAATGATATTCGAATAGATGTTATTGCAGTACATTGGTATGATTGGAACTCAGACCCTCAAAATTCAATTAATTCAGACCCTCAAAATATTTTTAATAGATTCAAATCTTATCTAAATCAAGTTCATAACCTTTATGGGCTTCCAATTTGGATTACTGAATTTAATGCCAATAAGTACAGATCTGTTGAAGTAAATCGTCAGTTTATGGAATTGGCCATTCCCTATCTTGAAAGTTTAGATTTTGTAGAGCGCTATGCTTGGTTTGAACCCAACCCAGTTGCTCCTGCTATTATTGGGAATGGCCAGTATTTCGATTCCAATAACAACCTTACAGATATCGGCACATTTTATAAGAATCATCCATCAAACCCAGCAATTTCGAAAGCTTCCTATATAGGGCCTAATAATTTAATTGATGAGACTTCACTAAATCAATTTTCACCTTCTTGCAGCCAAGGCAATATGCTTTCAAATGGGCCAACATTAATTACTGAAAATAAAATACTTAAAGTCTTTCCAAATCCAGCGACTGAAAGCGTAAAAGTTACTTTTACATTTCCAATCAGAGATTTTAAAATGTATAACATCAGCGGCCTATTGATTAATAAAGAGCTAATACAGGGGCAAATTGATGTATCTGATTTGCCAACAGGAATGTATATCATTGTGGTTGATAATCAACATTGTAAATTTTTAAAAAAATAAAGTCCGAGATATTGAATTAGTTTTTCTATCTTGAAATTAATAATTTAACTTGATTAAAATGCGATTTATAAAGTTTGGATGTTTGGTTATATTGGCCCTTTCAATCACAGGATCAAAACCGTCTAAATTTAGCTCAAGGCTGAATGTATTGTTTATTATCGCTGATGATCTTAATTGTGCATTGGGGGCTTACGGCGACCCGTTGGCCATTACGCCTAATCTGGATAAATTAGCCAAAAAGGGTCTTGTATTTAAAAATGCACATGTTCAATACCCCCTTTGTGGTCCCTCTAGAGTTTCTTTTATGACTGGAATGTATCCCGACCAAACAAAATCCAAGGTTTTGAGGTTATATGTACGTCAGACCATTCCTGATGTTGTGACCTTGGCGCAAAAATTTAGAATGGAAAATTACCATTCCATAAGAGTGGGTAAAATTTACCATTACCACAATCCTAGAGACATTGGAACTGCAGGTCATGACGATTCGTTTAGTTGGGATCAGACGGTCAATCCTTATGGACGTGATAAAGTTGAAGAATACAAACTTAACAAGGTAAAGCCAAATTTTGATGGTGCGACTTTAAGTTGGCTAGAGTCGGAGGGTACAGATGAAGAGCAAACTGATGGTATTGGTGCTTCCGCAACCATCGATTTTTTAGATACGTTTGCAAAAAGCAAAGAAAATTTCTTTTTGGCCTATGGATTGTACCGTCCGCATGTTCCTTTTGTGGCCCCTAAAAAGTATTTTGACCTATATGATATCAATGATTTTAGTGTTCCAGAAACATCAGATGAATATCTTGAAACGATTCCCAAGCCTGCTGCAGCATCTCTTAGATCCAGAAAAGAACAAATAGACTTAGATCCCGCTTTGTCAGCTACAATTAAACATGCCTATTATGCTACAACCAGTTTTATGGATGCACAAATTGGACGGGTTTTAGATAAACTTAATGAAACAGGACTATACAAAAACACCATTATTGTATTTACATCCGATCACGGATATCATTTAGGTGAACATGGGCATTGGCAAAAACAAACCCTCTTTCAAGATGCTACTCGTGTTCCTTTAATATTTGCTGGACCTGGTGTTAAAAAAACAAAAAAATCTATTGATGCACCAGTTGAGCTAGTGGATCTTTATCCAACGCTTATGGATATGGTTGGGATGAAAACACCATCATTTGTCAGTGGTAAAAGTTTAACGCCATTTTTTGAAAACCCAGACACATCCATTCGCTCATCTGCTTTTACCGAGTTACAAGTAAATAGAGGAAATGTCAAAGCCCAAGGCTATGGTATTCAAACCAATCGTTATCGCCTCAATCAATGGCAATTTAATGGACGTACTGAGTATGAATTGTACGATCATAAAAACGATCTTGAAGAATTAAAAAATTTAGCTTATTTAAGTTCTTACAACTTTATTAAAGACTCTCTTTCCATTATTTTGAATCAAAGAATTACATCAGCTAAAAAACTTCCTAAAGGATTAGGCCGACAAATTAACAATGCACGCCCATGGAATGAGCCCAAAAGATTTTTTCCAAAGTCTAAATAAAGCAATACTTAAAATAATATAAATGAGATTTAAAATACTTTTTATACTGTGCCTTTTCATATTGTCATGTAACAATGAAGAAGTTGGACTGGCTTCAACAACCGTTAACAACGCAGACAACGGCGATGATAATAATAACAATGATGATCCAGATTTTACAGATTGGTCCTCAGATACCCACGGCAACGATACAGCACCGAATTATACGGAGGTTTTTAGTGATGAAAACGCCATACGACGTATTGATATCGTTTTTGAGCCTGAAAATTGGGCATTGATACTTGAAGATATGACATCCTTGTACGGAGCGTTTGGTCAGGGTAGTGGGGGAGGTCCTGGCGGCGGCGGTCCTGGAGGGTTTGCAGAAGAAAACCCAATTTTCACAACCGCTGAGGTTTATTATGATGGTTTACAGTGGTATCATGTGGGTGTGCGATTTAAAGGTAATTCAAGTCTTTCTTTTTCATGGAGGAATGGCGTCTGGAAAATGTCATTTAAGCTAGATTTTGATGAATTTGAGGATGAATTTCCAGAAATTTCAAATCAAAGATTTTATGGTTTTAAACAGTTAAACCTGAAAAATAATTTTGATGATGAATCTCAATTACGAGAAAAAATAGCTTCTGATATTTTTAAAGAATCTGGTTTGCCCTCCCCAAGAACTCAATTTTATGAGGTTTATGTAGACCATGGTACCGGTCCCATTTATTTTGGATTGTACACCATGGTAGAGGAACCTGACAATACCTTATTAGCGTCTCAATTTAATAATGATAATGGAAATTTATATAAACCCGATGGAAATGGTGCCCGTTTTACTCAGGGTTCTTTCAGCCCAGAATATTTTATAAAGCAGTCAAATGAATTGGATTCTGATTGGAGTGATGTTGAGGCTGTTTTTTCAGCATTACACGACAGCAACAGGACTTCAAATCCATCGGTTTGGCGTAGTGGACTCGAATCTGTTTTTGATGTCGATGGGTTTTTAAATTATTTAGCCGTAAATACCGTCATTCAAAATTGGGATACCTATGGACGAATGACTCACAATTACTACCTCTATGGCGATCCAGAAAACAACAATGCATTGACATGGATTCCATGGGACAATAATGAAAGTTTACAATTTGGAAAAATGGGTGGCTCATTGCCATTAGATTTTAGCGGGGTGGGGAATAATTGGCCTTTGATACGCTATTTGTATGATGACCCAGTGTATCAATCCATTTATGATAATTATGTAAGTAATGTTATAAATAATGCCTTTGAGACGGGCTATATCCAATCGGTATATTCCTCTTATGCCTCCCAAATTGAGGCTTCAGTAGTAAATGAGCAGCCAGGTTATACGTTTTTAGAATCACCTGCAGATTTTCAAATCGCTGTTTCTGAGTTGATTAATCACGCTAGCGAGCGCGCCAGCGCAGTCAGCCAATATTTGGATTAAAATTATTTTTTTAAGAGATTTTAAATACATCTTTTATTTTTCAACCAATTATGCACAAACTCATACCAATATTTTTTCTATCTATTTTAATCTCTGTCCATAGTCAAGATACCAATAAGAAAGGCCTGTCCGATGATTATAAAGATTATTTTATGATTGGTACAATTTACCATGGCGCGGTGTTGGGGAATGACAATCAGAATCCAAACCAAAAAAAGGAGTTTGAAATTACAAATAGAGAGTTTAATGCCATCACTGCTGAAAACTGCATGAAACCCATGTATTTAATTGATGAAAATGGAGCTTATGATTTTGATGAGTCTGATGCCTTTGTTGCATATGCTCAATCCAATGGACTGACCATTATTGGCCATACATTGGTTTGGAAAAACAGTGCCCCAGATTGGTTTTTTAAGGGGGATGATGGAAAAGTGGTTTCTCGAGATGTTTTGATTCAACGTTTGGAAGCTTATATCGAAACGGTTGTGACTCGTTATAAAGGTAAGATTGCTTATTGGGATGTCGTCAACGAAGCTGTGGATATTTATAGAACTAAGGATGGCCAGAAATATGCCAAACTAAAACCTACACCCTGGCATGACATCATTGGTGATGATTACATTAAAATAGCCTATGAAGCAGCTCACAGAGCCGACCCTGATTGTAAATTGTTGTACAACGATTTTAATATGTATCAAAAGGAAAAGATTGATTTCATTATTGCTATGGTTAATAACTTAAGAGCGCAAGGGGTTCCAATTCATGGCATTGGCTCTCAAGGTCATATGTTTATGCAACATCCACTTTTAGAAGAAGTCGAATACTGGCTTAAAGCATGTTCTAAAGCCAATATACCGCTTCACATTACAGAGATGGACATTAGTGTATTGCCAAACGCATGGAAACACAAAGGGGCAAGTGTTGAGGATCGATTTGATTTAGCAGCAGAGTTTAACCCTTATTCTAAAGGCGTTCCCGAGCGGGTTTTAAAACAACAAGCAAGACGTTATAAAGCGCTTTTCAAATTGTTTTTAAAATACAGCGCCAATGTAGAGCGTGTGACGTTCTGGGGTGTCTGGGATGGCAACTCTTGGCGCAATTACCTTCCAATGCAGGGTCGCACAGATTATCCTTTACTCTTTGATAGAAATTTCAAAAAAAAACCAGCTTATCATGCCTTGAAAGCATTGGTTAATAAACATGATTAAATATTTTTTAAGACTGTAAGTATTGTTATGGCAATCGTATTTTTTCAACAAGTTGTTGAATATTCTCAGGTTTTTGCTTTGTGAAGCCATTTAAGTAAACGATTAAACCGGGCGTCAATTTACATCTTTTGAGTTATAATTGATGATTAATTTTTTAGTAATTATTTATTGATAATTATTTTATAGCTTTTTTGCTGTTCTTCATACGAAACCTTCAAAAAGTAAATCCCATTGTAAAGCGTATGCGTTTCTATTACACTCAAGGTACTTCCAGACAAAATCTTACTTTCTAAAACCACTTGACCCAATTCATTCACCAGTTCCAATTGCAATGTCTTGTCCAATAAATTAGATTGAATGGCAATAAAATCTTGAGTGGGGTTGGGGTATATCTTTAAATCCAAGCTATTTTCAGGGAGCTCTATAACACTTAAATTTGAATCATAATTTGTTGTATTTTCATTGATAGTGTTTACATCCGTGCCAGTTACGTTGCCGTAATAAGTTGGGCCTACCACATAAGGATAGGCAGAATTGTGATTCTCATCTACCGTAGCATAATAGGCGTAGACCCCTTGCGGGTAATCTGGTGTGACGGCAAAACGTCCATTGTGTTCATCTAAATAATCTGGTTCGGAATTATTAATGTATTCATAGTCCTCTCTAAAGTAGCCTAAATCCATCACTTCTTGGTTTCCGGCATTTGGCCCATTTTGAATGGTAAAAACCTGGCCCACATATGGTCCATTGACACGGGTGGTTATATTGCGCAAAGTATAACTGGACTTCATCCTTACAATTCCACCAGTTCCATCCGTATTTTTGTATGCATATGCTCCATAAATTGGAAAGCCGTCGTAGGTAAAACCAATGAGTGGCGAATGCGCATTGACGTCAATCACATACAAACCATCGGCAGGGTAGCTGTCACAAATATCAGAGACAACCAATAAATCTAAATCAAAAGCACTGGGATTTTGATGGTGATGGTAATTGCCCATAGCGGGGTGCGCTTTGTTGCAATCAAAACCTCCCATCTCTGCTGGAATGGCATCTCTGTTCCAATCGCGGTTGGCTTGAGGCCCCCCGCTACAAGGTGGGTTTCCTGGACCTCCACACAAGCGGTTGTTATTGTTGTCCCAGCGTACACCGTCTCTATAATCAAACAATGAAACCCCGTTGACAAAAACCCCGATATTTCCTCCAGTTGTATTGGTTGCTGTTCCTGTATTTTGCGTTGGGTTTAAACTGATTTTGTAAATGGCCTGTTGATCTGTAGCTAGTGAAGGGTTGTTGTCTAAAAATGGACCCGTTATATAGGATGGAATTCCAGTCGCACTCACATAAACCCAATTGTCCGAATAATCAACGGATTGTACATTGGCCAGTACGCCATCATCAATAGGCGTGGGGTTGTTTGCAACATAATGACGACCGGTTGTCCCATCGTGATTTTGAATCCATGCAGTAACGGCTGGATTGGTTTGTGCAAAGCTTGTTTCAATGCAAATTAAGAGGATTGTAAAGAGAAAAAAAGTTTTTTTCATGGTTAACATATTAATTTATTAATTGTTGAAAAGGAAAAGAGAAGCGTTTATCAAAAAGGAATTCNTCATCAGATAATGTCCTTAAAAACACCAATAAATCGATCTTTTCTTTGTGTGTTAATATTATTCTTTTTTCTAATTTTATAGATAATGTCTGGCTGGGTTGTACTTCTGATGTGTAATGGTTGATGACTTCTTGCAAGTTTTCAAATCGTCCATCGTGCATATAAGGTTTTGTGAATTGAATATTTCTTAAACTAGGGACTTTAAATTTTAAGGAGTCTTTGGGATTATTAGTGATGAAATACCGCCCATAATCATTTAAAGTCGTATCTACTTTTAAGCCATTATTTTCAAATTGATTGTTTGTAAATAAAGGTTCCGTATGGCAGGTAGCACAATGTTGTCTAAAGATTTGAAGGCCGTTTTTTTCTTGGATGGTAAACGTGTTTTTTGATTCGATTCGAATGTACTTATCATATTTGCTATTATACGAATTGAACATTACCACAAATTGCGTCAGCGCCAGCAAAGTACGTTGCCCTGTGATTTCACCATCAGAATGTACTTTTGAAAAAAGANTNTTATAGTTTTCTGAAGNTTTTAGTTTTTCAACCACATTAGCCAAAGTCTCNNCCATTTCATTGGCATCTGTAATTGGAGCCAATGCTTGCAATTCAATATGATTGACGCCACCGTCCCACATAAAGGAAGTATTCCAAGCCATATTCACCAAGCTCAATGCATTTCGTTTGCCAATTCGTCCTTCAATTCCATGGCTTAAATCATGATCTACATGTGTGAAACCTGTCGCTTGGGTGTGGCAGGAAGCACAAGAAATACTATTGTCCTTGGATAGAATAGGGTCGTAAAANAAGGCCCTTCCAAGATCAAACTCTTCTTGCGTCATAGATAATTTACTAAAATCATACTGCGGAGCAGGCCAATAATCTGGGTACTCAAACAAGATTTTTTTGTTTTTTACTGTCATAAAACCAAAGCAGAGGGCCAAGCTTAAAATAAGGGCGGTATGAAGTGCGCGTTCATTCATCAGTTAAAAATAGTTTTGGAAGCTGATCTGCTATTTGACTGGCTTTTATGCCTGGGATGGTCACTTGATTTTCATTGCTCAATTCAATGGAATCGAAAAAATTTGAAACTTCAATATATACCACTGTCGCTTGATCTTTTAAGGCCTTGAGTTTTATATCCAATTCACGTATGGTTTGATATGGTGCTTTATANCCACCAATGTGAAACTGAAATTTATTTTTTCTTGTATTGCAACTGGGACTCACTCCTTCAATTTTAAAATTAATATAACCACTTTGCCAAGACCAAAACATTCCATTTACAGGGTCTAAATCTCCAGCATTGGCACCAGATGTGTTGTAGGCTTCGTCCACCCCTAAATCAAAAATTAATCGGTTGTTTTTTTTGATTTTGTCCACCAAAAAATTAAGTTTAAATGGTTTCTTTTGAAAACCATCTATCAATAAATTTTTTTCAATCTCAGATGCTACTAAAGTAGGAGTTGAAAGCTTGAAATTGGTGAGGTAAAATTTAAGACTTGTCAGTTGAATGGAGTCACTTCTTTTTGTAACATACCATTTATTTTTTTCTAGCGGNATCCCATTAAAAGTGGCAACCATCTCAATTTCTAATTCCACGGTTTCTTGTGTGTGCATTGTTGATACACTAAGCATGCCTAAAAAAAATGTGAAATAGAGTCGTTTTATTTTGATATTTAAGCTATTAAGTTCAATTTGTTTCAATATAAAAAAAATCCCAACAATAGGAATCTATTGTTGGGATAATATGATGGTTTAACAGTTAAGCGTGTTAAATCGCAGTCGATTGGATTAAAAAAAACGGAAAATTTAAAATCATCTGCTCTTACTAATCTAACAGATTAACTTCCTGTAACCTCACATATAATATTTTTCAGCGATTCGGGTTTTTTAAAAAGGCCTTTCCATCTATTTTTTTCCATAAAAATCAAGGCGATATTGACTGCAAATAAGAGCCCGCAATACACGAGTTCTCCAACCTCATCGGGTTCTAAAAATAAATGAAAAAGGAAAATATGAAGTGTTATTGGCAGTAAGAACAGGCTTCCTAAAAAATAACTTCTATAAAAAATAAGAAAAATACCGAAAAGTAATTCGCAAAATGCGACAACCTCCCAGAAATAGCCAGTTTGTTTTANACCTCCTATGTACAAAACTTTTTGTAAGGTCATTGTATTNCTTGAAATGGTCNCATNATTTATTTTTTCAACCACNTCTGTAGCATTTGAAATTGGTTTAAAAAACTTACCTGCTCCAGCAGAGATCATAACCCCTCCTAAAAANAGTCTTAAAACAATAAAAGTAATTTTTGTGTATTTTTTCATNCTATGATATTTTTGCCTTTTGTTCTTTTAGTTAAATATGTTTTGATATTCAATTTGGTNTGTTGATAGATACAGTAAATCNTCATGGTTTTGGTGGTTAAAAAATAAAGATTTTAATTGGATAAATTCATGAATATCAAAGACAAGAATTAAATTTTCTTGGTGTGTAGGAATTGGTATTTTTCTTTTTACAAGGGTGTCACTAAATTTATCCAACCAAAATTCGATGTCAATTTCAGAAACATGTGTTTTTAATGATTCGTATTGTTCTTCATCTAGCATCAAATGAAAATTATTAAACATCAAATGGTATAATTGATGGGCGGGGCAGTAGTGTAATTCTCCGCATTCATTTTGTTTAATCTTGATTAACTTTTCACACATACTTTTACTTGAAACTCTATATTTATTAATATATTTGTCAAATATAAACACTATTTATAATAAATCTAAATAAAAATAATTAAAATATCATGAAAATTTATTGTTTAAAATTCCTCTTAATTATTGTGTCTTTTAGTGCTTTTGGACAAACTAAAAAAGATAAAGATTTGTCATCTATAAAAGCCATGTGTGGTTGTTTTGAAGTAAGCTTCAATTTCGCTGAAACTTTTAGTTATTCAAAAGATTCAACTTACCAGGCTTCAAAAAATAAGTATGACAAAGCTTTAGAATGGGTGCAATTGATAGATTCTAATGAAGATTTCGTTTCGATGCAGCATTTACTTATTGTAGGGGATGTTTTGAACCCCTACGTAATCAAGCATTGGAGACAAGATTGGATGTATGAAAACACCGATTCCTTTCCTTATGTTATAGATAATACATGGCCTTATAAATCTAATGATACATCAGAAGTGACAGGCCAGTGGACACAAAGAGTTTTTCAGGTCGATGACAGTCCCCGTTATGAAAGTTCTGCGACTTGGGTTCATGTTGATGGTCGTAGTTTTTGGTCCAGTACTGCGGATGCGCCTCTTCCACGTAGAGAAATTACCAAGCGTCAGGATTACAATGTGACTTTAAGACGAAACCACCATGAAATTTTAGATTGGGGTTGGAGCCATGATCAGGACAACGATAAATTAATTCGTGAATTGAATAAAAAGGACATTGTTTTGGCTCAAGAAAAAGGCTACAATACTTACAAAAAAGTTGAAAATGAAAGATGTATAGCGGCCCAGGTGTTTTGGAAAGATAATAAAGAAATGTGGGATTTGGTACGCAAACACTGGAACACAATTTTTTCGATGCGTCAAAATATACAACTCAAGAACAAAGTGGAAGGTAAAAGATTATACCAGTATTTATTTGCCCTAGAATCGGACACCAAATCAGAAGAAATAAATGCGATAATAAATAGTTTTTTATTTTAAAATGCTCTGATTGTTACAGGTTAATCTTTTACAAAACCTAAAAAAAGCACTGCGGTTAGGCAGTGCTTTTTTGATTTAATAAAAGATTTTTTTTAATTCTTAGAATCCAAATCCTCCTGGTGCTGGTGGAGTTGATTGTGCCTGTGCTTTTTTAGGGCTTAGAATCATGAAAGTCCCAAGCGCTGTAAGTCCAGCATAACGGCCTAATTTTTTTATAGCATCTTTTCTTGAAATAGAAATCTCATCAAAATTGGAGTCTTTTTTTAGATTTTTCATTGTTAGTCTGTCTTATATATTAATTCTTGTATGATTAATTATACCTGTTTTTAAAACAAGTTTTACAATTTTAATACCACTGTTTAAAGTCGGTAAATTAATGTTGTTTACAACAAGACTAGTTTGACAAATCTAAAAAAAATAAACGTTATAGATATAAATAATGTATTTTTTAGTAGTAAATATGTATGATTTTCATATAATTTAACCTTAAAATTATCAAAATGATAATTCACTTGTAAAATTATTAACTTAACAAACTTATATTTGTATAATTAGATTGTAATTAAATGAATAAAATCACTCTAACTGCGCTCTTCCTTATCACTGGAATGAGCTACCTCCAACCGATTGAAATGAATGGAACGCTGAGCGCTCAAAACCATCAAATAAATAACGTTGCCAGTCCATCCGATGCAAGATATGCTGTTAACAAAACTTACACAGGTGAATTGATTGCCAATTTACAATCTCAGATTGATGCAATCGCTGAAACTTCAAATGTTGAAAATCCAGTACCCTCTATTGATTTAACTGACACTACTTTTTACATTGATCAAGAAATTGACGGGGTCAATGTTTCAAGGGAAGTCATCATAGAAGTTCCAAATACAGTCGATTCTTCTGTAAATTACCCTATTGTGCTTGCTTTTCATGGGAGAACTGTTGAAAACGACACCTGGATTGATAAATTAAATCATTTGACAGGGCCTGGTGAGTTTGTAGGTGTTTATCCACAAGGACATCAGTTCATGTGGAATTCTGGAGGCAATGAAAACACTACCGCTGATGACGTTGCATTTGTAGATGCTATTTTAGTGGCTTTGCAAGACTATAAAAATCTTGATTTTGAACGTGTTTACGCGATGGGAACTTCAAACGGTTCAGGGATGACCAACAAATTGGCTTTAGAGACCTCACATTTTAATGCTGTTTCAACCATTGTTGCGCAACTGACCACTTCAGGATTGCCTAATTTCAATACAAACCCGACAGCTGTATTTCAAGTCAATGGTGCGGCAGATACTATCATCCCCATTGAGGGTGGTCCAAAACTTGGTTATGTTTTTTTAGAGGCGCTTGAAAGTGCAGAACAATGGGCCGCCGCCTTTAAATGTGATGATTATCAACTACAAAATATAGGACCCGATTCACTTTACATATTTTCTAATTGTACAGAAGGGAAAGAAATACGTTATTTACGCATTGAAGACGGTGCACACAATTTGCACTGGGGTAACCCCCAATTATTTACGGATATTTGGGACTTTTTAAAGAATTTTTAAACGCTTAGCAATTTAAAAATATATCCTTTTATTTAAGAAATAATGTATCTAGCAATCATAATGAAGTGCAAAATACTGCCTGCCATTACGAAAAGATGCCAGATAAAATGTGCCAATTTCATTCGGTAATCCAAAAGGTAAAAAACGATGCCCACGCTGTAGGCGATGCCGCCTGATAGTAATAACCAGTAGGCAGTGGGCTCTAAGACTGCTTTTACCAATTCAATTTTAAATGCAATAATCCATCCCATAAAAGCATATATCAAGGTCGATATGAGGTTGTATTTACCTGTGTAAAAAATCTTTAGTAGAATTCCACAAATTGCCATGCCCCATTGTATTCCAAAAAATACCCATCCAGTAAGGCCGCCAATACTGATTAAAATTACGGGCGTATAGGTTCCAGCAATGAGCAGATAAATCCCACAATGGTCAAGGATGTTAAACAAATGTTTTGCTTTTTTATTCCTAAGACCGTGATAAAGAGCTGAAAACGTATAGAGTAAAACCAAGCTGCTTCCATATACCAATGCACTAAACAAACTCCAGTCTTTATTGCTTTGGGCTCCAAAAACGATTAAGACAACCAAACCCCCAACAGCAACTGCGGCTGTGATGCCATGGGAAACGGTATTAAACCATTCTTCTAAATTTGTTTGAGATTTTGTATTTGCGGACATTCACTGTACTAATAACAAAAATAATTCCAAAAAGTTAGAATCATTAAATTGAATGTGAAATCAAATTTATTTAACAGAAGCTTTTAAAAAGAAATTTTCAAACCTGCTTCTAAAATTTTAATTATGTAAAGGCTCTGTAGTTTGTTCTTTTTTAATTCTTTGCAGATTCCATTCTTTTTTTTCGGGCATCAATAAAACTCTTGACGAAAAACACCATGGCTATAATTGTACTAAGAATCATGACAAAAACACGTATCATGGCTGCAGTGTCAGATCTACCAATCGCGCCTGTTAAAGGTTTTATCAAGCCAATTAAGACCACAAGGGTTAGCAAAACTGCAATGTGTGCAACGATTTTATTTTCATTTTTAACTCCTTTGTTGAGCAGGAGTAGTGCAACACCAATAAATGTTGGAATCAAAGCCGTCATGGACGGGCTATCTGAGGAAAAATAACCCCATAATGGCAATACAATTAAAAGAATGGCATTTACAAGACTTGTTTTGTGTGCTTTCATGTTTTTTTTTATAAGTTGTCGTTAAATATATTTATTATTAATAAATGGAACTAATTATTTACAATAATTTAGCAACATTTAGTAAGCATTTACCTCTTAATTTTTTGAAAATTTTATTTTATAAACTACAGTAATTTTATCTTAAAGTTAAACAATTAGATCAGTCTAAAAAACGGTTTTCAAATCCTTTGGAGGGTAGCATGCATTGGTCTTTTTTGCCAAACCAGCGGTAGCGGTTCTTGGCCACAATATTATAGAGCCAGTCTCTAAAAAATCGAGGCAAGATGTAGCCCAACAGTAGCAGTTGGTACCATCCCCCTAACAAACGTGATAATTTTAAAATAGCGGTGCTTTTTTTGTAGAGCATTTTGCCATCGAAAAACAAAATACTTTGCATGGACTGAATTTCGGTTTCATTTACAAAATCTTTGGCGTAGTTTCCTTGAAGTGAGGCGAATTTTAAAAACCCTTTTTTGTCGTGTTTTATTAAATAACGAACACTGCCTTGACATAAATTACAAACGCCGTCAAAAAATACAATCATGGCTTATTTTTTTTAGGTTTTACAAATTCTAAGCGTTCTAAACTCACCTTTGTTGTAAACAATCCATAGTTAACTGTGGCCTTGCCTTTTTCGATTTTATCGATACTACCCACTGCACGACCATCGTCCATACGGACGTTTTCGCCGACCTTGAAATTGTGCTTGGGTTTTGGAGGTGTTTTTTTAGCTTTGGCTTTAGCAGCCTTTTTTTCCTTTCTAATTTTAGATACTTTTTGTTCTACCTCTTTTTGTAAGCGATTTTCTTCAATTATTTTAGCCTTTTTTTCCTTGTTGGAGAGTTTTGTCTTTTTTGAGTTTTCAATTTGAACCAACTTAAATAGCTCCGTCATAAGTTCGCGCTTGCGTTTATTTTCGTAATAGGTATCGCCCAAGGCCACAATTTTTTTACCCAAGTAAATAAGGCGTTGATTGCTGTCATAAAGTTCCTGGAAGTTCTGTAATTTTTTTTGAGCTTTTTGATTGGTAGATTCCAGTTTTTCTGCTTCCAATCCTTTTTTAACCTCATTTTGTTTAAGTGCCCGTTCTGTTTTCTCGAGTTTTGAACGTTCCTTTTGAAGGCGCGCAATGGTTTTATCAAACCGAATTTTACCGCGCTCTATTTTCTTCTTAGAACGATTGATTAAACTGTAGGGGATGCCATTTTTTTGGGCCACTTCAAAAGTGAAAGAGCTGCCCGCTTGTCCGATAATAAGCTTAAATATGGGCAATAGTGTTTTTTCATCAAATAACATATTGGCGTTTTGAATGTGGGGCAATTCGTTGGCCAAAAGCTTGAGATTGCTGTAATGAGTCGTGATGATACCAAAGGCCTCTCTCTCATAAAAAACTTCGAGAAAAGTTTCTGCCAAAGCCCCGCCCAGTTCAGGATCACTGCCTGTTCCAAATTCATCGATTAAAAACAAGGTTTGCTTGTTACATTTTTTGAGAAAATAGTTCATTTGTTTTAAGCGGTAGCTGTAGGTGCTCAAATGATTTTCTATGGACTGATTGTCTCCAATATCACTTAAAATACTGTCAAAAAAACACATTTTTGAACGTTCATGAACAGGAACAAGTAAACCAGATTGCAGCATCAATTGTAGCAGCCCAACAGTTTTAAGGGTGATGCTTTTTCCACCTGCATTAGGTCCAGAAATGACAATAATTCGACTCTCGGGGGTCATTTCAATCGTTTGGGGAAAGGTTTCTTTTTTTTCTTCTTTGTTGGCTACCAACAATAAAGGATGGTAGGCATCTTTCAAATACAGGCTTTGTGTTTCACTAATTTCGGGTCGAATGCCTTCAATAGCGTTTGCATATTTTGCTTTTGAATACATTACATCAATGCGGGTTAAATATGTTTGGTATTGTTGTAATAAAGGTTTGAAGCCTCTCACAAAGGCTGTGAGCTCCAATAAAATCCGTTTGATTTCTTCAGTTTCCTCAAATTCGAGATTGTTAAGATCCCGCTGGTGCTGGTGAGTTGCATCAGGTTCTATATAAACAATACTCCCTGTTTTACTGGCGCCTAAAATACTTCCCTTCACTTTACGTCGGTACATGGCTTTAACCGCCAGTACTCTGCGATTTTCCATGACGGTTTCTCTAATGTCGTCTAAATAGTCAGCGCTGTTGTAATGACTCAAGGCCGAATTAAAACTGCTATTTATTTTGGTGCGAACACTTTGAATTGACTTGCGAATGGTATACAAGCGCTCTGAAGCATTGTTTCTAATGACGCCATATATATCAATCACGCCATTGATTTGATTGGATACTGCCATGGTTTTTTCCAGTGCCTCAGAACGTTCAAAGAGCAGAGGATAATATTCACGAAATTTTTTAAAATACTTCAGAAGTGTATTGGTAGTAATAGAAAGCACAGCGATTTTTCGAAATTGCTCAACATCCAAAAAGTTATTTTCTATGCTTAACAACTTTAATTCTTCTGTAATATCGTCAAAGCCGTGGTTGGGAATTCGATTTTCATTGTCAAAGGAAGATACAAACTCGTGCACCAAATTTAGAGTCTCAATGCAGTCTTTTTTTATAGTATAGGGAATGAGATGCTCAATTTCTGCACGCCCTAGAGTAGTGATAGCAAACGACGCAACTTGGGCTATAACAGCGTCAAATTCTAAATCATCCAGCGTTTTTTGAGAAATTTTAATCATACCTTTTCAAACGGACACAAATTTAAGTATTAAAGTTTAGAATATAATTTAAATTTGTCATGTTAGCATTTATTTATGACCAATAAAAATCACAATATGTTTCAAATTAATGAAGACTGGCAGTCCGTTTTTAATTCAGAATTTGAACAACCGTATTTTAAATCCTTGAAGCTTTTTATTGATAAATCATATTCTCAGACTCTATGTTTCCCACCCATGTATCAAATTTTTAACGCGTTTAACTTATGTGCTTTTAAAGACTTAAAAGTAGTAATTATAGGGCAGGACCCTTACCACGGCTCAGGTCAAGCCAATGGTTTGGCGTTCTCTGTAAATCCTGAAATACCCTTACCACCATCACTCAAAAATATTTTTAAAGAATTGGCAATGGATTTGCAAATTCCACCGCCCCAAAAAGGCGACTTATCAACTTGGGCGTCTCAGGGTGTTTTGTTGCTCAATGCCACGCTTTCGGTTCAAGAGGCCCATGCTGGCAGTCATCAAAAACAAGGTTGGGAGCAATTTACAGATTATACCATTCAAACTATTTCAAAGCATACCACCAATGTGGTTTTTTTATTGTGGGGCAGTTATGCACGTAAAAAACGAAAATTGATTGATGCCAATACCCATCTTATATTGGAAAGCGGCCATCCTTCGCCTCTGAGTGCCAACCGAGGTTTCTGGTTTGGTAATCGGCATTTTAGCAAAGCCAATACTTATTTAAAATTAAATGGACGTAAAGCAATAGATTGGCGAATAGCGCCGTAAATTATTGTTGTACGGGGTTTTCCTTCAACACTTTGGCCAGTTCTTGACCATATTTTATAAATGCTATGGTTTCATCGGTTCGCGCCAATTTAATTTTATCAAAAATAATGAGGGATTCACCATTGCTTTCAAGATGATAAATATGATTGTTTTCAAAAAAGCGAATGATTTCATCTTTGAAAAAAGACCGAATCTCAGATTCATCATTACCTTTTAATAGAAATTTATTTGAAAAATCTGGATACATCTCAAAATCAATGTCTTTGTAGCCTGTGAAGGCCATGACTTTGTCGAAGATCTTCCCTAAAACCCCTTCTTTTTCCATACTAAAAATTGGAATCTTTTGATTCAATTTCAAGATCATTATGGTTGTGTTGAAGGTTTCGGCTGTAAAAGCTTGCCCTTCATTAAATGTGATATCAGAAATTTCCCAAGAGATATTTAGGTCTTCAAATGTACCTTTAAGGCAATTGTATTTGCGTTCAATGGGTCTGATTTCAAAAAAGTGGAACTTTTTTAAATAAATGGTATTCCAATCTACTTGACTATTGTATTGGTAGTTATTTTCAGTTGCTAAATTTTCCAGGCGTTTTTGCCGTTGGGATAATTTAGCGGCAGAGCTGCTTAAACTGATTTTAAGAGCTCTGTTGTGAGTTGAGGATGAAACATGTGAATCCAATCCTGTGATAAATACTTGGCCACCAGAATTTCTTTGTGTCTTTAAGAATTCAACCAAATAATCCATATAAGTGATACCTACCAATCGGGTTTCTGATAAATCGATATTTACATCAGCACCATGAGGAATTTTGGCCACGAGCTTATCAATTTTTAGAATGCCTAAAAAATTCGCAATGCCTCTTATTTTTAAATCAAAAGTACCATCTGAGCGTTTCAATAATTTTGTTTTTGATTTGTAAACCATTTTAAAAAACTGAGTAATAGACATTCTTGCCAACAACATATGTGTTACAAGTGCCAATAATAATCCACCAAGTAAGCCAATCAATAAATTGGTATAAAGGGTTAAAACCATGGTCCCAATAAAGAACACGAGTTGTTCAGCGCCCTGGTTGTAGGCTTGTCTAAACACTGCAGGTGATGCCAATTTAAATCCGGTATAGACCAGTAAAATTGCAAAGGCACAGAGCGGGACCTGCCGCATTATTGGGCTCAACACCACAATAAAAAGCAACAGTAAAAGACCTTGATACATATTAGACCATTTTGTTTTGGCACCGTTGTGAATGTTTACTGTACTGCGAATGATGACTGCAATGATGGGTAAACCACCAATCATACCAGCAACCATTGTACTCAGTCCAATACCTGTTAAATCCTTGTTTAAATCGGTTTTTCGCTTGTAAGGGTCAATTTTATCAACGGCCTTGGCAATGGCCAAAGATTCAATACTGGTTATGATTAGCATTGAAAATACAGTTGTCCAGAACTCAATGGTATTGATTTTACTAAAGTTGGGGTGCATAATTGAATCTTTGATGGTGTCGGGGATGTCCAGTAATAAATTCGGCCCTATTTCGTAGCCATTTCCTAAAAATGAAAGTGTTTGCAACTCAAAGAAATTAAAGGCGTATACAAATGGAATCGAAAGTGCTATGACCCACATAGGAGCAGGTAATAGATGGAAAAACCGTGAACTGGTTTTGGCGTGAAATATCAATAAAAATAAACCAGTGATGGCAATGACCACTACAAAAGGATTGGCCTGAGGAAGGTAAATAACGGCATCAATGAGGTTCTGTACAATGCTTGGACTGTCTGAATGTGTGCCCATGGCGACATGTATCTGTTTGGCAAAAATGATGATGCCAATGGCTGCCAGAATACCATGAATCACAGAAGAATGAAAAATATCTGCTAAGCGTCCGAGTTTCAGCACGCCCAAAAGCATTTGAAGTGCACCTGAAGTTACCACTGCAGCCAATACGTAGTTAAAGGCTTGACCCGAGCCGTCGTCCATAAGGGCAATTCCCAACAAAATAACTCCAATAACCCCTTTTGCAGGCCCATTGACAGAAATATGTCCACCACGGTAAAAAGTTGTCACTACACCACCAACAACAGCAGAAAAGATTCCTGCCATTGCAGGCGCTCCGGCTGCCAAAGCAATGCCTAAAGAAAGCGGTAATGCAATGAGCGCTACACTCACTGCCGCGACNAAGTCACTTTGCCAATTTTCAATTAATCCTTTAAGTCCTTTTTTGGGAATAGTTTCCATTGATCTTATGAATCCTAGGTTTGTAAATAATATCCTGGTTAGCTAAGATAATAAATATTCAATTAAGATTATAAGTTATAACACACTGCCTTACATTTATTTTGATTAAAATTTGAGTATTTTATTCTGGTTTTTTTATTGTTATAATTGAGCTTAAATAATTTAATTATTACTAATTTTAACTCTGTAAATAATTTATTGTGAAGCGAGACATTGTTTTGGTTATAGGTTCTAATGGTCAGTTAGGTTCTGTATTAACCAAAGAACTTCAAAAGATTCATGGAAATTCTAATGTTATAGCGTCCGACGTTTATTTAGACCCTAATTTTGAGGGTGTATTTGAACTTTTAGACGCAACTTATATTACATCAATTCGTACTATTGTTAAAAAATATTCCGTAAATCAGATTTATCAACTTGCAGCTATATTGTCTGCAAAAGGAGAACAACATCCCTTAGAAACGTGGGAATTAAACATTAAAATGATGTTAAACGTTTTTGAAGTTTCGATAAATAGCACTGTAAACAAAGTATTTTTCCCCAGCTCTATAGCAGTTTATGGAACCAAAGCGCCTCTACAAAATAGTCCACAATCAGCGTTTTTGAATCCCGCTACTGTNTATGGAATTAGTAAAGCTGCTGGTGAGAACTGGGCACAATACTATTTTNANAAATACGATTTAGANATACGTTCAATTAGGTATCCTGGAGTTATTGGCTATCAATCGATGCCTGGAGGGGGAACGACAGATTATGCAGTCGATATTTATCACAGTGCTGTGAAAAGAGAAAACTACAAATGTTTTTTAAAAGCTGACACCAAGCTNCCAATGGTATTTATGGAAGATGCTATAAGAGCGACTATTGAGCTTATGCAGACTCCTAAAGAAAACATTAAAACAAGAACATCATATAATTTAGGGTCAATGAGCTTAAATCCTAGCGAAATATACGAAGCAATTAAGAAACAATATCCTAGTTTTGAAATTGAATACCAGCCTGATTTTAGACAAGTAATTGCCGATAATTGGCCTAAAAGTATAGACGATAAGGAAGCCAGGAACGACTGGGGCTGGGAACCAAAATTTAATTTAAAATCGATGACAATCGTGATGTTAGAAAAGTTAGAAGAGAAGTATAATAAAATAAATTAATAATTAATGTACGGAGCTATCAAGGACAACTTGCGAAATGAGTTAAAAGAAATTACAGCCAAAGGATTATATAAAAAAGAACGCATCATAACAACCTCTCAAGATGCAGTTATAAAAGTATCAAATGGAGAAGAAGTTATTAATTTTTGCTCGAATAATTACTTAGGATTATCTAATAACAAAGCAGTTGTTCAAGCAGCTAAGGACACGCTGGATTCACATGGCTTTGGAATGTCTTCCGTGCGTTTTATTTGTGGAACTCAAGACATTCACAAACAACTAGAGCATAAAATTGCTGAGTTTTTTCATTGTGAGGACACCATTTTATATGCTGCAGCTTTTGATGCAAACGGCGGCGTCTTTGAGCCGTTATTGAGTAAAGAAGATGCGATTATATCAGATGCGCTAAATCACGCCTCAATTATTGATGGCGTTCGTTTGTGTAAGGCTGCTCGCTATCGCTATGCTAATAATGACATGGAAGCTTTGGAAGCTCAGCTCATTGAAGCAAACAAGCAAAATCACCGCTTCAAAATTATTGTAACTGATGGTGTTTTTTCAATGGATGGAATCGTAGCCCATTTAGATAAGATTTGTGATTTAGCAGATAAATACGATGCGCTGGTAATGGTTGATGAATGCCACGCATCTGGGTTTATAGGAAAAACAGGTAGAGGTACCATCGAATTAAAAGGGGTCTTGGGACGGGTTGATATTATAACTGGAACCCTAGGAAAAGCACTTGGGGGTGCTATGGGGGGATTTACTACTGGAAAAAAGGAAATCATTGAAATATTGCGTCAGAAGTCAAGACCTTACCTATTTTCTAATTCTTTAGCACCTGCCATTGTGGGTGCTTCGCTCAAGGTTTTTGAACTTATATCAGAAAATACCTCTTTAAGAGATCGATTAAAAAAAAATACAGATTATTTTAGAACTGAAATGGAGAAAGCAGGGTTTGAACTGATCGGCGCAGATGCTGCCATCGTTCCTGTGATGTTATATGACGCCAAGCTATCTCAAGACATGGCCAACGCACTTCTTGATGAAGGGATTTATGTCATTGGATTTTTCTTTCCAGTGGTTCCAAAAGATAAGGCAAGAATAAGNGTTCAACTATCTGCCGCACATACAAAAGAACACTTAGACAAAGCACTAAAGGCGTTTATTAAAGTTGGTAAAAAATTAAANGTCATTTAGGATTTCATAATCNGATTTTGGATNTTNTNANTCTTANNTTTTGANTGCNATTTNATAATTAGNTATTTTTGTTGTGTTAACCANTTTATTATGTCNAGATACTTNTTTGTTTTCTTATTNNTTTNATCCTTTTCAATGCATTCACANGTAGACCACTGGGANAGCGTTGTNTTACCNGNAGATTCTTGGGATTACATAACTCCAACGTCTCANNCCAATCCAAATTGGACGCAATTAGCATTTAACTCGNCTGCTTGGAATACTGGAATTTCTGGCTTTGGATATGGGGANGATGATGATGCGACTATTGTTGAGAGTACAATGTCAATTTACATACGAAAGACTTTTTATATTACTGACGCCTCAGCTATAAANTCTGTGATATTNGATATAGATTATGACGATGGTTTCGTTGCTTTTGTTAATGGGCAAGAGGTCGCTAGGAATCTAATGACTGGGGCTGTTCCAGATTACAATCAACCGAGTGATGGATGGAGAGAGCCAAATCTACCTCGAGGATTGTTACCCGAACGTTTTGCAGTAGATCCAATACTTTTAAACAACGGATATAATGTCATCGCAGTTCAAGTCCACAATTTTACCTTAGATTCTTCTGATTTATCTGCACTACCTGTTTTGTCTTTAGGAATTAATAATGTATCCAATGATTACAGAACACCTCCATCATGGTTCGTTGAACCTAGTGTTCCTGTAGAAGTTGATTTTGAGTCCTCTAATTTACCTATTGTTGTTATTGAAACAGCACAAGGACAGGAGATTCCAAACGATCCAAAAATAGATGCGACAATGCAAATTATTTTCAAAGGCGATGGGGAGCGTAATTTTTTAAGTGATGTAAATGATCCAACTGCACTTGATTATGATGGTGCTATAAAAATAGAATATCGCGGTTCAACTTCTAGTCTTTTAGACAAAAAACAATATGCCTTCACACCTTATGATGATTCGGGAGAAAAAGTTAATGAGGGATTTCTGGACATGCCCAAAGAAAATGATTGGATTTTAAATGGTCTTGCATACGACCCTTCATTTATAAGAGATTTTATAAGCTATAGGCTGTCAAATTTGACTGGAAATTATGCCTCAAGAGGACGCTATTGTGAAGTGATCCTAAATGGAGATTTTCGAGGTATTTACATTCTACAGGAAAAATTAAAAGCAGATGATAGTAGGATAGACATAAAAAAAATCAAACAAGAAGATCTAACACTTCCCAAATTAACAGGTGGTTATATTACAAAAACAGACAAAACTGAGGGTGCAGATATAGCGGCTTGGTCCATGGATAATTACGGAGGCTGGCAAAGTAATTTTATTCATGAACATCCCAAACCTAACACTGTAATTCTACAACAACACGATTATATAAAAAATCAGTTTGAAACGCTTCAATCTATGGTAGATAACCCAAGTAACAGTGATATCACCCAAGGTTTCCCTTCAATAATTGATATTCCTTCATTTATAGATTTTATGATTATCAATGAGTTGGCATCAAATGTAGATGGGTATGAGTTTAGCACTTTCTTTCACAAAGATCGCAATGGTAAACTCAGGGCGGGTCCAGTTTGGGATTTTAATTTAACGTATGGGAATGACTTATTTGACTGGGGTTTTGATAGAAGTCACACGGATATTTGGCAATTTTTTGACCAAGATAACATGGGGCCTAAGTTTTGGAAAGATCTTTTTGATGACCCCATGTTTAATTGCTATTTGACTCGACGCTGGCAAGAACTTACGGCTACTGGAATGCCGCTTAATTCTGAAGAAATATTTGCGCTTATTGATGCCACCACCTCGCTGATTAACGAAGCTGCTGGACGTCAAGAAATAGTTTCAGGAACTACAGGTACATTTTCACAGCAGATTTTAGAGATAAAGGCTTTTATTACAGAGAGAATTAATTGGATATCAAATGAATTGACAGATACAAGCTTATGCGATGANATTACNACTCCAGCTTTGGTTATCTCAAGAATTAATTATCACCCTCTTGTAGATGATGAGTTAGATTCAAGTGATTTTGAATTTATAGAAATCACGAATAACAGTTCTTCATCTGTTGATTTAACAGGGATTTATTTTGGAGGTTTGGGACTTACATATCAATTTCCAAATGGTGAGACGCTGCCAGGTCAGCAATCAATATTTCTATCGAATGAGACGGATTCTTTTATTCAGCGCTATGGATTTGAACCATTTGGTGAATTTTCAAGAAGCTTATCAAATGACGGCGAGGATTTGATNTTAAGGGATGCCTATGGCAATATNATAGACTTTGTCATTTACAACGATGTTTTACCATGGCCAGAAGATGCCGATGGAGAAGGGGCCTTTTTAAAACTCATTAGTTTAGATTTAGACAATGCTTTGGCTAGTAGTTGGATAGCTCAAAATGACACTTCTGAAAATTTATCTTCACCTCAATTTGAGTCAGAATCTTTTATAACTTTTTACCCAAACCCTGTCACAGATATTTTGAGTATAAATTCCATTTCAAATAATATTAATAATCTAAAAATAATTAGCTTAAGCGGACAATTGTTGACCACATATAATTTTAATGGAAGTGAAATAGAATTTGATTTAAGCGATTTTGAAGCTGGGATTTATTTGCTCCAAATAGAGACCGATACAGATGTTTTGATAAGAAAGATTGTAAAAAATTAAGACTGAATCACGAACCAATTTAATTTTCCTCGTATAATAAAGATTCGCTTTTAAAGCTTATAATTTGAATTGTGATTGTCCATTATTTGTTTTGCAATTTCTTGTAAGTTTGTATTGAAATCGGTATAATAAGAAAGAGCTGATAAATCAACTTTGTAAATACTACTTAGCCATAATAAAGAACCGGTTTCTCTAATAATATCGCCTTGGTGTCCTTTAAGGTCAGTAAATAAAGAGGTTTGTTGGGGGCCAAATCTAGAGATGTCATCCAATAATTCATTATTTGAATTCATTTGTGGAGCCAAAGGGAGCAAAGTCGAACTATTTTGGGGAGGATTTAGGTTTGTTTTTATGAAAAAATAAAATAATGAGTTGCAATAAGATGCCAACCCCAAAAGCAATCCAATACCCCGCATTAAAGGTCACGCCAATCCAAAATGCATTTCCAAGCGCTAAGGGGGAAATGCTGTAAAACGGCAGTTTTTGAATTACTTTTTTTGGAAGCATCCAAAAAAATACGATTCCTCCAATTACAGAAGATAAAATCCACCCTAAATAATTTGTGAAGGGAATGCCATAATATATTCCTGGATAGGTCCAAGTCCAAAAATTCATTAATACCGCTCC
>NYVA01000038.1 GCA_002684355.1 Formosa sp.
TCTTTGTCGGCTTTTTTTAAATGCAATATTATTGTCGTTCCCGCTTCGTCACGATTATCTTCAGAAATCGAAAACCCAGTTGATCCGTCACTTTCCCACTTAAATGCTTGCTGTGTGCCAGCTTTGAGTGAAATCACCTCAACTTGATCAGCTACCATAAATGCGGAATAAAAGCCAAGTCCAAAATGACCTATAATGCCAGCATCCTCGACTTTATCTTTGTATTTGTCCAGAAATTCTTCAGCACCAGAAAAGGCAACTTCATTGATGTATTTTTCAACTTCTTCAGAAGTCATGCCAATACCTTGGTCAATGAGGTGTAATTTTTTGGCTTTTTTATCTATTTTTACTTCAATTTTTGGCGTGCCATAATTTACTTTAGCTTCTCCAATATTGGATAAATGTTTAAGTTTTAAAGTGGCGTCAGTGGCATTACTTATCAGCTCTCGTAAAAAGATTTCATGATCGCTGTAAAGAAATTTTTTAATAAGTGGAAAAATATTCTCTACAGAAACATTGATGGTTCCTTTACTCATAATTTTATTTTTTTATTTATATATTAATTTTTTAATATAGTTCAAAAAGAATACCAATTTGTTAAATATGACAAACTGACACTTTATAAAGTTTATATTTGTCTAACAATTCGAACAATTAATTTATGTACAATTCAAGAATTATCGGCATGGGGCATTATGTCCCAGAAAATATTGTTACAAATGATGATTTATCCAAATTAATGGATACAAATGACCAGTGGATTCTGGAGCGCACTGGAATCCATCAAAGGCGTTGGGCAATTAAAGGTGATGGTAACAGTACTTTTAGTATGGGCTTAAAGGCTGCTAAAAGAGCTATAAAAAATGCAAAAATTGATAAAAATGACATTGATTTTATTGTTTTTGCAACCCTAAGTCCAGACTATTATTTCCCGGGTCCTGGTGTCCAAATTCAAGAAGCACTTGGTATTGATACCATTGGTGCCTTGGATGTACGAAACCAGTGTTCTGGTTTTGTTTATGGGCTCTCTGTTGCAGATCAGTTTATTAAAACTGGGATGTATAAAAATATATTGGTGATTGGTAGCGAGTTGCAATCTAAAGGTATAGATGTTTCTACTAGAGGCCGGAGTATTTCGGTAATTTTTGGAGATGGTGCAGGAGCAGCAATATTAAGCAGAGAAAACGATTCCAGTAAGGGTATTTTATCCTCGCATTTACATTCTGAGGGGGCACATGCCCTTGAGCTTACAGCTGAAGCGCCTGGGATGGGGAAGCGCTGGGTTACAGATATTATTGCTGAAAACGATCCCGNCGATATGAGCTACAGGCCCTANATGAANGGANAATTTGTTTTTAAAAATGCCATCAGACGTTTTAGCGAAGTGATTNNTCAAGGNTTGGAAGCCAATAATTTACAAGTCTCAGACATTGATATGTTNGTACCTCATCAAGCNAATCTGCGNATTTCTCAATACATTCAAAAAAAGTTTAAACTCTCAGANAATCAAGTTTTTAATAATATTCAAAATTACGGAAACACNACAGCAGCTTCNATACCTATTGCATTGAGTGAAGCNTGTGANCAAGGGAAGATTAAGNATGGANATACTGTTGTANTNGCTGCGTTTGGNAGTGGNTTTACATGGGGGAGTGTTATTATCAAATGGTAGAAGNTTTTAAAACATTAGTCATAGGTGCCTCATTAAATCCTGATCGTTACTCCAATAAAGCNGTTNTGATGTTAAGTAATGCAGGTATACCAGTGATCGCTTTCGGTCTTAAAAAGGGATCTATTTCAAATGTACATATTGATACGGCTTTAAAATCTTATAAAAATATTCATACTGTAACACTTTATTTAAATCCNAAGCGCCAAGAGGCCTATTATGATTATATCATCAAATTGAAGCCAAAACGTGTTATTTTTAATCCAGGTACTGAAAACCCCATTTTCTACANACTTTTANGAGAANCCAATGTNTNTNATGAAATCGCCTGNACCTTGGTATTANTNTCTACGAATCAATACNAATCCNAAAAANGTAAGCAAACCATTTAGCGGAAGAAGTTCATAACCAATTATATACCCCCCAAGCAGTTCATTAGGACTATTTCCCAATGCATAAGACAATGCAACGGATATCAGAGCAACACACCAAACCCACTGGTCTTTAACTTTGTAGTTGGTGAAAATCCCAAAGGCAAAAAGGCCTAAAAGCGGCCCATAGGTATAGCCTGCAACTGTAAGTAAGCTGTCAATAACATTTGAATTTAAAAGATACTTAAAGGCAATGATCACCAAAATCAATAAAATACTCATACCAATATGTGTTTTTTTTCTGATGTGTTTTTTTTCAGACTCAGAATGGTCTTTCAAATCTAAAATATCGACACAAAACGAGGTTGTAAGAGAAGTCAATGCACTGTCTGCACTGCTGTAGGCGGCGGCAATTAANCCNAGTATAAAAACAGAACCCAATGCCAGACCTAAGCCCGAGTTGAGNGCTATTTCAGGAAATAATAAATCTGTTTTAGGATTGCCATCAAGCAATGGAAGTTTCACTCCAAAGCNTTCGGCATAGATAAATAACAGTGCACCCAATAATAAGAATAAAAAGGTNACAAGGGTTAAAACGAGGCTGAACCANAGCATNTTTTTCTGAGCATCTTTTAGNGTTTTACAGNTTAANTTCTTTTGCATCATGTCCTGATCAAGTCCCGTCATGCAAATCGTGATAAACATGCCCCCAAAAAATGATTTTAAAAAATGATCTTTGTCTAAAATACTTTCTGTTTGAAAAACAGTACTGTATTGTTTTAATTCATCAGAATTTANAAATTCAGCAAAACTCCAGCCCAATGCCTCCGTTATCATATAAATNGAAAGTATAACAGCACAGACCATAAAAAGGGTTTGCAAGGTGTCTGTCCAAACAATGGTTTTTATGCCGCCNTTGTTGGTGTATACCCAAATTAAAACTATGGATAAGACCACAGTCATTTCAAAAGGGATGCCCCATTGCTCAAATACGAATTGTTGCAATACAATNGCCATGAGATACATTCTAAAGGCAGNGCCTAACACACGAGANACAAAAAAGAAAAAGGCCCCAGTTTTATGACTTACGTTTCCAAAACGTTGTTGTAAATATTCATAAATTGAAGTGAGGTTTAATCTATAGTATACTGGCAAAAGTAAAAACGCCACGACCACATACCCGGCAATATAGCCTAAGCAGACTTGGAAATAACTAAATTCAGAGGCTTCTACCCATCCTGGGACGGAAATAAACGTAACTCCTGAAAGCGAAGCCCCAATCATCCCAAATGCGACCAGATACCATGGGGACTGTTTACCGGCCTTAAAAAAATCGGCATTGCTATCATTTTTTCCAGTAATTCTTGCGATTATAACTAGAAAAACAAAATAAATTAAAGTGAGCAGTAGAATGTGTTGTCCTTTCAACTTAATAAATTTATATTTGTAAGGCTTAACAATTCCATTTAAGACCTACATCAAATGTATAATTTTCTATTGCAACCTGACAGTATCCTTAGGGTTTTTTTAGAATTTTCATTTGTTAAAAAGGAAACAGATTTTTTAAAATTATAACAACGAAGCCAACGATGGAATTTTCTTCGAAATTATTACAAAATGCTGTCAGTGAAGTTGCTCAGCTGCCAGGGATAGGCCGCCGCACTGCTTTGCGTCTTGTATTGCATTTGATGCGACAGCCACAAGCCCAAACAAATCAACTTTCCAACGCTTTAACAGAAATGCGTGATCAAATTAACTTTTGCAATTCATGTCATAATATTTCTGACAAAGAGATATGTGAAATTTGCGCAAACCCCAATAGAAACCAAAGTACCATTTGTGTCGTTGAAGACATTCGCGATGTTTTGGCCATTGAAAGTACGGCCAGTTTTAAGGGCATTTACCATGTTTTGGGTGGTAAAATATCTCCCATGGATGGAATTGGCCCAAATGATTTAAACATCCAAAGTTTGGTTAAAAAAGTAGAATCAGGAACTATTAAGGAAATCATTTTTGCATTGAGTTCTACCATGGAAGGCGATACCACCAACTTTTATATTTACAAGCAAATTCAAGATACAGGTATAACAATGTCTACCATCGCCCGTGGTATTTCAGTAGGAGATGAATTAGAATATGCAGATGAGGTCACTTTGGGAAGAAGCATTACCAACAGAGTGCCTTTCGAGATTTCCTTTAAATCCTAGTTATTTTGAAAATATCTGTCGTCATTCTCAATTACAATGTTCGCTTTTTTTTAGAGCTGTGCTTGCAAAGTGTCCAAGCCTCTTTAAAAGGTATTTCTTCCGAAATCATCGTTATTGATAACAACTCCTCTGATGACAGTTGTACCATGGTGAAATCGTTATTTCCAGAAGTTAAACTTATTGAGAACAATGAAAACATTGGGTTTTCAAAGGGCAATAATTTGGCTACTGGTTTGGCCAAAGGTGAGTATTTATGCATTTTAAATCCAGATACGGTTGTTGCAGAAGATACTTTTCAAAAAATCTTAAAGTTTTCAGATACCAAAACCAATTTAGGGATTGTGGGTTGCCGTTTTATGGATGGTTCCGGTAAATTTCTACCAGAATGCAAGCGCAATATTCCTAAACTTTCTTCGGCTCTAGGTAAACTTTTGGGAAATGGAAAATCTTATTATGCGACTGCGGTGGATCAAAATTCAATTGCTGAAGTTGCTGTTTTAACGGGTGCTTTTATGCTCATGCGACGAGAACTTTTTACAGCCCTGAATGGCTTTGATGAGGATTTTTTCATGTACGGAGAGGACATTGATCTCTGCTATAGAGCATTAAAAATGAACAGAAATAATTATTATTATGGGGCATCGACTCTGCTGCATTTCAAGGGTGAAAGTTCTCCAAAAAACAAAATTTATTACAAAAGATTTTACAAGGCCATGCAGCTATTCCATAGCAAGCATTTTGAATCTAACTTTTTAATGCGATGGGCTGTCAATACAACGACAAAAATGGCACCCTATTTCATGTCAAGCCCTCCAATTCTTCTGGCGAATCGCAAAGAAATCGCCTTTCTAAATCCGCATTCTGATGAAGCATTGGTTAATTTAAAAAACGCGAGCATTATAAAATCTTTAGAAATGCTCACACCAGGCGTTTCCTATGATTTGGTTTTGGATGCGAATGTTGAAACTTTTAAAGCTATTTTAAATAAAATTTCGACGACTTCATTTCCTCGAATTTCTTTTAAGATATGGCCAAAAAATAGCCAATATTGTGTGGGAAGTGATGTTTCTAACCAAAGGGGAGAGGTGGTTCTTTTCAGTGAATTTTTATCTTGAACATCCCTATAAATAATTGATTATATCCGTAATTTTAGTTAGTTTTGCATTGCGAATTACTCCCATTATAAACACCAACTATGGCAAAATTTGAGCTCAAACTTCCCAAAATGGGAGAGAGCGTTGCGGAAGCGACGATTAACACATGGTTAAAAGACATTGGAGACCGGATAGAAGTTGATGAGTCTGTTGTGGAAATTTCAACAGATAAAGTCGACAGTGAT
>NYVA01000039.1 GCA_002684355.1 Formosa sp.
TTGGAACCTTGGTGTTTCTCGCTCTGCCACGGATGGAGAGTTTTTTGATGGCACTGGTACACCAGTACCTTCAGCTTTCTTGAATTTACCTGTCGGTAGTCATTTATTCCAAATGCCTATTCCACAAAGTGAAATCAATGTCTTTCCTGAATTTCAACAAAATCCAGGGTATAACTAAAATTTATAAAAATTTGAAATTATGAAAAAAATAATTTATTCTTTATTAGCACTGAGCCTAATTTTATCTTGTAGTGATACAGATGATCATGGGGTAGATGTTAATAATTTCGACGGAATCTATTTCGTAGATGGCACATCCGATTACCTTATAGATAACAATGGAGCGCCTAAATTAATCGAATTAGCTTCCACAACGACTAAGGGGTCAGATAGAACATACACTATCGAAATTGATGAATCATCAACGGCTGTTGCTGGAGTTGATTACGATTTAACATCTTCTTCAGTTACTATTCCGGCTGGAAGTAGCTCTGCTACATTTGCCATTAACGGTAACTTTGACGCTGCAACTCCAGAAGGAGTAACCTTAAAATTATACGTTAGCGATAGCGACATGACAATTGTGTATAATATGGGTATTTTTCAATACTGTGTTTCTGATATTGCAGGAATGTATAGTATGACGACTACCTATGGTTACCATGATTTCTTGCCAACATATGAGACAAACACCCAAGACATGGAAATTGTTGAACTTGGTGGAGGTGCATACTCAATTGCAGACTTCACAGGCGGACTTTATTCTGATGGACCATATTCAGGAGCATATAGCACATCTGCGACCTATGCTGAGATTACTGAAAACTGTGGTTTGATATCATGGTCTGGACAATCTGATCCCTGGGGAGCTATGATTCCTCTTGAGGGCGGTGAAAACTCAGTAGATGCTAATGGTGTTATTACTATCAATTGGTACTGTGAAGGATATGGAGAATTTGGAGAATCTATTTACACACCACTATAATACTTTAAATATGAAAAATATATATAAATTACTCACGTTAGCCTTAACACTAACTATAATCACTTCTTGTGAACGAGATCAGGGAGAATACCCTTACTTAGATAGAGATATTACTATTGGTTTTAGAGGAGCTAGTGGTTCGTTACTCGTTGAAAACGGGGCTAGCAACATTGTATCAGCAACCGTTGGTGCGAGTACCCTAGTTAACAGCGATGCAACATTCTCAGTATCAGTAGACGATTCATCAACAGCTGTATTGGGTGTTGATTATGATTTTGTTGCTGGTCAAGATGTAACACTTGCAAGTGGGAATCTTCTAACAAATATTGATATTGTAGCTGATTTTGAAAATTCAACTGTTGAAGGGAAAACTGTTGTATTGAATTTAAGTTCTAACGATCCAAGTTTAATGGTCTCTGAAGCATTTTCTCAGTACACTATTACATTGATTCAATTCTGCCCTATAAATGCTGATTTTACTGGATCTTATACTCTTAGTACTACCGCAACTGGTATTTTTGATTCAGTAGTATTTTTGAACGGAGCTGTGACTATTGATATGGGTACTGAACCAACAGATAGAGTTATGTCAGTTTCTCCATATCCAGAGTTTGGTGCTTTCGCTCCTATAGATTTCGCATTTAGTTTGGTATGTGGAAATGTTATAGTTCCTACAGGACAGGTGACAGGTGTTGGTTGTGGTTCAAGTACTACAATTGGACCTGCAGCTACAGCTGGAACATATGATTCGAGTGATGATTCATCATTTACAATTGTAATTAGTGACGACGAAGGTGGCTCATGTGGACCAGCATATGAAGCTGCATTTACTCTGACCAAAAACTAAATTGTTAAATATTTAAAAAAAGGGCTCTTTTGAGCCCTTTTTTTTTTATAATTACACAAATAAAAATAATGAAACCTTATTACACTATACTCCTCCTTTTCACTTTTGGAATAATATTCTCACAAACTAAAAATGAACAAAAGAAAATCATTGGTACATATGATTCAGATCAAATCTCTATCATAAACGTCTTTCTAAAGGATTTAAATACAAAAAATACTAAATCTGTTAAAGAATTTTTAATTAAAAATCCTGAAGTGAAAGAGATAATTAAAAATGAAGATGGTGTTATAAAAAAAATAAAATACATTATTAACAATAGGCCAATATATATTGAAACGCATAATACAAACAGTGCTAAATCCACTAGAACTAATTTCTTACATACAGGTGGCGATCTTGGCTTAAATTTAGGTGGTGAAAATATGTTTATTGGAGTATGGGATGGTGATAATGTTCGAGATACTCATGTTGAATTTCTAAGCAATAATTTCCCACCAAGCAGTAGAATAACAACACCAGATTTTGGATCATCAGATGTTTATGGTAATCACGCGACACACGTAGCTGGTACTATCATTGCAAATGGAACAAATGAAAATTCAAAAGGAATGGCGCCAAATGCAGAATTAATATCATATGATTGGGATTCTGATAGTACAGAAGCATTTTATGAAGCAACAAATAATGGTTTGTTATTATCTAATCATTCTTATGGAGTACCTGTTCAACAAAATGACAACTTCAACTACCTAATGGGAAGCTACAGTGCCGAATCTCGAGAATGGGACGAAATAGCATACGGGGCCGAATATTACCTTCCCGTTATATCAGCAGGTAATGATGGTCAAGAAGAGTACAATGGAGGTTTAGCTAACGGATTTGATAAACTTGTTGGGAACAAAACATCTAAAAATACAATGGTAGTAGCAAATGCAAGTAACCCATATATACTACCTAACGGCAATCTTCTAGTTCTGAATATAAATACAAGCAGTAGCCAAGGTCCAACAGACGACGGACGAATTAAACCAGATATTTCAGGAGATGGTACTAGTGTATTTTCATGTAGCGCATCTACAAATAATGGTTACTACGTTGCAAGCGGAACCTCAATGGCGGCACCAAATGTTTCTGGAACGCTTTTGCTCTTACAAGAATATTATAACATATTAAATGACAAATTTATGAAAGCAGCAACACTAAAAGGCTTAGCTTGTCATACCGCCGATGATGATAACACAGTTGGCCCAGATCCAATTTTTGGATGGGGACTGCTTAACGCTAAATTTGCAGCTGAAACTATACTTAATGACAACAATAATTTAGCACAAATATATGAAGGTACTTTAATTCAGGGCGAAACCTACACCTATGAATTCTCATCAACTAATGGTGGGGCACTAAAAGCAACATTGTGTTGGACTGACCCTCCTGGGTCAGTAAATAACGTGCTTAATAGCCCCCAACCTGCATTGGTAAATGATTTAGATTTAAGACTAACAACAAGTGGAACAACCTATTATCCATGGAAATTAAATCCAAACAGTCCTCAGTCATGGGCGACAAATAATAGCGATAATAATGTGGATAATGTTGAAGGGATTACTGTTAGTAGTGCACAAAATGCAGATTATACGATTACTGTGACACATAAAGGAGGTTTGCTATCAGGAAGTCAAAACTTTTCATTAATTATTACCGGACCAAACTTATCTTTGAGTAATCCTTCCCTGAATAAGAATAATTTTATAATTTGGCCAAACCCTACATATGATATAATCAATTTTAAATTACCTACTCAGACTTCAAAACCAACCATTGTTTCATTGTATGACGTGCAAGGTCGTCAAGTTTACAAACAAACCATTAATTCTAGAAATTCTATAACAAGAGGTCAAATTAAAACTACATCCTTAGCAAGAGGGGTTTATGTTTTAAAAATAAAACAAGGAAACGCATCGATACAGAAAAAAGTAGTACTCAAATAAACATACAGATTTTAATTAAAAAAAAGACGGGCAGTTACCCGTCTTTTTTATGAAATCACAACTAAATTAAATTGTATTTTTACAGCATGCAAAAAGAAACCAAACTTTACGGATTGCGTGCCATACTGGAAGCCATTGAAGCCGACAAGTCTATTGATAAAATATTCTTGCAAAAAGGTCTCAGAAGTGAGTTGTTTGTTCAACTGGAAAAAAAGATTCGAAAAAAAGGCCTTAATTTTAGTTATGTGCCAGTTGAAAAGCTAAATCGACTGACGCCTAACAACCATCAGGGAGCGGTGGCACAAATATCCCCCATTTCATTTTACGATTTAGATGCCTTGGTAACCGCTGTAAAAGAAACGAAGGATCAACCACTATTTTTAGTGTTAGATCAGTTGAGTGATGTACGTAACTTCGGTGCCATAATAAGAACCGCTGAATGCACCGGAGTTGATGGCATTATTATACAAAAAAAAGGTAGTGCACCAATAAATGGAGACACCATTAAAACAAGTGCAGGCGCTGTTTTTAATATCCCAATATGCAAAGTTGATCACATCAAAGATGCCTTATACTATTTCCAAGCTTCAGACATAAAAATCATTGCGGCGACTGAAAAAACTGAGAACTCGCTATATATTACAGATTTCACAAAAGGCTGTGCCATTGTCATGGGTTCAGAGGGCAAAGGTATTTCCCCATCCGTATTAAAAATAGTGGATGCCAAAGCCAAACTTCCAATGTTTGGTAATATCGCATCTTTAAATGTTTCGGTGGCTTGTGGCGTATTTTTGTACGAAGTGGTCCGCCAACGTCAATCGTCTGATTTGTAGTTATAATTGATCTTTATATCTTCTGAAGAATGTTCGGNTTCNCCNTTNTCAATAAAATTNCCATCGGCATCAAATTGCTGTAAAAATGGATCCTTAGAGACATCATAATCCTCGGATTNCCAAGCATAAGATTCTGAATTTGGNANATGTGATTTAAANAACAATGCAAAGAAAAGACCTANNACGAAGCCCGANAGGTGTCCTTCCCAAGACATTTTTTCTTTCACTGGAAAAATNTACCATAACATNCCGCCATATAGGAANACTACANCAAGCGAAAGCGCTATCAAGCGGTAATNTNTAGAAANNANACCTTTGAACAATAAAAAGNTCATTAAAACATAAACNAAACCACTAGCACCNATGTGGTAGGCCGATTTTCCAATACACCATNTCAATANNCCTGAGANGATAATTCCCCAAAAAATAAGCCGCCANGCCANTGGTNTNTAAAAATAAAATAAAGCCANAGAAAGNACAAACAAAGGCAGNCTGTTATGGTATAAATGNGATAGAGATCCNTGAATAAAAACACTAGAAAAAANNCCAACAAGACCCTTTGTTGTACGNGGATAAATNCCATAAGATTTTAAATCNAGGCCAAAGCGGANTTCAGCCCANAAAACCACCCATATNAATAATAAAAATAAGAGAGGATAACCTAAAACNCCNGTTGTNAACTGAAANGAATAATTTGACTTCATTGACATAAAAATACAAAAGTTGAAATAACTTAAAAAAAAAGTTTANTTTGTNNTATGAATACNCCGCTCGCAGAACGNCTNCGNCCAAGCANNCTCGCAGATTATATAAGCCAACGTCACCTCATTGGGAAAAATGGAGCTCTTACAAAAGCTTTGCAGAAAGGATTGATTCCATCGATGATTTTATGGGGCCCTCCAGGCGTCGGAAAGACAACCCTAGCCAACATCATTGCCAAATCATCCGAACGGCCATTTTATAACCTCAGCGCAATCAACTCTGGTGTAAAAGATGTACGAGAAGTCATTGAAAAAGCCAAGCAAAAAGGAGGTCTTTTTACCACTAAAAATCCCATTTTATTGATTGATGAAATTCACCGTTTTAGCAAATCTCAACAAGATTCTTTACTACAAGCCGTAGAAAAAGGGTGGTTGACTCTCATCGGTGCGACCACTGAAAATCCAAGTTTCGAAGTTATCTCAGCTTTATTATCACGCTGCCAAGTTTACACCCTAAACCCATTTGATAAAGCCGACCTCAAGGCTCTATTAGACCGCGCACTTAAAACAGATGAAGATCTTGTAAAGAAAAATATCAAACTTCAAGAAACTGAAGCTTTGATCAAATTATCTGGGGGTGATGCGCGTAAATTACTCAATATCTTTGAACTAATCGTCAATTCGGAAAGCGGAAAAAAAATTGTAATTACAAATGATTTTGTACAGAACAAGGTTCAAAATAACCAAATTATTTATGACAAAACAGGCGACCAACACTACGACGTTATATCGGCCTTTATCAAATCTATCCGAGGCAGTGATCCCAATGCAGCCGTATACTGGCTCGCACGAATGCTTGCCGGCGGTGAAGATATCAAATTAATTGCCAGGCGGCTTTTGATTTTAGCCAGTGAAGACATTGGAAATGCCAATCCCACAGCCCTTGTCATGGCCAATTCGACGATGCAAGCCGTAGCAGCAATAGGACTCCCTGAGTCTCGAATAATTTTAAGTCAATGCGCTACCTACTTGGCTTGCTCACCAAAAAGTAATGCAGCTTATCAAGCCATCAACAAAGCCATGGCTGCGCTTAAGGAAACTGGGAATACCAGTGTCCCCTTGGATTTAAGAAATGCGCCAACGCAATTGATGAAATCAATGGGTTATGGCCTCGACTATAAATATGCGCATGAATTTGATAAAAATTTTGTGATTCAAGAATTTTTACCNGAGGGCTTGGAAAATACAAAGTTTTATTCACCAGGTGAAAACAGTCGAGAACAAGTTCAAAGAGAGTTTCTTAAGCAATGCTGGAAAGACAAATACAATTACTAAAATTAAGGTATTAAAAGTTCGATAACCGTCTTTTTTTTAAGAACGTACTCCCGCACCCAACGCTTTCCGCGTTTATAGGCAATACCCGGAAGCTTGTCAATGATAAAAATCCCTTCTTCCATGGTTGGGTGTATTGAATAAAGGACCCTGCCGTTGGCGTCAGTGATATCATAACCATAAGCTGTCGAAACAATTAAAGTCTTAGGAAGCTCTGGCAAATCAACCGGATCAGCGCTAGCAACAACAACGGGGACTGAAGGCGTCTGAACACTAGGTTTTGGCAACACAGTTGTTGATGTCTCTATTGGAGCAGAAATATCAATTGCAGCGCTCGCTTCATAATTATAATTAAGTACTTCCATGGAATCAAATGCAGCTCTGATGGCTTGATGGTAGGCAATTTTGAAATCTTTTTCTTTTGAAGTACCAATAGCCGATCTAAAAACCACCTCTTTTCTGCAATTTATAAACTGTACTTCTAGTTTTGTTTTTAAAAATCCTTTTATTTTTTCAACATTCACATCTAATAACAAGCAACTGTTGGCGGCCAAATCAGAGGGGTAATTCTCAATAGATTCCAAAACAGTAAATCCTTTTTTAGTCAATAAAAACTGGGTCAATGAACTCATTTGGAATTGATCGTTGGTTTTCATAAAATCAAAGCGATCGGGAACTGAAACATATTTATACTGATTCAAATCTGTCTGTGCATAAAGAGATATTTGAAAAATAATAAAGATTACAATTGGTATGTTCAATAAATGTTTCATCATGGAAGATTTTGGTATGAAGATAGTATTTTTTTATTTTAAAGATATTTTTTGAGTTCAGATAGCATTTTAATAGCGACGATGCCATCAGGAATTTTAGTCTTGTGGAAATTAAAACAAAGTGCATCCATACCCATATTTTTGGCGCCTAAGATATCAGCTTCAAGATTATCGCCAATCATTAAACTAGCATCTATATCCGCGTTGGCAACGGCTAAAGCATGGTCAAATATTTTACGGTTAGGCTTTTTAACACCCACCATTTCAGAGTTAGTAACGGTTTCAAAATAAGGTGCAATTCCAGATTTTTGTAATTTGGCATGCTGTACTTCTTTAAAACCATTGGTTATAATATGTAATTTATATTTGGGTTTGAGGTATTCTAAAATTTCTAAAGTCCCCTCAAATAAATGATTGAAAGTGGATAAATAGGTTATGTACTCGTGAGATAAAATGCGAATCAAATCTGATGAAATGGAAAGATTTAAGGCCTTAAAAGTATCGTCTAGCCTTGAAAAACGCAGCACTTCTTTTTCAATTTTTTCTTCACGGTACAACTTCCAATAATTCAAATTGATGGGCACATAAACTCCCAAAAATGCTTCTAAACTCAGGGATATGTCGTAGCGTTTAAAAAGCTTTTGAAATGTCAGGGCTGAGTTTTTATCAAAATCCCAAAGCGTGTGATCTAAATCAAAAAAAATATGCTGCTTATCCTGATACATCACCTGTTGATTCTAAGATTATGCTGAATAAAGTTTTAAAGTCTTGCCAACGTTCCAAATAACTAAAACTGTAATTGTGAAAGACAGGCGTAAACACCCCGCCTACCGATTTAACTTGTGCCATAGCTTTCTCAAGATTTTCTTTTTTGTCTAAAAATGATTCGTGCTTTAAAAGGGAAAAATCCATGAGTTGATAGGGATGAATCATAAGGGGTGTTTGCACTTCAAAGTCAATGTCATAAAATAGAAATGGGGAACAGCTACCTGCTCGAAAACCGATGGTATCTGGATACCCCATTGAGTAATCCTTTTTAATTTCCAATTCTACGTAGTTTCGGTACGTTGTAGGAAGGTTTACTTTTGAGAATGAGCCCCTTACTTTTTCGGTCGCAGTGTTCAAAATACCATCCAAACACTTTTTTTCTGTTTTAAGTATAGAAAGGTCCTCTAACGCCATAAATGAAGATTTTAATCCAACCTCACAATAGTCACGCATGGATTTTATAAGCGCCAGAAAGGCCTTCTTGTTAGTGTTTATATTTTTATCGTAAGTTGTATAGTCGCCGACAAGAAAAAAAATATTAAACTTTTGATTGCTTTTTTTCTGACGGTTTACAATCCATTTAAAGTTATCGTAGGGATCTTTTTTCAACCCAAATAACACAAAAAACCGATCGTATGATAATTTGAATCTTAAATTAAATAAGTCTAAAAATGCGCCTCCTATGGTTCGCATCAAGCCTTTATTTTTAAAATAATAGGCCATAGGAACATCAATTATAGGGGCCACAGAATATTGACGTTTTTGAAATTTATGGGTCGGGAAATGTCGCTTAAGTGCCATTTGAAAATAATGAACCCAAATATCAACAACAGGTTGGTCTAAAAAATGATTTTGATAGGCAATACTGTCTTTTTTAGTGAAGCGCCCATAGGCATCCTTAACATGCGGCAAGTATTCCTCATAGCGGCTGAGCATATAAAAAGCAGCGGAAAAAATATCGAAGGGTAAGTGGCTTTTTTCACCTGCATAAAAAAAACACTTGGTTTCTTGCCAATCTTGTACGTAAATATCAACATCTGAGATGCCCTGCTCGAATAACAAACCATGGCTTTTGATAAAAAACTCAGACCCTAAAGGTTGAGAACCGTAAGACATTTTGAGTCCCTCATGTGCAATAAATGTTTCTATCGCATTTGTAAAGTCAATGGGAAGGCCCAACATTCGGGCACAAACCTGTTTAAATACAAATTTGAGCCTGGTTGTAACNTCAGGTGTATAAATTAAAAACATTACAGCTTATTTTCATCCGCAAAACTAAAATAAGTTATTTCTTTGACAATAAGATGGTCTAAAAACTTAATATCTAATGTAAAAGCTCGCATTTTTAATTTTTGAGTCATATACCGATCCGCATCACTAGGTCGCATATTACCAGAAGAATAATTGTGAACAAGAATAATGGCAACTGCTACAAGCTCCATGGCTTTCTTTAAAATTAAACGCACATCTACGACGGTTCAGGAAATNCCGCCATTGCTTAATTGTGAGGTTTTTATGGGGTATAATGTTGTTTTTGGTGGTTATGGTTGTACTACATAATTATGGTTTTTAAGCTGTCAAAATTCAATCCACCATAATTCCCTGAACTCATCAAGAGAAGCGCGGTATTGGTGTAACTTTGCTGTTTTAAAAAATCCTGAAAAGCCAAAGGATCTTTGTAAATATTTAAATTGGGATGTTCAAAAGCCTTTGTAATTTGGGCGGCGTCTAAGGCTTTCATTCGTTTTATTTCTAAAGCCTTTGGTGCATAAAAAACAACGGCTTCATCGGCTTTTTCTAAGGCATTTTTATAGTTCCCTATAAAAGATTCATTCAGGCTGCTATAAGTATGCAATTCCAAACAGGCCAACAGGCGCTTGTGAGGATATTGCGCCTTTACCGCAGCTGTAGTGGCAATAACTTTACTAGGAGCATGTGCAAAATCTTTATAAACAACCGTAGATTTGTGGCTTGCTATTTTTTCTAGGCGTTTACTGGCGCCCGAAAAGGATCCAATGGCCTCATAAAAATCCATTTCACCAATCCCCATATGCTGACAAATCCATTTAGCACCTGCCATATTATTGAGATTATGGGCGCCAAAAAACTCTAAAGGAATGGGACCTTCATCTGTTTCTAAATAAGTCACACCCGCTTCGATGGTGTGCTCGGGAGTTTTATAAGGAAACTTTCGTATAGGATTCTCGCTGTATTCTACAAGTTGTCTGACTTCAGAATCTTCTTCATTGTAACTAATGCTACCGCCATTAATAATAGAATCTACAAAAATTGAAAATTGCGCTTTATATTTTTCATACGTTGGAAACACATTGATGTGGTCCCAAGCAATTCCGCTGATTAGAGCAATATTGGGTTTATAGTGGTGAAACTTGGGTCTTAAATCCAAAGGTGAACTCAAATACTCATCCCCTTCAAGCACTATAAAATCATTGTCATCCGATAGTTGTACCATAACATCAAATCCTTCTAGCTGCGCACCTACCATATAATCACAAGACTGACCGTGGTAATCAAGCACATGAAGTATCATGGCTGTAATGGTAGTTTTGCCATGACTGCCGCCGATAACTACTCTTGTTTTCTCTTTAGATTGTTCGTAAATAAANTCTGGGTAGGAGTATATCTTTACACCTAATTCTTGTGCTTTTATCAGTTCCGGGTTGTCTATTTTTGCATGCATCCCGAGGATAATAGCATCTAAATCTGAGGTTATTTTTTCAGGAAACCAACCAAAGACTTCAGGCAAAATACTATAGGCCTTTAAACGCTCTTTTGAAGGATCAAAAATAGCATCATCACTGCCACTAACCTCAAAGCCTTTCAAATGCAAAGCCAATGCAAGATTGTGCATCGCAGCGCCTCCAATAGCAATAAAATGAACCTTCATAACTGTTTATTAAAGTAAATATAAGCTTTAGGCTTCATATTTATCGTTGCTTATGAATCAAAATTTGTTTTTTTTTAAGCTTTGCTTTTTCAAAATCTGGGTTGATTTTTAAAGCCTCATCAATGTTTTGCAAAGCCAATTCAAGCTGGTTTATTTTGATATATATTTTGGCAAGTTTCAGGTGGGCTTGGTCCAAGTCTATACGATCTTTGAGNNTATAATCTTTAATGTATTTGANAAAAAAATTAATGGACTNCTCTAAACTAGAAGTGTAGAGCTCAAAGGCCAGACCCATCTGATANATTAGATTGTTGTTGTGGNGAATACAAGAAAGCTTCGGATCAAATTCGGCCTTATAGCATTCCGATTTAGAAAGTAGAGACAAGCCTTTTAAACTGTAAATTTTTGAGTTTTTAGCGTTGTTTTGAAGATCAGAAATATAGNCTTTTGCAAAAAACCCATTAATTTGAGACAATTGTTCCAAGTGCTCTGCATGGGTCCAGGCTTTTTCAAAACTGCCGCCTAAAATAGCCGGTAGTTGGGCATAAAATTCTACTTGAGCCCACTGAACCAACCAATGATTTGGGTCTAAATTTTCCGCTTTTGAAAAGGCTTTTTTAACTTGATTNATCAAGCTAAAGGCTTTAAATTTTGAGCCTTCTTTTGCCATCATACCCAGAACACCACCAAATTTGAAGTGGTAATCTGCATTCTCAGAATCGCGTTCTAAAAGTTTTTTGTACAACTCTGAAGCTTGTTGCCACTTGCCGTGAGCAACGTACAAATCACCCAGGGCTTCCAAAGCGAGTAGATTGTTTGGATTGTTTTTAATTTGGAGCTTATAATTGGATTCTAAAACACCAAAATCTCTGTTTGAAACAGATTGTGCGTTAAGCATTGTAATTGCAAATAGAAAGGTCCAAAAAAAACTAAATATTTTCATAAAGAATTAAAATGTCATTCACATCAAAAATGAAACCAAATANNTGTGTGCTACTTGTTCAATTGTTCCCAAAGCAAATCTTTAAGGGCCATGATTCCAGTTTGAGTAACCGATGAAATAAATAAATATTCTACAGGCAATACCTTGTCTAATTCGGCTTTAAGCTCTGTTTGTAATTCATTGTCCAAGAGATCACTTTTAGAAATGGCCACCAAGCGTTCTTTGTCTAACATTTCAGGATTGTAACGCTTTAGTTCATCCAACAGAATATCGTAATTTTTTTTGATATCATTGGCATCGGCAGGAATCAAAAACAACAAAATAGAGTTTCTTTCAATATGTCTTAAAAAATAATGCCCAAGGCCCTTACCCTCAGCTGCACCCTCGATAATTCCTGGAATATCTGCCATGACAAAAGATTGGTAGTCTCTATAGTCAACAATGCCTAAATTGGGTTTTAAAGTGGTGAATTCGTAATCAGCAATCTTTGGCTTGGCTGCAGTTATAACTGAAAGTAAAGTTGATTTTCCAGCATTGGGAAATCCAACCAAACCAACATCTGCTAAAATTTTCAACTCAATGGTTACATTTTTTTCTTCCCCAGGTATCCCTGGTTGAGCATAACGTGGGGTTTGATTCGTTGAGGATTTAAAATGCCAATTGCCACGACCTCCTATCCCTCCTTGACACAATACAACTTCTTGACCGTGGGTTGTAATTTCAAAAAGCATATTGTTCGTTTCATTGTCTTTTACAACAGTCCCCAAAGGGACTTCCACATAAACATCGGTACCATCAGCGCCTGTACTTCTACTTTTACTGCCATGCCCGCCATGCCCAGCTCTAAAATGTTTTTTAAACTTTAAATGGTGGAGGGTCCAAAGATTTTGATTGCCTTTAAGAATGATATGACCACCACGTCCTCCATCGCCCCCATCAGGACCACCTTTGGTAATGTATTTTTCACGGTGTAAATGCACAGAGCCCTTGCCCCCATTACCGGAGCAAACATACATCTTGATATAGTCTACAAAGTTTCCCTCTGTCATTCAAATTATTTTAAAGCGTATTGACTACTGCGTTTAAGCGTTCTGTAATGGTCTCAATCGCGCCCACACCATCCACGCCATGGTATCGCCCTTTAGCTTCATAATAAGATTTTAAAATCGCTGTTTCAGAATAATAAATTTTGATGCGATTTCGAACAATCTCTTCTGATGAATCATCAGAACGACCACTTGTTTCTCCGCGTTTTAATAGACGCTTAACAAGAATTTCGTCTTCAACTTCCAAAGCAATCATAGCATCTACTTGGGCATTGTGTTTTGACAATAAAGTATCTAAGGCGCCTGCCTGAACGATATTTCTTGGGAAACCATCAAAAACAAAACCTCTAGCAATGCTGTTTTTAGACACCTCATCACTGAGCATATCGATGGTAACTTGATCTGGAACCAAAGCCCCTTTATCCATATAAGATTGGGCCAGAATTCCTAGAGGAGTCTGATTTTTAATGTTTTTTCTAAACACATCTCCTGTAGAAATGTGAACTAAATTAAAGGTATCTTTTAAAAAATTGGCTTGGGTTCCTTTGCCTGCACCTGGAGGGCCAAATAAAACAATATTTAACATCTATATGGGTTATTGATTTACATAAAAACAACAAAAATTTGTGTTTCTGTATTGAACTAAATTAGTTCACAAATATAATCAAATGCGGAGGCCAAATCATGTTTTCGAATGAGATTTTAATGGGGGATTCCATTTTTAAGTGTATTTTTGTTTAACAATTCAATTTTTATGGATTTGCGGTATTTTTCTTCCAAACATAAACTCGGTATTTTAGGGGGCGGTCAGCTGGGAAAAATGATGCTTTACAATACTCGAAAATTTGACATCAACACCAGTGTTTTGGACCCCAATAATGAAGCGCCAAGTAGACTGGCATGTAATCACTTTGTGCAGGGAGATTTAATGGATTTTGAAACGGTTTTCAACTTTGGAAAAAAAGTAGATACCCTGACCATAGAAATTGAAAATGTAAATGTAGAAGCACTCAAAGCACTTGAAAAGAAAGGGGTCAAAGTTTACCCAGATTCAAACACACTTGCAACCATACAAAACAAGGCCGAACAAAAAAGGTTCTACATAAAACACCAGTTGCCCACCGCAGCATTTAAAGCCTACAATAACAAAAGTACACTAGAAATGGCCGTTTCAGAAAATGTTCAATCCCTCCCATTTGTTTGGAAAAGTGCACGCTTTGGCTATGATGGAAATGGGGTAAAAATTATCCGAAAGCACTCCGATTTAGACCAACTCCCCAATGGGGAATGCATTGCTGAAGACCTCATCCCTTTTAAAAATGAATTGGCCGTTATTGTCGCAAGAAACCCAAAGGGCGAGATCAAATCCTATCCTGTAGTCGAAATGGAATTCCATCCCGAGGCCAACCAGGTAGAATATGTGCTTTGTCCCGCAAGAATTCCAGAATCCGTAGCAAAAAAAGCAACAGATGTGGCGCTTAAAACAGCCGCGGCATTTCAACATGTGGGACTGCTTGCTGTGGAGATGTTCTTGACACAAAATGATGACATTCTTATCAATGAAGTGGCGCCACGACCTCACAATTCTGGACATCAAACCATTGAAGCCAGCCAGACCTCACAATTTGAACAACATCTAAGGGCTATTCTTAATTTGCCATTGGGTTCCACTAAAAATAAAGCCTGTGGTGTGATGGTCAACTTGGTAGGTGCTGAAGGCCATCAGGGCGCTGTGGTTTATAAAAATATTGAAGCCATTATGGCGCTTGAAGGGGTTACACCTCACATATACGGTAAAAAAATGACGCGCCCTTTTAGAAAAATGGGGCACGTAACAATTGTAAATTCAAGCATTGAAAAAGCAAGAAAAATTGCACAAAAAGTTAAAGAATCAATCAACGTAATAAGCGAATAATATGGCACAAGTAGGAATTATTATGGGAAGCGACAGCGACATGCCTGTCATGAGAGCAGCAATTGAAATTCTTGGGGATTTTGACATAGCGGTTGATGTCGATATTGTATCGGCACACCGAACTCCTGAAAAATTATTTGAATACGGAGCTTCTGCACACAAAAAAGGACTTAAAGTCATNATCGCAGGGGCGGGTGGAGCAGCNCACTTGCCTGGCATGATTGCTGCCATCAGTCCATTGCCAGTTATTGGGGTTCCAGTAAAATCCAGCAACTCCATTGATGGCTGGGATTCTATACTCTCTATATTACAGATGCCAGGTGGGGTGCCAGTCGCTACTGTGGCCTTAAATGGTGCCAAAAATGCAGGGATTTTAGCCGCTCAAATCATTGGCAGTTCAGATCAATGCGTATTAGATAAAATTGAAGTTTACAAAGAAGGAATGAAGCTTAAAGTGCAAAAGGCCTCTAAAAATTTAAAGTCCTAAAACAGCACTTTTAAAGTGTGCTAGGCTGCAATAATAAATTAGAAATCAAAACTAAAAGCGCCCACAATACAGGAACTGATTCAACCCAAAAAGCCGTAAAATAAAATGGTTTTTTGGTATGACTGACAACTAAAAATATACCTGTTACCACCATCACAATTGTTATTATTAAAACATCTATTGCGGCATTTTGCAATAAAAAAAAAGAGAACACAAAAATCGAAACAAGGCCCAAAAACCCCAATCTCTTAGTGGCTGGTATTCCAATTTTTTGAGGAATGGTAGACAATCTTAGGTCATCATCGTTGAGGTCTCTAATTTCAAAAGGGAGCATTAAAACCAAAATAAAAATAAAACGCTGAATGAACGTAAAGAAAATACTGGCTTCGAATTGAACATCAGCATCCAGCAAAGGAAGCAGTACCGTAGTCATTGCCCAAACCAAAGCGATAATGTAAATTTTTAAACCTTTGACCTTTCTTATACTTGCAATTTTTTCAAAAGGAATTTCATAGAAAAATGTAACAGCTCCTAAGCAAAGAACCAGTGGCTTGGCGGCATTGTTTAAGCCGAAAAATGAAAAGATCACTCCGATAAAACAAAGTAAACTTAACAATTGAATTTCTTTAAGGCGCGTGGTTAAAGAGCGGTAATGAAATTTAGAAATTCCAAAATATTTGACAAAGTTATACCCCAAAACGCTGGAACAAAATATAAAAATAAATAAATTTATATCATACTTTATTTCAAATGAGTGAGCCGTTATGAAACTGAGTGACAAAACAGAAATAGCAATGTGTAAACTACTGTTTACATAAAATTTAAATAGGCGATGGGTAAAATTCACAGTGCAAAAATAGAAAAACTGTTAATAAGCTAAAAAAACGGTTAAAAACTTTAATTTTTAAGCAAAAAAAAGGCTGAATAAATCCGTAATTTTGTTACTAAAAAACAAGACAAAATATGAACCCAGATATTTTTTCAGAAAGACATATTGGTCCCAGAGGACCACAAATTAAAGACATGCTAAACGTTATTGGAGCCTCCACGCTCGAGGGTCTAATTGATGAAACTGTCCCAAATAACATTCGCATACAAAGTCCGCTGAAGTTGGACCAACCTATGAGTGAGTCAGAGTATTTGGAGCACATTCAATCGTTAGGCAATAAGAACATTATTTTCAAATCCTACATTGGAATGGGCTACCATCCTTCAAATTTACCTGCTGTCATACAAAGAAATATATTAGAAAATCCAGGTTGGTATACCGCTTATACGCCTTATCAAGCTGAAATTGCCCAAGGCCGTTTGGAGGCACTTTTAAACTTCCAAAGCATGGTCACTGATTTGACGGGTATGGAATTGGCGAATGCTTCGCTTTTAGATGAAAGTACCTCGGCAGCTGAAGCCATGGCACTTTTGTTTGCTATCAGAGAACGTGCTGCTGTTAAAGCGGGGGTGGTTAAATTTTTTGTTTCTGATGATATTTTTCCTCAGACATTATCCGTTTTAAAAACAAGAGCCATTCCTATCGGAATTCAGCTGGTTGTTGGTAAAGTAGAAACATTTGATTTTTCAGAGGAATATTTCGGTGCTTTGGTACAATATCCGGGTGCTTCTGGAAACATTATTGATTTAAAGTCTTTTATCTCGAAAGCCAAAGATAAAGCTATTAAAGTGGCGGTGGCTGCTGACATTTTAAGTTTGGTGTTGCTTGAAGCACCAGGGCATATGGGAGCAGACGTAGTCGTCGGAACAACGCAACGTTTCGGGATTCCAATGGGCTATGGGGGTCCTCATGCTGCATATTTTGCAACAAAAGAGACTTACAAAAGATACATACCAGGGAGAATCATTGGTGTGACCAAAGACATGAATGGAGACCGTGCTTTGCGCATGGCCTTGCAAACAAGAGAACAACATATTAAGAGAGGCCGTGCCACTTCCAACATATGCACTGCGCAAGTGCTATTGGCAGTAATGGCAGGGATGTATGCTGTATACCATGGCCCCAAGGGGCTTAAATACATTGCTGAAAAAGTTCATAATAATACAGTTGTATTGGCAAAATCTTTGACATCTGTTGGTTTTTCCATAAAACACTCCAGGTTTTTTGATACACTTCAAATTTCGATGGCAAATAATGAAAAAATAAAATCCATTGCCCTACGCAAAAAGCTCAATTTTTATTATCCAGACCAAACAACCGTATCAATTTCAGTAAATGAAACGACAACTCTAAATGATATTGAACTTATTTTATCTGTTTTTTCTGAAGCCTTAGAAGTGAACCTTAAAACAGAACAAAGCTCAGAAGGTTTCATTCCGAAAGACCATATAAGAACCTCTGAATTTTTAAACAATCCCGTTTTTAACAGCCACCATTCTGAAACAGAACTGATGCGTTACATAAAACGCTTGGAACGAAAAGATTTAGCGTTGAATTATTCCATGATTTCGTTGGGATCCTGTACCATGAAACTGAATGCAGCGGTTGAAATGCTTCCGCTAAGTTGGTCCAGTTGGGGAAACATTCACCCCTTTGCTCCAAAAGATCAAGTGGAAGGCTACACTCAAGTCCTTCAGACACTGGAACAACAATTGAATGAAATAACAGGCTTTGCTGGAACCTCTTTGCAACCCAACTCGGGTGCACAAGGTGAGTTTGCTGGCTTGATGACTATCAAAGCCTACCACGATTCTAGAGGAGACCAACACCGAAATATTTGCATAATTCCATCTTCCGCACACGGAACAAATCCAGCAAGTGCTGTCATGGCTGGAATGAAAGTTGTAGTGACAAAATCTTCTGAAAATGGCAATATCGATGTTGAGGATGTCCGTGAAAAAGCCATGCTTCACAAAGATAATTTGGCAGCCCTCATGGTAACCTACCCTTCAACCCATGGCGTTTATGAATCTGAAATCAAAGAGATTACACAAATCATCCATGATTATGGTGGACAAGTTTATATGGACGGCGCCAACATGAATGCCCAAGTGGGGCTTACAAGTCCTGGACAAATTGGAGCGGATGTATGCCATCTAAACCTTCACAAAACTTTTGCCATTCCACATGGAGGCGGTGGCCCTGGCGTAGGACCCATTTGTGTCGCTAAACAATTGACCCCTTTCTTGCCAGGTAACCCCCTTGTAAAAAGCGGGGGTTCTCAAGCGATCAATTCCATCTCTGGAGCACCTTTTGGATCGGCTCTGGCCTGCCTTATATCCTATGGATATATCCAAATGCTAGGCGCAAAAGGATTGACTGAAGCAACCAAAATTGCCATCTTAAATGCAAACTATATCAAAGAACGGCTTCATGGATTTTACGACACACTTTATACTGGTGAAAAAGGCCGTGCAGCTCATGAAATGATCATTGATTGTAGAGATTTTAAAGCCAAGGGTATTGAAGTAACCGATATTGCAAAGCGTTTAATGGATTATGGATTTCACGCCCCAACAGTTTCTTTCCCCGTTGCAGGCACCATGATGATTGAGCCCACTGAAAGTGAAAGCAAAGCTGAAATGGACCGTTTTTGTGACGCCATGATTGCCATTCGCAAAGAAATTGAAGTAGCAGACAAAGCATCGCCCAACAATCCTCTAAAAAATGCACCACATACCCTTGAAATGCTCAGCAGTGACCAATGGGATCTCCCTTACAGCAGGGCAACTGCAGCATTTCCACTGGATTATATCAAAGCGGATAAATTTTGGCCAACAGTAAGACGTGTAGACGACGCTTACGGAGATCGAAATTTAATTTGTACCTGTGCCCCGATTGAAGCCTATACAGATCAATTTTCTGTGGATGTAAACACTTTACAAAAACAGACCGAAAACGCAATCAAAACAGCGGAAAAATTTCTAAAAATCAATACAATGGGTGGTAGTATAAATCCAAGGTTAAAAATCAATCCATGACAATTCGCATTACAGGAACTGGCAGTTACATTCCATCGCTCATTAAAAAAAATAGCGATTTTCGCGGCCATTCTTTTTACACAATTGAAGGCAATGCTATCGATACGCCAACTGATATTATAGTTGAGAAGTTCAAGGGAATTACTGGAATTTCTGAAAGAAGGTATGCAAAAAAACACCTAAAAACTTCAGACCTAGGGGCCGAAGCAGCTGAAAAAGCGATATTGGATGCAAAGATTGACAGAGAGTCTTTAGACTATATCATTTGTGCCCATAATTTTGGAGACGTGAAACACAATGCAATCCAAAGCGATATTTTACCTTGTTTGGCGGCCCGTGTTAAGCACTTGCTAAAAATTAAAAACCCAAAATGTGTTGCCTATGACATCCTTTTTGGCTGCCCTGGCTGGGTAGAAGGTGTCATACAAGCCCAAGCCTATATAAGAGCAGGAATGGCCAAAAAGTGTTTGGTTATTGGATCTGAAACACTGTCGCGTGTTACAGATGCCTATGACCGAGATTCTATGATTTATGCGGATGGCGCTGGAGCGTGCATTGTTGAAGCTTCGGAAGATATAGGTATCGTTGCACACGAAACTGCTTCCTATACACATGATGAAGTATATCATTTATTTTTTGGTAATTCAAACAATAAGTCCGAAGATGAAAATGTACGCTTTATAAAAATGTATGGTCGTAAAATTTATGAATTCGCTCTCAGCAATGTGCCTGCCGCTATGAAATCCTGTTTAGACAACAGTGGTTATGACATTTCAGATGTCAAAAAAATATTGATTCATCAGGCCAATGAAAAAATGGATGAAGCCATTATAAAACGATTTTATAGACTGTATAATACTCCTGTTCCTGAGGGAATTATGCCTATGACCATTCACAAATTAGGCAACAGTTCGGTAGCGACAATACCAACGCTTTTTGACCTGATAAGAAAAGGGCAATTGAAAGATCATGAACTCTCCAAAGGAGATATTATTATATTTGCCAGTGTTGGTGCAGGCATGCACATCAACGCCATTGTTTACAAATATTAAATGTACGAAAACAACTATCCAAAGAAGCGCTATCAATTAACACTTGATTTTGTGAACCAGCATATTCCAAAAACAGATTCGATTCTTGATTTAGGGGTCAAAAATCCGCTTTCGCAACTATTAAAACTTAAAGGCTTTGATATTCACAACACTGATGGAGAAGATCTGGACATAGACTTTTCATCTTTAGAAAACAGCACTGCCGAGGTCGTAAGTGCATTTGAAATCCTTGAACACTTAGTGGCACCTTTTAACGTTTTGAGTAAAATCAAATCTAAAAAATTAATCGCCAGTGTACCTTTAAGATTATGGTTTGCATCAGCCTATAAAAGCAAAACGGATCCATGGGACCGTCATTTTCACGAATTTGAAGACTGGCAATTTGATTGGCTTTTACAAAAAGCTGGCTGGGAAATTAAAGCGTCAAAAAAATGGACAAATCCTACAAAAAAAATAGGTTTACGCCCATTTCTGAGATGGTTTACACCAAGATATTACATTATTTACGCCGAGAGAGTTTGAAGTTTTATATTGTCATCGCTGTTCACAACGAAGAGGCTTTCATTGAAGATTGTTTAAGCTCGCTCACCACTCAAACGCTATTGCCAAAAAAAATAATTGTAGTTGATGATAATTCGAAAGACAAAACACCTGAAATTGTTAAAAATTTAGCGAAAAAATTTCCAGCGCTTAAATTGATACACAACCAATCTTCTAATGAGCATGTACCTGGAGAAAAAGTAATCAAGGCCTTTAACTTTGGCCTTCAACAACTGGATGACAACTACGATGTGATATGCAAATTTGATGGGGATTTAATTTTTCCAAAAAACTATTTAGAAACACTCGCATCTTATTACGTGCAAAATCCAAAATTAGGGATGCTATCTGGGCATTGTTACATCCAAAAAAACAACAAATGGATTTATGAAAATATTGCTTCTAAAGCGCATACCAGGGGACCTTTAAAGTCTTACAGGCACGCTTGTTTTAAAGCCATTGGAGGTTTGCAGGCGTCGATTGGCTGGGATACTGTAGATGAACTGATAGCCCTGTATAACGGATGGACTTTTAAAACAGTTGCGGCGCTTAAAGTCAAGCATCTAAAACCCACAGGCGCTCATTACAGTCCCAATGCACGATACCTTCAAGGTGAAGCACTTTACAAAATGCGAAGTGGTTTTACAATTGCAACATTATCTGCTTTAAAAATGGCCTTTAACAGATATAATTTTATACTTTTTTTTGACTGTATGACGGGCTATTTAAGGGCTTGTAAATCCAATACTAAATTTATTGTGACTGAAAATCAAGGGGAATTTATTAGGGGCTACCGCTGGAGGGCCCTGAGAAAAAAAATAATCAGAATTTAAACCTCGACAGAATACATCCAATTAAAATCATCAGGAATTTTTCCGGTTCGTATCCCATTCAAGNTTTCCAAAACCATCTGACCCACAGGGTTNTTATTTGAAATATGAATTATTTGCGATTCATAANCGATGTCTTGAATCATAGCAACTCCAACAGCAGTTCCTGTTCCAAAGGCTTCCTCTAAATGACCCTTGGNAGAGGCCTCNATAACCTCATCAATTGTGAGGCGACGTTCAANAACTTCAAAGCCTTTNTGTCTGAGNAATTCAATGGCACTCATTCGTGTAATCCCAGCCAATATGGCNCCATCNAAAGCCGGTGTGANNATGGTGCCATTTATTTTAAAAAAAATATTCATTGTACCNACTTCCTGNATGGCTTTAAAATTCTGGGCATCCAACCANAAAACCTGGTCATAGCCTTTGGCTTTCGCCGCNTCTGTAGGCAATATAGCAGCGGCATAATTNCCTGCGGCTTTGGCTTCACCAGTACCNCCTTGNGCTGCACGAATATAATTGGTTTCGGCATACAAGCGAATACGCTTTTTATAAATGGGGTTTGAGGGNGAAGCCATAACAATGAATTTATAGCGCGTNGCGGCTCGCATGCCTATAAACGCTTCATCGGCGNACATAAAAGGCCTCAAATAAAGCGCACTTCCTTGTTGAGAAGGAATCCATTGNCGGTCTAAACNTACCAAGGTTTTTAGAGCTTCCACAAAAAGGGATTCAGGAAATTNGGGCATTCCCAATCGTCGGGCACTAAAATTAAGCCGTTTCGCATTGGCTTCAGGGCGAAATAATATTGGAGTGCCATTGCTATCAAGGGTTGCTTTCATACCCTCAAATATAGCCTGACCGTAATGAAATGCCATGGCTGCAGGGTGGGTAGGAATAGCTGCTAAGGGTACAATTTTTGGGCTTTGCCATTGTCCGCTTTCATAACTGCATAAAAACATATGGTCCGTGAAAGTTTTACCNAGAGGNATGTTATCAAAATCTAGGTCTTTNGCTCTAGAATTGACACATTTTTGAATGTGAATTTGGGAGATCATATAAAATATAATTTAGTGAGATTAAGAATATTTTTCTAAATAAGCCTTGGTTTTTGGGCTTAAAACCAATTGCCCACTTAAAGTTGCGCGGGATTCTAATAATGCATCCCAATCCTCAGTGCCTTGCCAAAGAATTTTTTTGTAAGACAATAAGGCTTCTGGATTGTAGCATTGTAATTCTTTTGCCAAAATATCAACTTCAGAATTTAAGGCTTTGTTGGTCTCAAATACGTTGGCATAAAGCCCTTTTTCGCACGCCCATTTGGCGGAGAAAAATGTTTGTGCTTTCAATGTCANTTGGGCCATTGCAGCATTGCCAATTTTTCGTTTTACAGCGGGTTCAATAACAAAAGGTCCAATCCCAATACTCAATTCACTTAGTTTAATGAGCGCAAATTCACTGGCGAAACAAATGTCGGTGGATGCAGCTAAGCCAACGCCACCACCAACAGCTTTACCTTGGACGGCTCCAATTGTAATTTTTGGACATTTCCGAAGTGCATTGATGACATTGGCAAAGCCCATAAAAAAAGCTTTTCCTTCTGCTTCAGTTGTAATGGCAACCATGTCGTGAAAGCTCGCGCCAGCACAAAAGGCACGGTCTGCACCACTCTTTAAAACAATGACATGAATTTGGGCATCCTCACCTGCAGCTTCAATAAGAACACACAACTCCGCAAGCAAAGATGGGGGAAGTGCATTGTGTGGTGGGTTGAAAAATTCAATGTAGCCTATATTTTCATGCTTTGTAAGCGTCACATATGGTGCCATAAAAATCTAAATTTTACAAAGCTAATATACTTCAAATTTGGGAATGATTACAATCAATATAAATGCTTGGCTAAGCGTCGGATATTATTTCTGAAGCCTTTTGCAGTGCTTCAGGGATGCCATCAGGCTTTTTCCCGCCAGCAGTAGCGAAAAAAGCTTGTCCACCACCTCCACCCCCAATAAGAGGTCCCAAGGCACGAATGATTGTGCTTGCGTTCAAGTCCTTGGACGTAGCAAGGGGCTTAGAAATATAACAACTTAAAAGTGCTTTTCCATTGTGATTAGAAGCCAATATAAGAATCAAATCGTCATATTGTTGCCCAATCTCAAATGCAATGGTTTTAAGGCTATTAGCGTCCAAATTTAATTGTCGGGCTAAGAAATGATGCCCATTTGTTTTTTTTATCTCACCTACCAATTGTGTTTTAGCAGTCATTGCCTTCTCTTTTAGCAAGTGCTCTACTTCCTTTTTCAAATGGTTGTTTTCAAGTTTTAGATCTGTTACAGACTTGACAGGATCCGTNGCGTTNNTGAGCAAGGCTTTNACTTGGTTGAATTGGTGATTGCTTTCACTGAAAAACTCTTTTACGGCATCAGATGTAATGGCTTCTATGCGACGGATACCGGCAGCAACAGCGACTTCAGATTTAATTTTAAAATGCCAAATATCCGCCGTGTTTTTTACATGGGTACCCCCACAAAGTTCCATGGAATTACCAAATTTAATGGTTCGAACGACATCGCCATATTTCTCTCCAAACAAAGCTATGGCTCCTTGTGAAACGGCTTGATTCATGGGAACAGAACGTTGCTCCTCTAATGGTAAACGGCCCTCAATTCTCGCATTGACGAAGTTTTCAACTTCCTGAACTTCATCGTTTGTCATTTTTGAAAAATGAGAAAAATCAAACCTTAGATATTTCGAGTGCACTGCACTGCCTTTTTGTTCCACATGCGTGCCTAAAATCTCACGCAAGGCTTGGTGTAGTAAATGGGTAGCGGTATGGTTACATTCGATTCTAAAACGTTTTTTTACGTCGACTACTGCGGTGACAGTATCTGTCAGGTTCGTGGGTAAATTTTGAGTGATGTGAATGGCAAAATTGTTTTCTTTTTTTGTATTCAAAATATAGATAACATCTCCATTTGGAGCTTCCAAATAGCCTTTATCGCCTACTTGCCCACCACCTTCAGCATAAAAGGGCGTCAGGTTAAAAACCAGTTGGTATTGCGTGCCGTGTTTTACAGACACCTCTTTACGATAGCGAACTAGCTTTACATCTGTTTTTAANAGATCATAGCCAATGAATTCTTGCTCATCGTCTTCCCNAACNACGGTCCAATCTTCTGTAGACANTTCACTTGCTNCTCGCGACCTGTTTTTTTGCTTTTCAAGTTGTTCTTGAAACCCAGCATGGTCCAGTTTTAAGTTTTTTTCTTGTAAAATAAGTGCTGTTAAATCTACTGGAAATCCATAGGTGTCGTAAAGTTCAAATGCTTTTTCACCTGAAATGGTATCGCCATCAATGGTATTGATCATCCGATCTAAAAGTACCAATCCTTGGTCTAAGGTTTTCAAGAAAGAGGATTCTTCTTCTTTAATGACGTTCTGAATGAGCTGTTTTTGGNTTTTTAACTCCGGAAAAGTTTGGCNCATATTTTTTATCAAAACATTGACCAGACGGTACATAAAAGGTTNTTTTTGATCTAAAAAAGTAAATCCGTAACGTACTGCACGCCTCAATATTCTGCGGATGACATAGCCAGCGCCAGTATTGCTTGGCAATTGTCCATCAGCAATGGAAAAAACTACGGCTCGAATGTGGTCAGAGATGACACGAATGGCAACATCATGCTGTGTGTTTTTTCCATAATCTTTTCCAGAAATGGCTTCAATTTCTCTAATAATGGGTGTAAAAACATCTGTATCGTAATTAGATTGAACCCCTTGAAGCACCATACACAAGCGTTCAAAGCCCATTCCGGTATCAATGTGTTTTAGAGGCANATCTTCAAGACTNCCATCGGCTTTTCTATTGTATTGCATAAAAACCAAATTCCAAATTTCAATCACATGAGGATGGTCTTTATTGACCAATTCGTTACCAGGTGTCNTTGACTTTTCTTCATCTGATCTGATGTCTACATGAATTTCGCTGCAAGGACCACAAGGCCCCTGACTGCCCATTTCCCAAAAATTATCTTTTTTATTGCCCATTATAATACGATCTTCCTCTACTATCGATTTCCATATGGAAAAGGCCTCTTCATCCATAGCAGTGTCATCTTTTGAATCGCCTTCAAAGACGGTCACGTATAAATTGTTTTTGTCAATTTTATAAACCTNTGTTAAAAGGGTCCATGCCCACTTTATGGCTTCTTTTTTAAAATAATCTCCAAAACTCCAATTGCCCAACATTTCAAATAGCGTGTGGTGATAGGTGTCATAGCCCACTTCTTCTAAATCGTTGTGTTTACCAGAAACTCTCAAACACTTCTGAGTATCGGTCAATCTCAAGCTTGGTGGTATGGCATTCCCAATGAAGTAGTCTTTAAAAGGGACCATACCTGCATTTACAAACATCAGGGAAGGATCGCCCTTTACAACCATGGGNGCAGAAGGAACAACCTGATGGTTTTTGCCTTCAAAAAACTTTAAAAATTGAGCTCGTATTTCTTGAGATTTCATGTAAAGTGATAAGCTTTATCAAATAATTTGGTTTCCTATAAAAACAAATTATCTTTGTTATATGTGAATCTTTCGCCCTATGCGCTTAAATTCATAACAAAAATAGAACTTTTTAGCCAATGTCGAGTGTAAAATATTATTACGATCCTGAAACGCTTTCGTACCGCCAAATTACGACAAGCAAATCTACTACGGCTAAATATTTTTTCGGCTTCTTACTAGCCTCTGGCCTTTTTGGCTTCCTTTTTGTCTTTGTTGGCAGCTATTACTTTGAATCTCCNANAGAAAAAGCCCTCAATCGAGAGCTTCAAAACATGGACCTTCAATACACTATTTTAAACCAAAAAATGAATGATATTGAATCCGTACTTCAAAATATTGAAGAGCGCGACAATGCCATTTACCGCCTCTATTTTGAAGCCAACCCAATCCCTGAGGCCCAGCGCACCCAAGGATTTGGAGGTGTAAACCGTTACAGTAAATTCGAAGGCTATAAAAACTCTAATCTCATTGCATCCACGCACAAACGCTTGGATGTTTTACAAAAACGAATTGTTATTCAATCCAAGTCTTTAGATGANATTACAAATTTAGCCAAAGACAAAGAAAACTTTTTGGCAAGAATTCCTGCGATTCAACCTATAAAAAATGAAGATTTAACNCGAATGGCTTCTGGATATGGTTACCGCACAGATCCTTTTACAAAAATCCGCAAATTTCACTATGGCATGGACTTTACAGCGCCACGGGGCACACCTATATACGCCAGTGGAGATGGTATTGTAAAGAGGGTTGATTCACGGTCTTCAGGTTATGGCCGCCACATTAGAATTGATCACGGCTATGGCTATGTGAGCTTGTATGCACACCTTTACAAATATAATGTACGTCGCAATCAAAAAGTAAAACGTGGAGATATTATAGGATTTGTAGGGAGTTCTGGCCGCTCTCAGGCGCCGCATTTACACTATGAAATATTTAAGGACAAGCGTAGAATTAATCCGCTAAATTTTTATTACGGAAATCTCACGAGTGAAGAATTTAACGATTTATTGATCAAAGCCTCTGTTGAAAATCAATCCCTAGATTAATATGCACGTCGATCTACCCAAAAAATTATATTACAGCATTGGTGAGGTCGCCAAAGCTTTTNAAGTTAAAAATTCTCTAATTCGCTTTTGGGATGGAGAGTTTGACATTTTAAAACCAAAAAAAAATGCCAAGGGGAACCGCAGGTTCACANCTGAGGATATCAAAAATTTAAAAATAATTTTCAGGCTGGTTAAGGAAGAAGGCTATACGCTGGAAGGCGCCAAGACTTATCTCAAGTCTAAAAAAAGAAAAACCTTAACCAATTTTGAAATTATAACGAANCTGGAATCTGTNAAACATCAGCTTATGAAAATTAAATCTGAAATTTGATTCAGANGAAGTTTAATCCCTATTTCTTGCGCATAAAAAGGGTCACTGGTACCCCACAAAAATCATACATCGAACGCAACTTATTTTCCAAAAAACGCTTGTAGGGTTCTTTAACATACTGCGGCAGATTACAAAAAAAAGCAAATTGGGGTTGCGGAGTTGGTAATTGCATGATGTATTTGATTTTGACATACTTACCCTTTAGTGCTGGTGGTGGCGTGTTTTGAATGATGGGCAACAAATCTTCGTTGAGTTGACTGGTCTTGATGCGTTTCGAGCGGTTTTTATAAACCCCTACTGCGGTTTCAATCGCCTTGAAAATACGCTGTTTTGTCAAAGCAGAAATAAACACAATGGGGACATCCGTAAACGGTTCAATGNGTTTTTTGATGTAGGTTTCAAAATCTTTAGTGGTCTTGGTTTCTTTTTCTACCAAATCCCATTTATTGACCAAAATAACGATACCTTTATGGTTACGTTGGGCCAACCAAAAAATATTTTGCACCTGTCCATCGAATCCGCGCTGGGCATCAACCACCAACATACAAACATCTGCGTTTTCAATAGCACGAACACTGCGCATGACCGAATAAAATTCTAAATCNTCTTTAACTTTAGATTTGCGACGAATNCCTGCTGTATCTACCAGGTTAAATTCAAATCCAAAACGATTATATTTAGTATCAATAGCATCTCTAGTCGTTCCCGCAATGTCTGTTACAATGTAGCGCTCCTCGCCTATCAAGGCATTGATAAAAGATGATTTTCCTGCATTAGGCCGTCCTACAACCGCAAAGCGGGGAAGTTCTGAATCCTCAAATTCAGATGCATCGGGAAGCGCCTCCACTAAGGCATCTAACAAATCTCCGGTTCCACTACCATTGATACTGGCAATGGTAAAATAATCTCCCAAACCTAAACTGTAAAATTCAACAGCATCTTGTGCGCGTTTGGCGTTATCAACTTTGTTGACCACCAAAAAAACAGGTTTCTTTACCTTGCGGAGTAATTTAGCTACATCTTCATCCATGCCGGTGACTCCTGTTTCAACATCCACCATAAATACAATGGCATCTGCTTCGTCAATGGCCAATTCAACCTGTTTGTCAATTTCAGCCTCAAAAATATCATCGCTCCCTAAAACATACCCACCTGTATCAATCACTGAAAACTCTCGCCCATTCCAATCACTTTTTCCGTAATGGCGGTCTCTTGTAACCCCACTTACAGCATCAACAATGGCTTCCCGTCTTTGAATTAAACGATTAAAAAATGTGGATTTACCGACATTCGGGCGTCCTACAATNGCAACGATGTTTCCCATAAATTGTTTTTAAGAGTTGCAAAAGTAGGAAATATCTGGCAGGGAGTTAGGAATTTGCATTTTTAAATAGAGTACGCTACTTTTGGTAGCCAAAACGTCTGAGTTGTTGCTGATTAGAACGCCAATTTTTATTGACTTTTACATAAAGTTCTAAATGGACTTGTTTGCCAAAAAATTGTTCTAAATCTTTTCGAGATTCAACACCAACACGTTTCAAAGCACTGCCTTTATGCCCTATGAGAATACCTTTTTGCGTTTCACGTTCGACCATAATAACGGAGCGCATTCGTATGATTTTCTCTTCTTCAAAAAATTCTTCTGTATCCACCTCAACNGCGTATGGAATTTCCTTTTTGTAATGCATTAGTATTTTTTCCCTAATTTTTTCATTCACAAAAAACCGTTCGGGCTTGTCCGTTAATTGGTCTTTTGGGAAATAGGCCGGGGACTCTGGCAACAATTCTACAAGACGGCTGAATACATTTTTAACGTTGAAGCCTGTCAATGCTGAAATTGGATAAAATTCGGCATTCGGAACCTTAGATTGCCAAAGCGCGGCTTGGGTTTCCAGCGTCTCTTGGTCAGACTGATCAATTTTATTGAGCAATAATAAAACTGGTGTTTTGGTGTCCGTTATTTTTTTAAAAAAAGCAGCATCTTTTAGTTCTTTTTCTCCAATTTCTACCATATATATTAAAAGATCTGCATCTTCAAAAGCTGAATTAACCGCATCCATCATAGAGGATTGCAACTCATAAGCAGGCTTGATAATTCCTGGAGTATCCGATAAAACCATTTGAAAATCATCGCCGTTGACAATGCCCAANATCCGGTGGCGTGTGGTTTGGGCCTTCGAAGTGATAATGGATAGCTTTTCACCAATAAATGCATTCATGAGGGTTGATTTACCCACATTAGGATTTCCAATAATATTGACAAAGCCGGCTTTATGCATGGTTTAAAACTTGATACAAAGGTACAATCTTCAAATGAGACCTGCTTTATTAACTTCGTAGTTAACAACTTTGGCAGCCAAACGTAAGGAATTGATAAGGCGGGAAAGTTTTCCAGAACTGTATTTAAAGGAGTTTTGATTCTCGATGATATATTCTCCTAGGGTTTGATTTTTTTGANCCATTTTAATTAAGTAGGACCACAAATATCGCTATTTTTAAACAACTACAAGGTATTTGCAGTGAAATTATGCTCTAAAAATAAAAGTGTTTTAAGTATCTTTGAGAGGAAATAAAAAAGCATGGATTTCCTCATAAGAGAAGCGAAAGAAACTGATCTTAAACAGATACTAAATTTGATCGTTGAACTAGCTGTTTACGAAAAGGCACCTGATGCGGTGGAAGTGACTGTGGAAGATTTAAAAGCCTCTGGATTTGGTAAATCCCCGGATTTTTTATGTTTTGTTGCTGATATAGACGCTAAAATTGTAGGTATTGCGCTTACCTATACCCGGTTTTCTACTTGGAAAGGACGGGTGTTACATCTAGAAGACTTGATCGTTTCAAAAAATATGCGTGGGAGAGGAATTGGTTCGGCCTTGCTGGATAAAGTGGTACTACATGCCGCAAATTTAGAAGTTAAGCGGGTGTGTTGGGAGGTCCTTGATTGGAATGCCAATGCCATTGATTTTTACAAAGNNAAAGGNGCGGATGTAAAACGCGATTGGGATGTGGTACACNTAGATGAACGCGGTATAAAGAATTATTTATNTAAATTGGATTCATGCAAATCTTAAAGTTTGGAGGGGCTTCTGTAAAAGATGCTCAAGGCGTTAAAAATCTTGAAAAGGTTCTTAAAATTACAGGAACAANGGAAACAATTGTTGTTGTTTCTGCCATGGGGAAAACCACTAATGCCTTGGAGAAAGTCATTGACCATTATTACCACTCCAAACACAAATTACAAAGCAGTATTCAAGAAGTTCAAAAATACCACAATGCTATTTTATTAGAATTATTTGAAAATGAAACCCATGTAGTTTTTAAAACAGTTTCAAAATTATTTCAGGAACTTACTGCCTTTTTTAAGCGCAATAAATCACCTGACTATAATTTTGTTTACGATCAAACCATCGGATATGGAGAATTGGTTTCGACAACCATTATAAGTTACTATCTCAACCAAAAAGCGGTAAAAAATAACTGGCTGGACGCTCGTGAAGTCATCAAAACTAATCGAAATTATCGGAANGCAAAAATAGACTGGAACAGTACACAAGCAAAAATTAAAAAGGCTGTAAATTCTAAAAATTGTATTGTTACACAAGGTTTTATCGCTAGTGATGCGAATAATTTCACAACCACACTTGGGCGAGAGGGCAGTGATTACAGCGCTGCTATTTTTGCCTATTGCACAAATGCTAAAAACGTTTGTGTGTGGAAAGATGTTCCAGGAATTTTAAATGCGGATCCTCGTTACTTTGATAATGCAACCCTGTTGAAAAGTTTGTCTTATGAAGANGCCATTGAACTTTCCTATTACGGGGCATCGGTCATTCATCCTAAAACATTACAACCGCTACAGCGTAAGGAAATTCCCTTGTTTGTAAAGTCTTTTTTGAAGCCTGAACAAGCAGGAACTCAAGTTGGAAAAGGATTACAGCTAACCCCAAATATTCCTTGTTATATTTTAAGAGAAAACCAAATCCTAATATCGATTTCATCGTTAGATTTTTCTTATATCGTTGAAGAAAATATCAGTCATATTTTCAAACTCTTACACAGCTGTAGGATGAAAGTACATCTGATTCAAAATTCAGCCATTAGTTTCACCGTCTGTGTAGAAAATAACTTTGATAATTTAGAGACACTATTACTTCAACTAAAAGCCAAATATAAAGTTTCTNTTGAAAAGGCAGTGAATATTTTTACCCTGCGACACTATACCTCAGAAGCAATCGACGAAATAGAAAAAAATAAAACGGTTTTAATAAAACAAATTACGCCAAAAACCGTTCAAATAGTAACCAAGCCCCCAAATAAATAAGTCTCCTAACATCCGAAGAAGTTACAAAAGCCACTAGTATTGAAAATTATGGTTTTATTGGAACATTTTGTTGACGGTCTTATTTAAGTCCGTATTTCTGACATTTATGAAAGCACAGTTCGACCCAATATGGAGGAATTTAAAGCAGAATTGGAACGAAAATATGGTCCTAAAAAGAAGCAATACTTTAAAATGAAACATATTCTAATGAAAAATAGCCTTAATTTTATCCAAGATGGTTTGGGCCAATTTTCTATGGCTTTCCTTGCTCCATCCCGCCACATGCGGTGAAAGTAAAACCTTTTCGGACTGCATCAACTTTTTAAAGGTATCGGGGATCTTACTCTCAATAAACAAGGCTTCAAATGAACTTTTTTCATACTCCAAAACATCCAATCCAGCGCCTAAAATTTGGCCAGACTCCAATGCCAATAGCAGATCTTTAGTAACTACACTGCTACCACGTGCGGTATTGATAAGCCAAAAGGGCTCCCTGAATTTGGCGACAAATTGGCGATTGACCATTTGTTTTGTAAGCGGTGTTTCGGGGGTATGCAAACTCAAAACCTCTGCGCGCCTTTGAAGAGTTTCCAGAGATACTTGGGTAGCATTTTCGTCCCCAACATTAGGTTTTATATCATAGCATAAAACCTCAACCTCAAAGCCTTTGAGCTTTTTAGCAAAGGCTTTACCCATATGGCCATAGCCAATAATTCCAACGGTTTTATTATCCAGTTCCACCCCTCTGTTGGCCTCTCTTGGCCACAAACCATGTCGGACATCTTGGTTGGCCTGGTTCAATTTATTAAACAAGGCTAACAACATTCCCAGTGCATGCTCGCTCACAGCATTGGAATTGCCCTCAGGTGCTGCAATTAAATGAATGTCTTTTTGATGAGCATACCCCACATCAATATTTTCCAAACCTGCTCCTACCCGCGCTATAAATTTTAAATTTTTGGCTTGGTCTAAAAATATTTTATCAATGGAAAAACGGCTACGGATGACAAGGCCATCATACTCAGAAATTACAGCAGCAATTTTAGTTTTAGAACTTAAAATATCAACAACATTGTAATGCCCAAGGGCTTCTAGTTGTTCTATTAGCAACGGATGGTTGGTGTCGACATGAAGAATGTTCATCTCAAATATTTAAAATGAACTTGGTAATGATGAAATAAATTAAAATCCCAAAAATATCGTTGGAGGTGGTAATAAAGGGCCCTGTGGCAATGGCAGGATCGATGCCTCTTTTGTGTAAAAATAAAGGTATAAATGTCCCCACAATCCCAGCTACAATGATCACTGATACTAGCGATACAGAGACGGCCAAAGCTGTTTGGAAGTCTTGNTGCCAGAACCACATAAATCCGAATAAAAACACTGACAATATAATCCCGTTTAGCGTAGCCAAAAGCATTTCTTTGATCAAACGGCTATTGATGCTGCCTTTGATGTCGTCATTTGCCAATCCCTGAACAATGATGGCGCTAGATTGCACCCCCACATTCCCAGCCATGGCTGCAATAAGAGGTGTAAATAATAGAATAAGAGGAAAATCTTCAATAATGGTATCAAATGTCCCCATGATAATGGCAGCACCAACGCCACCAATAAGGCCTAAAAACAACCAGGGTAATCGGGCTTTGGTAAGTGCAAAAATACTGTCCTCAGCATCGACGTCTTGCGTAATACCCGCTGCCAATTGGTAATCTTTTTCAGCCTCTTCAATGATGACATCCACAATATCATCAATTGTAATACGGCCTAGTAATGTTTTTTCATCGTCTACGACAGGAACGGCTTCTAAGTCGTATTTCGCCATGATTCTGGCCACATCTTCGTCGTCATCGTTTACATGAACAGCATCTACTTTTGGAATGTAAATGGCACTAATTTTGGTTTCATTTTTGGCAATCAAAAGATCTTTTAAAGANAGTCGACCAATTAATTTATCCGNTTTGTCCACGACGTATATTGAATGCACGCGTTTGACATTTTCGGCTTGGGTTCTAATTTTTCTGAGGCAACCGGCTACGGTCCATGTTTCATAAACTTTAACCAATTCCTTGGCCATCAAACCACCAGCAGAATTTTCATCGTATTCTAACAATTCGTTGATATCTGCAACCAGTTCTTTATCGTCTATCTGAGCAATTACTTTTTGCTTTCGATCCGGGGGTAACTCAGAAATCAAATCGACAGCATCATCTGTATCCAGCTCTTTAACCTCTTCCGCTATTTCTTTAACAGATAAGTTTTGTAAAACCTTTTCTCGGACGTCCTCCTCCAATTCTGATAAAACATCAGAGGTTGTTTCACTGTCTAAAAGTTTGATGATATAGGTCGCTTGATCTAAATTGAGTTCGTCTAGAATTTCGGCAATATCCGCATAGTGCAACGCATTGAGTTGCTTTTGAAGGGCAGCATCATTTTTATTTTTGATGCCCGATTCAACTCTCTCCAACAAAGCCGCTGAGAATTCAAATGGGATATGTTCCTTAGGCGTTTTCACTGTTACACTTTTTTTTGATCGTTTTCTATGGCCGAAGCGAGTTCAATAAAAGCCGCTACCGATAACTGCTCAGGGCGCTTGCCAAAGATAGTATTTGCATTTAAATTATCCGACAAATTGAAGGTTTTTAAGCTATTTCGCAAGGTTTTACGCCGTTGTTGAAAGGCGCTTTTAACCACTTTAAAAAAGAGTTTTTCTGAGCAAGGCAAGCTAAAATCATTTTTTCGCGTCAGACGCAGTACACCTGAATCTACTTTTGGGGGTGGGTTAAAAACCGTCGGAGGGACTGTAAATAAATACTCTGCATTGTAAAAGGCTTGAACCAAAACTGATAAAATTCCATAGGATTTTGTCCCTTCATTGATACAGATTCGCTNAGCAACTTCCTTTTGAAACATGCCTGAAAATTCTGGGATTTGATGCCTGTTTTCAAGCATTTTAAAAACAATTTGAGTCGAAATATTATATGGGAAATTTCCAATGATGGCAAAAGGATCTTTACCAAAAGTGTTGGAAAAATCATATTTTAAAACATCGGCTTTAATAATACGGTTGGACAATTCAAGGAAATGTGCCTGCAAATAGGCAATGGATTCAGAATCGATTTCAATGGTATAGGTGGTAACGGGTTTTTCTAAGAGATAAGCAGTTAACACCCCCATTCCTGGGCCAATCTCTAAGACCTTATCATAACCTTTCAGCGATAGAGTATCCGCAATTTTATTTGCGACAGAAGCCTCTTTCAAAAAGTGTTGCCCGAGATGTTTTTTTGGTTTAACAGCCATTGTTACTTACTTTAAACTCATCAATAAATTCAAGCTCAGTTCGGAATGCAAGCATTTTGTTACCAAAGCGTTTCATGCCTTCGGCCTGGGTTTTTTGGGCATACTGATCATGGTAGGCTTCAAGGGCGGCTTTGGAATGAGCGTAGTATTGAAGAGAATAGGTTGTACAACCCATTTCCTCAGTGATTAGAACTTTGGAAAATACCAACTTGGAAAATAAGCCGGTGGCCAAAACCACAGGGATGTATTCTTGCATCCATTCCCGCCATTCTTGATGAATGGCATCGTCAATATTGATGGTCTCATTGTAGATGATCATAAATTGGTGTTTAATGTATTTTCAGATTGACTTTTTAAACGTCGGTATTGTTTTTTAGAATCGACGGCATGTATGCTGTCTTGGTATTCGAAAATGATTTTTTCATAATATGATTGGGCTTTAGATGAATCATTTAGAACAGTTCTGTAGAGTTCTGCCAAAGCGAAATAAGCATCGTCGGCCAAAATTTCTTGTGAAAAATCTTGAATTACAATATGGTACTTTGCTGCAGCGGCTTTATGGTCTTCTTCTGATTCTAAAATTTGGGCTTGTAACATCAATGCCTGATCTACAATGGGATGAGTAGAGTGTACCGTAATTAATGTGTCTAAAACTTTAAAGGATTCTTTTGGCTTATTTTGAAAGTTTAGAAAATCGGCTTTGGCATATAATTTTAAAGGAGTCTGAAGGCTGTCTCCAAATTTATGGTCTGTAATCAAGAGTTGCAAATCAAGAGCATCGTTAGCAATAAGCTGTGAGGTGGAAGATTTCAGAACCTTGAGTTGAGATTCTGCCCAATCAAAATCGCCTTTGTAAAAACTTGTTTTAGCCGCTTTAAAGCGGGCTTCTTGGGCCAGGGTGCTGTTCTTTATCTGACTGTGAACTTGCGTATAAAAAACCAAGGCGCGATTGAACTGTTCTTGAGTTAACAATATATCTGCCAACTTTAATTTGAGTCTAGCCAATGCGAATTTTGACATATTGGATTTAATGTTTTGTTTCAAAAACGAAATAGCAGTATCTTTTTTATTGTAATGAAATGCTAAAAATTCAACATATGACAATTGAAGTTCAATGCTATTGTCATTGACACCATAAAGCTCTAAAAGTGCCTTATAGTCGGAAGCTATACGCTTGTATTCNGGGGCATCANAGCGCATCACTTCCAATACCAACAATTGACGATTGGCTTCCAAAATAATATTAGGCTCTTGGGACTGCTCAATAATAAATGTAAAGGCATCCGAAGTTACCTCATAGGATTTAGCGCCCTTGGCCAATAATGCCACTTCAGTGATGCCCTGCAAAGAATTTCGATCCCTGCGGAAAATGGCCTTTTGCTGCAATAAAGCTTTGTTGTAATCTTTTTCTNGAACATACAACCAACTGAGCATCTGATTCCAATAAATATTCGCACTGGTTTGTAATTTTTTTAAAATTATTTTTTTTAATAGGCGGTTGTATTCAGTGCTAGCATCATCTGAAATGTAATCGCTAAAAAGTTGCAAGATTTGATTGTTGTAATTTGGGTTAAAGACGGTGAAATTTAGATAACTCAAAAACATATTTTCAAGATCCTGTTTTATAGCGTATAGCCCTGCCAACCGGTATTCATAACTGTTATTTTGAGTACTTTTAATAGCCAGTTTATAGACCTCTATGGCTTGGTCTACCAAAGAGCGCTCCTCAAATTTAAGGGCAATAGAATAGCTGTANGCGGGGGTTTCACGCGCCCGATTTAAAGCTTGGCTGTAATAATCCTGTGCAGCTTCCAACTGATTTTTTAGCTGGTAATTATACCCCATTTCTACCAATAATTGAGGGTTTTTTGTGCGATTTAATTGGNCGCTAATCAAGGAATCTGCCGCTTTGAATTGTTCTAATTCTTGTAGAATTTTTATCAATCTAAAGGTATACTTGGAATTATTGGGCTGTGTGGATTGCAGTATTTTGTATAAATGCAAAGCTTTTTTAAATTCGCCATTGTCATAATAGGATTCCGCCAAATCCAAATCGGTCTGGGCTTGAATGCTCAGGCAAAACAATCCAAAAAAGAGATAAATCCATAATTTCATTGCAATGCTTTTGGTAAATATACTAATTGTCAAGCAAGAATTTCTTGTGTCAATCGATACGGTCAAAGTCGGTATAAGGAATTAAAACTTCAGGGATTTCAATGCCCTTTTCTGTTTGATAATTCTCAAGAATTCCAGCCAATACGCGTGGCAGTGCCAAAGCACTTCCGTTGAGCGTATGCGCCAGTTCTGATTTACCATCCTTATTTTTAAAGCGTAATTTTAATCGGTTGGCTTGAAAGGTTTCAAAGTTTGAAACCGAAGATACTTCTAGCCAACGTTCTTGGGCGGTTGAAAATACTTCAAAATCATAGGTCAGCGCCGATGTAAATCCCAAGTCTCCAGAACATAGTTTTAAAACCCTGTAAGGCAACTTTAAGGCTTCCAAAATGGTTTTGACGTGGGCAACCATGGCATCCAAAGCCTTGTAAGATTCTGAAGGGTGTTCTACGCGAAGAATTTCAACTTTATCAAATTGATGCAAACGATTCAAACCGCGTACATGAGCACCGTAGCTTCCCGCCTCTCTTCGAAAACAGGGCGTATAGGTAGTCAATTGTTTTGGCAATTCATTGGCATTTAAAATGACATCTCTAAAAATATTGGTGGCAGGAACCTCGCCCGTAGGAATCAGGTATAAATCGTCGGCTGCTACATAATACATTTGCCCTTCTTTGTCTGGGAGTTGTCCAGTCCCCAAGCCCGAAGCTTCATTGACAAGATGCGGAACTTGAATTTCACTGTAACCGGCAGCGGTGTTTTTNTCTATAAAGTAGTTGATTAACGCACGTTGAAGCCGGGCCCCTTTCCCCTTGAAAACAGGAAATCCAGANCCTGTTATTTTGTTCCCCAATTCGAAATCAATAATGTCATATTTTTTGGCTAATTCCCAATGCGGTTGGGCATTCGAATGTAAATTTGGCACTGTACCAGAGCGAAAGACCTCTTCATTATCATCTTCAGAATTTCCTGAAGGAACAGACGCATGTGGAAGGTTGGGAAGCTGATACAATAAGTTTTGTAGGGCTTCTGAAGTACTGTTTAATGTCTCTGTAAGGGTTCCCTTTTTATCTTTTAAATCGGCTGTTTTCTGTTTGAGTATATTGGCTTTTTCAACTTGGCCGGATTTGAAGAGCATTCCAATGTCTTTGGACAAGGCATTGAGCGCTGAAGCGGTCTTGTCCAATTCGGTTTGTGCATTTCTTCTTGAAGCATCCAGTTCCAAAACATTTTCTATGTTGGCTTCAGCATTATCCATGCGTTTGGATAAGCGTTGGATCGCTGCTGCTTTGTTTGCCCTTAAAAACCCGAGTTGTAACATTTTTAATGCTTTTANTTCACAAATTTAATCAATTGATCACAAGTACCTCACATTTTTGGTATTAAATCAATGCGTTTGTTGCGTCTACTTTGTCTTTTTCTAATTGTAATTTAAGGGCTTCAATATTTGGGAATTTAATTTCACTTCGCAAATGATCCAAAAGTTCAATTTTTAAAACCGCTCCGTACAAGTTTGCACTAAAGTCGAAAAAATGAACTTCAATTTTAGTTTGATTGCCTTCAGAAACAGTAGGATTCTTACCGATATTCATCATTCCAAAAACCTCTACCCCTTTAATTTGAGATTTCACAACATAAACCCCATGCTTCGGGATTAATTTATAGGCGGCTTCAATTTGAATGTTCGCTGTTGGGAAATCCAAGGTTTTCCCCAAACCTTTCCCTTTAATGACAGTGCCGGTTAGCATGAAATTATAGCCCAAAAACTTATTAGCTGTTAGTATATTACCTTCTAGAATTGCAGATCTAATTTTGGTAGAGCTGACCGCTACATCATCGACTTCTTTAGGTTCAATTTCGGTGACTTCAAAATCGTAAAAAGCTCCGAATTCCTTTAATTCGTTAATGTTGGCCGTTCTGTTTCTTCCAAAGTGATGGTCATAACCTACAATGATGTGTTTGACTTTGAGTTTGTTTACTAAGATATCCCGTACATATTCTAAGGCNGTTAGACGTGAAAATGATTTTGTAAATTCTTTGACCACCAAGTGGTCGACNCCCAATTGCTCCAACTGTTTTGCTTTTTCATCAATGGTATTGATTAGTTTGATATTAGCGTCGTTTTGAATGACCATTCTCGGGTGTGGAAAAAAGGTNAGCACTAAAGCTTGTAAGTCATTTTTTNGAGCAGTATCTACAAGCCGATGGATGATTTGCTGATGCCCAACATGGACTCCGTCAAAAGTACCAATAGTAATTACAGAGGAATTAATTTGTTTGTAATCAGCCGCAGTTTTTATTTTCAAAATAGTGGTGTGGAATTAAGTTACGAAGATAAAAATATGTCTGTTATAATACAATTTTAAATATGTCCAAAAGTTTAAAAAAATAGTCTATAAAATTTGTTAGATTTGCTNAAATAAATTTAAACAAATGAAAAGAGTCACAGTTCTACTTACTTTAAATTTTTTAATTATTAATGTTATTTCGGCACAAAATCGTTCTTGTGGTATGGTCGCCCACATGGAGGAACAAATGCAAGATNCTGGATTTGCTAAAGAATGGCATGAAAACCAAGCTAAATTCAAGGCTCAAGTTTTAAAATCTGCAAATATTGAACTGCGTAATAATGCTTTAAATCCTATAGTAATACCAGTAGCGGTTCATTTCCCCACTGGCTTGGAATCAGATAGATCTTGTTTAGAAGCCCTAGCACAAACACAAGTTGATATACTTAACGGNGATTATACAGCTACAAATCCTGATGCAAATCTATGGAATTCAGCAAGTCAATTTTACCCTGGTGTAGTTCATGGAAGCGCCAACATAACATTTTGTATTGCCACACAAAATCACCCTACTAATACAGATAACGACCTTGTCGAGGGTGGCCCAGCTGTAACCATCGGTTATAATTTCGGTAATGGGAATGATTTAGATAATAACTGGAGTGGCTACATGAATTTTTTAGTAAAAAATATTGGGGGCATTCTCGGTTACTCTCCTCTAGGGGGTAGTATTGCAGCTGGACAATCAGTTGTCATTAACGTTGGAGCATTTGGTTCTGGTAATGGTTGCCCCAGTTCTGGTATTGTCCCAGGAGCACCATATAACTTAGGTCGAACTGTAACACACGAGCTTGGGCATTTTTATAATCTTAATCATACTTTTACTGGTTCTTGTGGAACGGACGACGGGATTACTGATACTCCAAATATAGTAAATCCAAACTACGGCTGCCCTAGCCCTGGAAGTATTAGTGCATGTGATCCAAATGAAAATGCTCTGACAATGAGTTATATGGACTACGGAAATGATGCATGTCTATATATGTTTTCCCAGGGTCAAACTGATATAGTTGATAGTTACATTAATATTCTACAAAATCAATTTAAACCAAATACCGTAAGTTGCGGTAACACTGACCCTAATTTTATTATTACAGCCATAACAGAAGATACGGTTTTCTCTTGCCCTAGTGTTGGTGAAGATGCTGTCTTTGAATTTGATTTTACTACTTATAACGGCTTTAGCAGTTTAGTTGATTTTTCTGCCACCGGCCAACCTGCTGGATCTTCCGTTACTTTTTCACCCGCCTCCACCAATGTGGATACAACTGTTACAATGACCGTGAGTGACATTGCAAATACAGCTCAAGGCAGTTATACCATCAACGTCAACGCAGCTACTAGTGGTTTTGGAAATTCGGTTTCCCAAACAATCACTTTTAATCTCAGTAACAACTGTACCTCCATTCAGTGTTTTACTTTTAGTTCTGAGGAAAACTTAGCCACTCCCATCCCAGATGGAATAGACGCCAATGGAACTACAGACAGTTATGGCGAAAGAATACTAGTACCTCTTACAATTCCTGAATATGCTTCAATATCGAGTCTTTCGGTCAATGTTGATGTAAGCCATACCTATATAAATGATTTATTAATAGCAGTATTCCACCCAGACTTAGAAACTTACTCGATTTTGTGGGGTAGAGATTGTGCTGGTGAAGACGGTTTGGATGTGACTTTTATTGATGGTGCTGGAACCATTGTTTGTGAGGATCCAACTGTAGGCACATTCTCGCCCTTCCAACCCTTGAGCATTTTTAATGGAATGACAACTGTTGTAACGGCAGAAAACGTTGCAGAAGATTGGAACACAAACGATTGGGCCTTGTATATATCGGACGGATACATTGAAGACACTGGAGTGCTCAATGACTGGTCCATAGAAATTTGTGTCGAAGCAGCTCTGAGCAGTGGAGAATCTGATATTACAGTAAATGATATTACAGTCTACCCGAACCCAAGCAGTGGTGTCTTTAATGTAGAAATTAATTCACTTAATATTTCAGATATTAAAATATCAATATATAATCTTTTAGGAAGTGTTGTATTTGAAAATAATTTTGACAATAGCTTCAACTTTAATGAAGCCATTGATTTGAGCAGTGTAGAATCTGGAGTTTATTTGATGAACGTGACTATTGGAAATAAAAAAGTAACCAAAAAAATTATTATAAATTAGTTATATATTTCAATGAAAAGTAGCCAAAAGCTCCTTTTTTGTTAGGTACCATTAAATTGATTCATAGTTTCGTTTATTCCTGACATACCGAAAATAATTAATGATTGTGATACGCGATTTAGGCGTTCATCCAATTTAGAAGATTCTTCGTCAGACCACGCTCCAAGAACGTAATCGACTTGCCTGCCTTTGGAAAATTCATCACTAATTCCAAAACGCAGTCGGCTGTATTCAGTGGTATTTAGTTTATCTTGAATATCTTTNAGGCCATTGTGCCCACCGTCACTGCCCTTGGACTTCAAACGCAGCGTTCCAAAAGAGAGGTTTAAATCGTCTGTAATAACCAATAAATTGGCCATAGGAATTTTTTCTTTATCAAGCCAATATTTAATGGCTTTACCACTGAGATTCATAAAGGTATTTGGTTTTAACAATAAAAAAGTTCTGCCCTTGAGCTTATAATTGGCCAAAGCTCCAAGTTTACGGGATTCAAATTCGATATTATGGGTGTTTGCAAAATGATTCAGGACCTTAAATCCAATGTTATGCCGGGTGTTTACATATTCTGCACCTGTATTTCCAAGACCAACAATCAAATACTTTTTGGACATGCTTCTACTTTTTGTGTTNGTTTTTTATAACTTAAAAATCAATTCAACATATTGTAAAAATAAAAAAAGCATTCTGAATGACATCAGAATGCTTTTATAGATTTAAAATTTGAATCCGATTTAAGCTTCCTCAGGCGGAGTACCTTCAGGTTTGACTTCTCCAGAACCTGCAGTACCTTCAGCAGCACCTTCAGCACCTTCTTCTCCTTCCTCTTCATCTTCATCTTCCTCAATGTCTAATGAAACACGTGATTGTTTAACTTGACAAACCACGGTATTATCGGAGTGTAAAAAGTTGTAGGCATCGTTTAAAAGTTCTGAAATACTGACTTTATCACCAATTTTAAGCTCTGAAATTTCAATTTGAACATTATCCGGTAAATTGGTTGGCAAGGCTTTAATTCTTAATTTACGGCGGTTGCGTCTCAATACGCCACCGGCACGTACCCCTAGTGGGACTCCATTTAATATGACTGGAATGTCCATGGCGATTTCTTTATCGTCAAATAACTGATAAAAGTCTATGTGTAAAATAGCGTCTGATACAGGGTGAAATTGTATGTCCTGTAAAACGGCGTTATAGGAGATATCTCCTAAGGCAATCACAACTGTATGCGCATTAGGAGTGTATATAAGTTTTGAGAATGCCAGTTCTGCTGCTGAGAAATGTACTGGCTGATCTCCTCCGTATAATACGCAAGGAACCTGTCCAGCATTACGTAAGGCTTTTGATGCTTTTTTGCCCACGCTTTCTCTTTTCGATCCATTNATTGTAATTGATTTCATTTTTGATTATTTAATTGTTTACATTATAAAATTTGAGCTGATAGATTTATTTTGATGGACGCTGTGCATCACATCCGCAAATAAATTGGCACAACTCAAAACTTTTACTTTGGGACTATTTTGAGTCAACGGAATGGAATCCGTGACAATGAGTTCTTCTAATTTGGAGGCTTCTAAACGTTGGTAAGCATCTCCAGATAAAATGGGATGAGTACAAATGGCTCGCACACTCAGTGCACCCCTTTCCATCATCAAATCGGCAGCTTTAGTGAGGGTTCCAGCAGTGTCTACCATGTCATCGACAAGGACAACATTTTTTCCAGTCACATCTCCAATAAGTTCCATGTGAGAAATGATATTGGCTTTTTTTCTCTGTTTGTAACAAATAACCACATCGCTAAGCAAAGCACGGGAATAGGCATAAGCTCTTTTGGAGCCTCCCATATCCGGCGAGGCAATGGTTAGATTGTCTAAGTTTAAAGATTTTAAATAGGGTAAAAAGATGGTGGAGGCATAGAGATGATCCACTGGCTTTTCAAAAAATCCTTGAATTTGATCGGCGTGTAAATCCATTGTAATGATACGCGTAGCACCAGCAGTTTCCAACATTTTAGCGACCAATTTTGCTGCAATTGGCACTCTTGGTTTGTCTTTACGATCTTGTCGCGCCCATCCAAAATAGGGAATAACTGCCGTAATGTGACGGGCGGAAGCACGCTTTGCGGCATCCAGCATCAAAAGCAATTCCATTAAATTTTCAGGGCCTGGGTTGGTAGAAGCAATTATAAAAATGCGAGTGCCGCGAATAGACTCTTCATAGGATGGCTGAAATTCACCATCACTGTAGGTCGAAGTAATTACATTGCCCAAATCCTCGCCAAAGGCTTCCGAAATTTTTTCTCCAAGAGCTTTGGAGTTGGTGCAAGCAAATATTTTAGGTTGTAAGACGGCTTTTGACATTTTACTGGTTTATTTTGAAGGTTTCCCGATATCGATTTTATCGAGTGGCAAATTTATGAATTTATTTGAACTGTAAAAGGATAAAACCAACTATTTTGTATTTGTATAACGAATAAATTTTATAGTTTTGCAGTCCGACTTTTTGCTCAAGTGGCGGAATTGGTAGACGCGCTGGATTCAAAATCCAGTTTCCTCGGAAGTGTGGGTTCGATTCCCACCTTGAGTACAATTTATCCCCAAGAATAATTTATTATTTTTGGGGATATTTTTTTCCTCAGAATTATTACACTTAAAATGAAAAAATCAATTACGGACAGAAAATTAATAATTGCTAACTTTACAATTGTATCTTACTTTGTATTGATTTGGCTGATTAACGTCTACAAAATAGACNTTGTATTAATTGGAGTTTTTAGAGAGCTATTGACTATACCTTTTCTAATCGCACAAATTGTATTCTTAGTTATTGGGATAAATTTTTTAATAAAGAATCAAAGAAACGCATTGACTATAATTAGTGTTTTATCATTATCTTGTTGTATGCTTATTACAGTTGGAAGCTTCTTTTAATTCAGCGATTTATAACGTGCTAATTAAAGCGTATTTAAACGCTGGGTTAAATCTCTCAATTTCTCTAAATCACGTAAGAAAAAGTTCGATAATTGGAGTACNTTGTGTACAATTTATCTCCTAGAATAAATTATTATTCTTGGAAATAATTTTTTTTCCTCGACCGCTTACGCGGAATAAATTAATTTATAAATACTAAAAAAGCCCCATAAATGAGGCCTTTTAAGTGTATTATTTCTAATAAAACTTAATTTTTAATTAGTTTTTTAGTTGATTTTTTTGATCCCAAAGCAATTTGCACAAAATAAACTCCAGATTTTAATTCAGAAATATTAACGGAGTTTCGTACATTTTCAAATCGTAATACTAATTTTCCAAGCATATCAAATATTTGAATATCTATATTTTCATTAGAATTTATGCCAAAATTTAAATAATCATTAGCTGGGTTAGGCACCATTTTCAATTTGCTCAATATATCATCATTCAAGCCTGCTGTTGCTTGCTTCTGCATTTCGAAACGCCACCAACCACCGCCAACATTAATATCTAAAGTCATTTCAGTCTCTGAAATTGATGTTACAGTGTAAGTAATTGTATCGTTTTCTGG
>NYVA01000040.1 GCA_002684355.1 Formosa sp.
ATATTAAAAATAAAGAAGGGCTTATAACAGCAAGCATAGGACTAATTTGGATTGTTTATGGATACGTTTCTAATGATTATGAGTTTGATAGTTATCCAAATGGAAGTATTTTTCTTTTAATAGGATTGATAATAATGTTTGGAAAATATATTTGGAAAAAAGATAATGTAAAGAAAAACAAGAATACTAAACCATAGGCATATCTTCTTCTTTATTGTGAAGCATGTATTGCTAATTAAGTATTTTTTTTTAAATTGTAAAAAACAATTTAAATCTTTTATGAAATGAAAAAACTGCTGCTTAGTTTTGCGGTCATCCTTATGGCGGCTTGCAACAAAAACAATACTGAAGAACCCGCCACAGTGGGCGAATGGTATGCCACTGAAATGGCTGGAAAATCCTTTAAATTAGGGGATCAAGAAAACATTGATTTGATAAAACAAGCAGGTAAATATTACAATGCTATGGACGCCAAGAATCTTGCGGCCATGTTTTCAGAGACTGCCAAAATATATGCCCATACTGGAGAGATGCTGGAAGTAAGCGAAGGGCTTTATAACGAATACTTTGCAAGTCTAGATTCCTTGTTTTGGGACCCTAAAGGCATCTCCACACAAACCCTTGAAGACGACTCCATTGCAGTGGTATCCATCCCCTCAGATGACAGCCGCTATTTTAAAGATGGAACCGTTGAAGAGGCTTTATTGTTTGAACGTTTTTGGATTGTTGATGGCAAAATTCAAACCATTGTTCAATACAAAAGAGAAGTTGGAAAAAACTACGAAGAATTTAAGTTTTAAACCAGCCACTCAACCTTTAAAGCCATATCCATTCTTTCTTTTACAGCAAGTGTCGTGTGGTCAAATTTCCCCATATACATAAACCCTAAACAGCGCTCGTCTGCATTCAAATCAAAAAATGAATGCATCTGTGCTGTGTATTGGGGGCTGCTCCAATAACAGCCAATCTTTTGATCGACGCAACTGAGCCAAATGTTTTGAACTGCCATAGCCACAGCGGCAACCTCTTCCCATTCGGGGATTGAAACCGCAGTGCTTCGCTTCATAAAAATACCTAAAATACAATTGCTTAATCGACATTTTTCGAGTGTCTTTTTTTGCTTGAAATCGGCTCTTGTGTCATCTGAATTTTGTGCTTCTATGGCTTGAGCCATGGCTTGTCCTAGACGGGCTTTTGCTTTATTTTTATAAATCTTAAAGAACCAAGGTTGTGTCATTTTATGTGTAGGCGCCATATTGGCATTTTCAAGCAATTGGTCTAAGGTCGCTTTGTCTATTTCTCCCTTTTTAAATTGGCTTGGATAAACCGTGCGCCTAGACGCGATGAGCTTGTTGATATCCATAATTGTTTTAATATAGATGTAAAATTAATGTATAGGACTCACATAAATAATTAAATTTAAAAAAATATCCTGTCCCATAAATAGTTTGACTGACAATGTATTGGCGTGTCAAAAGAAAACCTAAAGTCTTAAATAAAGTGCATTGAATAAAATAATTGTACTTTTAAGAATTGTTTAATAAAAAAACCTTTTTTGTGAAAAATTTGAGCCTACTCCTTTTATCACTATGTTTGATTTATTGTAAGTCAACAGAAAAAACAACCGCATCTAAAATTGAAATTTACGACGATACTTTAAATTCCATTGTGAATATTGAAGCACAAATTGAAGTTTTAGCAGATTCGATTTCACTGCCGGAAGGGCCAGTTTGGGATGAAAAAAACAACTGTTTATTGTTCGTAGATATCCTTGAAAACAAAGTTTTGAAGTGGGATGAAAAAATGGGTGTTTCAGACTATATTACACCGGCTGGGAACACAGGCTATGCCCCCAATTTAAAGGGTGGCATATTGGGGGCCAATGGGCTTGCTATAAATTCTGAAGGCACTCTTATACTGTGCCAACACGGGGACAGAAGGTTAGCAGCAGTTGAAAAAATTGAAGGCGTGACCGCCACTTTTGAAACATTAATTGATCACTACCAGGGCCTGCGTTTTAACAGCCCCAACGATTTAACCCTCGCCGATGATGGAACGGTCTTTTTTACGGACCCACCTTTTGGTTTTTTAGATCTAGAAAGTTTCAAGTTTGTAGATACTGAAGTAAAAGGCTTGGACTTCAACGGTGTATATAAATTCAACCCAAAGAATAAAGAAGTATCGTTGGTAACCAATGCCATTGATTTGCCAAATGGCACTGCATTATCACCAGATCAAAAAACACTTTATGTCAATAAAATGGGCATGCTTGATAAGCAGCCTAAAATCATAAAAATTGATCTCGAAACGCAAAATCTAGAAACCCTTTTTGATGGGGTAGAATTGGCCAAAACATACGACGGAAACTTTGATGGAATGAAAGTCCACAGCTCTGGGCTTATTTTCACATCAGGTCCGGGCGGGCTTTTAATTGTTTCGCCTCAAGGTAAATTGATGGGGAAAATCGATTTTGGACACATTACCAATTGTGCTTTTGATGCCGATGAAAATTACCTCTACGCAACCGGCTTTGTTTCTAATCCAAAAGTATTCCGAATCAAATTAAAATAAACACTTGATGGCTAAAAACCGTTTTTGTTCAAACATTAAAGCGAAAAAAAAACTCCTTAAGTCATTCACGCTACTAATAATTGCGTTACTTTTTACGGTCTTTTGCTGCACGACCGATGAAGGCGCTACGCTTTGTGTTGTTGAACATAATTTGGAAACAAACGCGGCTGAAAACGTGACCGCTAGTTCGGCCCGCTTATCAGGTAGTATTGGCATCGTTTCTGAGAATTGCGAGATCCCGCTTGGTGCGCAACGGGGCTTTGTTTATGCCACTAGCAGTATGCCCAATATAGATGATAATTTAATTTCGGTTAATGCGGGAGATATAAGCGCTTCCCTGAACGGCCTTAATCCTGAAACAACCTATTATGTAAGAACCTTTATTGCAAACTCTATAGGGAAATACTATGGGAATGAGATTAATTTTACAACCACTGCAACAGGAACAAACTAATCACGACTCAAATACACAAGAGGCAAAACCGTAAAATCGTAAAAATCACAGCTTTTGGTTTTAAAGACAACACTATCTAACAAACAAATCAACCGGCTGGCCATACCGGCCATTATTGCGGGTGTCTCCGAACCAATTTTATCACTAACAGATGCTGCCATTGTTGGACATATGCCTTTAAATGCGACTGTTTCTCTAGCAGCGGTCGGCATTGTTACCTCATTTTTATCCATGCTCATTTGGGTCTTAGGACAGTCTCGTTCAGCCATCTCTTCAATTATTTCCCAATATCTTGGAGCTGATAAACTCAAAGAGGTAAAAAGCCTTCCAGCGCAAGCCATTGCCATCATTCTGATATTAAGCGTTTTGATTTGCGCAGCTACCATTCCTTTTAGTGAGGCGATTTTTAAATTTTATAACGCTTCGGGGTTGCTGTTGGATTACAGTGTTGACTATTATAAAATTCGGATCATTGGTTTCCCATTCACCCTCTATACCTTTGCTGTTTTTGGGGTGTTCCGAGGGCTACAAAACACTTACCACCCCATGGTGATTGCCATCATTGGGACCGCTATAAATATTGTTTTAGACCTTATATTGGTCTATGGAATTACGAATGTTATAGAGCCTATGAGCCTTAAAGGTGCCGCCTTGGCAAGCGTTTTGTCTCAAGCCCTGATGGCGATCATGGCTACCGCACTGGTTTTAAAAAACACACCCATTACATTAAAAATTAAAGGCCCCATAAATAAAGAGCTTCCAAAATTTTTAATGATGATTGGCAACCTAATTCTACGAACGCTGGCTCTCAACCTCGCCCTTTACTTTGCTACAAGTTTTGCAACGGGCTACGGCACCAACTATATTGCCGCCTATACCATAGTTATCAATTTGTGGTTTTTTGCAGCTTTTGCTGTAGATGGCTATGCCAGTGCTGGAAATATTTTATCTGGTAAACTTTTCGGGGCTAAACAATTTGAAACCTTGATTGAATTAAGCCAACGGCTAACCAAAAAAGCCGTTCTTGTGGGGCTCATAATGGCTGGATTGGGAGGACTTTTTTACAAATCTGTAGGTGTAATTTTTACATCAGACCCAAAAGTTTTAGAGGATTTTTACGAGGTGTTTTGGATTGTTTTAGCCATGCAGCCCCTCTGTGCAATTACTTTTGTATTTGATGGCATCTTTAAAGGGCTTGGAAAAATGAAAGCCTTGAGAAACGTATTGTTTACTGCCACTTTTTTGGTATTCATCCCTGCCCTACTTTTAGGTCATTATTTAGAGCTCAAGTTGCACGGGATATTTTGGGCGTTTACATTGTGGATCGTTGCCAGAGGGGTGCCATTGGTGATGAAATTTAGAAAACAATTTTTACCGCAAGCCCGAAAACACTAACTTTGTTTGGATTTTGTTAAAAACAGAGTATTATAAATGTCCAAAATAAGAATTACTAAACAGTTTTCCTTTGAGACCGGCCACGCGCTTTATGGTCATGATGGGAAATGTAAAAACATTCACGGCCATAGTTACCGTTTAAATGTAACATTGTTTGGAACCCCCATAACGGACGATAGCAGTCCAAAATTTGGGATGATTATGGATTTTTCTGATTTGAAAAAAATAGTCAAAGAAGNCGTTGTAACGCCCTTTGATCACGCCACGATCTTTAACAAAAACACACCACACTCAAAACTGGCTGAAGACTTGAAATCTAGTGGCCATAAGGTCGTTCTTGTCAACTACCAGCCTACCAGTGAAATGCTGGTCATTGATTTTGCTGAAAAAATTAATAAACGCTTACCTGCTAATATCCATTTACACGCCCTTAAACTTCGAGAAACTGCCAGCTGCTATGCAGAGTGGTATGCGAGTGATAATGAATAAAGTGTATGAAAACCATTCAAATATCTAAGGGAAAAAAGATTTATTTCACATCAGACCATCACTTTGGGGCGCCCACAAAAGCGGCCTCTAAACCCCGTGAAGAAAAGTTTGTAGNGTGGTTGGATGACATAAAAAAAGATGCCGAAGTATTGTTTATTCTTGGAGATCTCTTTGATTTTTGGTTTGAATACAAACATGTCATCCCAAAAGGGTTCACCAGAGTGTTAGGAAAATTGGCGGAGCTGAGTGACCAAGGGATTAAGATTCACTTTTTTGTAGGCAATCACGATATGTGGATGCGGAGCTACTTTGAAGAAGAATTTAACATTGAAGTATACCACAAGCCCCAACAGTTTAAATTAAACAACAAAACTTTTTTTATAGGCCATGGCGATGGCTTGGGGCCATATGACAAAGGTTACAAGCGCTTAAAAAAAGTGTTTACAAATTCATTCTTTAACTGGCTTTACCGCTGGCTTCACCCGGACTTGGGGGTGCGGTTTGCCCAACACATGTCTTTAAAAAATAAACTCATTTCTGGAGATGACGACCTTAAATTTATGGGGAATGAAAAGGAGTGGTTGACCCAATATGCGCGCAGAAAATTAAAAGACAAACACTTTGATTATTTTGTGTTTGGCCACCGGCACCTNCCTTTAGAAGTTGTGCTTAAACCTGAATCAACTTATATCAATTTAGGAGATTGGATCTCNCACTATACTTATGGTGTTTTTGACGGTGAAGCGTTTTCATTAAAGAAATTAGATTCTTGAAAATGCTGCCCTTTAGATTTATTTTTGAAAAGCATAGGTATTTATTGAAACAAAATAAATATCTTGAACTAATTAACCAATTTTACTTAAATGGAGTTTTTTGAAATCCCTTTTTTTGACGACGACTTTTATAAAATGTGCATTCGATTTTTAATNAATTTTACAGCACTAACGGCTCTAATAAGAGGCTGCTATTATTCCTTTTCAAAAAAGGCCGATTATGTATTTACATTTTACCTGGTTGGTACTGTGGTTTTTTTCTTGTGCTTTACCTTAAAAAAATACGAAATTGACTTAGGGCTTGCCTTGGGTTTGTTTGCCATTTTTGGAATTCTGCGTTACAGAACAGATCCGCTCAAGGTAAAGGAAATGACATACCTTTTTATTGTGATTGGGCTGTCAGTGATCAATGCGTTGTCTAATAAAAAAATGAGTTATATAGAAATCCTTACAGCAAATTCTGTGGTGATTTTAATGGCTTATTATCTAGACCGCTACTGGAGTCGTCAAAGAACCGCTTCCAAAGATATTCTATACCAATCGCTAGACTACATAAAACCAGACCAACACGAGCTATTAAAAAAAGATCTTGAGGACAAGTTGGGCTTTGAAATTTTAAAAGTTGAAATCGGACAAATCGACTTTGAGAAACAAACTGTCAAANTGAAAATTCGCTACAAAAAACAATTATGAAAAGATCTATTACGGGCTTGTATAGTCTCCCCCTTATTGCTTTAATTCTCTTTACAACAACGTCATTTTATGGACAAGACAATGAAGACCTTGAAGGATGGAGCGCCATTGAATTGAACTTGAAAGCAACTGATAAACTCTTCTTTTCTGTTTCCGAGCACCTCCGATACAGAAATGATATTAGTTCACTTAAAAACTACTTTACACAAATTAAAGTGAATTATGAGCTTTTTAATAATTTCGAACTCGGCGGTGGGGTGCGCTATATAACTGACAACGATGATGTAGGTAATAAGCAAGGCCATGAATATATGTTTAGATATCAATTTGATGCTGTTTTCAAACAAAAAATTGATAGGGTAATGGTTTCATTTCGATTGAGATATCAAAACAAAAACCAGCTTGGTCTTTCCGAAAGTGAAGGGGATATTCCAACAGAATACACCCGTTACCGAATGGGGCTGAGCTACAAAGTAAAACCCCTTAAATTGAATGTAAAACTCTTCGGAGAGGTCTTTAATGAACCNCGAAGCCCAGAAAAAAATAAAGGGTTTAACAGACACCGCTATACTTTAAAACTAAGTCGAAAATTTAAAAACTTTGGAACCTTGGGCATTTTCTACGCACTNCAAGATGACTATTCCACGCCCATTAAAAAAAGTAAATCTATAGTTGGCTTAAAATATAGCTATAACATTAACTTGACTAAATAACTCCCCTATTATTACTAATTTTCGTGTGCTTCCAAGTCCTTTTCTAAATCTAAATTTCTAAAGCTTGGTGAGACTAAGCCCGTGGTAAGTGCTGTAATCAGCGTCATCGTCCCGCCAAACACAACGGCCGTCACAGTCCCCATTAATTTGGCTGTTAATCCGCTCTCAAAAGCGCCCAACTCATTTGAAGATCCTACAAACATAGAATTGACNGAGGAGACTCGGCCCCGCATATGATCCGGTGTTTTAAGCTGTAAAATCGTTTGTCGAATGACCATGGAAACCCCATCAGTGATGCCGCTAAAGAAAAGCGCAATAACTGAGATCCAAAAGACCGATGAAAGCCCAAATACAATAATCGAAATCCCAAAACCAAACACGGCTACAAGCAATTTCATCCCAGCTCTACGGCTGATTGGAATATATGCTGTGGTTAACATCGTAAGAAAAGCCCCAACAGCCGGCGCGGCTCTTAAAACACCAAAACCCTCTGGTCCTACTTTTAAGATATCCTGTGCAAAAACTGGTAGAAGGGCGACAGCTCCCCCGAAAAGCACCGCAATCATGTCTAAGCTAAGGGCGCCTAAAATGGCTTTTGTTTTAAACACAAAACGCACACCCTCTTTTAAACTTTGAATGATAGGTTCACCAATTTTTGGGTTTAAAACTGGTTTTTTGGAAATCAGCAATCCCAATAAAAATGAGATAACAACCAATACAAAAACNATGCACAGCGACCAGTGTACACCCAGCCAATTAATGGTTAACCCTGCGACAGCGGGGCCTAAAACTGAAGCGATTTGCCATGTTGAACTGTTCCAGGTGGCGGCATTTGGATATACCTTTTTAGGGACAATAAGCGATACTAAAGAAAAAATGGTGGGCCCAAAAAAGGCACGTAACAACCCCCCAAAAAAAACAAACCCATAGATTGAATAGAGAATTGATTTTTGACCCCACCTGGCCATAATGGAAGCCTCTGAAAGAAAAAATAGGCCCAGACTAATCAATGAAAATAAACCAATACAGCACAAAAATAAATTGCGTTTTTCTCGCTGATCCACAATGTGTCCGGCAAATAAAGCCATGCTCAAGGCTGGAATTATTTCCATAAGTCCAATAATGCCTAAAGACAAAGGGTCTTTAGTTAAAGTATATACTTGCCATTCAATAACAATAAATTGCATTGACCATGCAAACACCAATACAAAACGAAGCAATAGAAAAATATTAAATTCTCTAAATCTAAGTGCCGCATAAGGGTCTTTATTTGCCATAATTTAGGGTTTGATATCTTTTAGTTTTAATTGCAAACTGACCTGGCCATTCCATTCATTTTCTTCAATGGCATAAGCAATATCAAAAGGGGTTTTGTTCTGCACTAATCCTAATTTGCTGCCCAAGCCAAAACCAATGCTATTGAGCGGTATTGTATTGTTTTTGTAAACGCTAATTTTAAGATGTTTATCGTCCTGTCCAACACATTTTCCATAACCAGAGTCATGTACTGCACTTGTGCTAAAAACAGGAGCCNTGTTTTGAGGACCAAAGGGAGCAAATTGNCTTAATATTCTATAAAATTTGGGAGTAATCGCACTTAAATCTAATTCAAAATCAATATGGATTTCTGGCGTTTTAAGGTGCGGTGGTAAGCTAGATGCAACCTCAACATCAAAGGCAGCCTTAAAGGCAGCATAATTATCGGGTTTTAAACTCAAGCCTGCAGCGTATTTGTGCCCACCAAACTGTTCAATATGGCGGCTACAATTTTGAAGGGCTGTATACACATCAAACCCACGAACAGAGCGCGCCGAAGCNGTTAAAAAATCCCCGCTTTTTGTAAATACCAAGGTGGGACGGTAGTAGGTTTCAATCAGTCTAGAGGCAACAATTCCTATGACGCCCTTGTTCCATTCAGGGCTGTAAACAACCGTCGTTGCTTTGTCTTGCTCCTGGTTTTGATCAATTTGTAAAAGGGCTGCTTTGGTGATTTCTTTATCCAATGTGCGCCGTGTTGTATTAAATGTCTCAATGGCTTCAGAAGCCGCTTGGGCTTTTGTTACATCTGCTTCCTTCAATAAAGACACGGCATAATTCCCGTGTTTCATGCGTCCTGCGGCATTGATCCGTGGTGCAATAACAAAAACAACATCCGTCAAGGTTAAAGTCTCTTTTTTTATATGGTGAATCAGGGCTTGAAATCCAACACGTGGTTTTGAGTTTAATACTTCTAATCCATAATAAGCTAAAATTCGATTTTCTCCAACAACAGGCACAATGTCGGCACCAATGGCCGTGGCAACTAAGTCTAAGTAAGGGGTTAAGTCGTCAATAGACTCGCTAAATTGTTGCCCCAAAGCTTGTATCAATTTAAAACCAACACCACAGCCGCACAATTCTTTAAAAGGATAGCTACAATCCGAGCGTTTGGGGTCTAAAACGGCAACAGCTTGTGGCAAGGAATCGCCTGGGCGGTGGTGGTCACAAATGATAAAGTCAATGCCTTTTTCTTTGGCATATGCAACCTTTTTAAGGGCTTTTACCCCACAATCCAAAGCAATGATAAGACTGAAATCATTGTCNGCGGCATAATCGATTCCGGCATANGAGACGCCATAACCTTCCGTAAACCGATCTGGAATATAGGTGGCAATCGCTTCGGTCTTCGTTTCGAGATAAGTTGCCATCAGCGCGACAGATGTTGTGCCATCTACATCGTAATCACCATAGACCATAATANGTTCATTTGTGGACAAAGCCGTCTGAATGCGCTGCACCGCTATGTCCATGTCCTTCATTAAATAAGGGTCGTGCAGGTCTTTCAGTTGTGGTCTAAAAAAAGCCTTGGCCTGCGCAAAGCTTTCAATGCCACGCTGCACTAAAAGACGGGCAATGGTTTCGTCAACCCCTAGCGCAGTTGCCAAGTGCTGGACGCTATTTTCATTGGGAATGGGCTTGAGTGTCCAGCGCATTATTAATTAGATTGAAAGTGAGTGTAGGTGTTGACGCTTGCAAATTTTCGGAACATTCCCATGACGCCGCAATATTTGTCTACGGATAATTGCACAGCGCGTTCACATTTTTTTGGATCAATATTGGCTCCAGAAAAATAATAATTGACCGCTACGGTATGGTAATATTTTGGGTGAACATCTGTCAATTCTCCTTCCACAACAATTTTTAAATCATAGTCTGTAATTTTCATTTTTTTGAGAATATCAACAATGTCAATCCCGGAACATCCTGCTAAGGACGATAACATCATCGCTTTAGGAGACAAGCCTTGTTGTTGGTCGACTCCTTCCGAAGTTGTATCCATTAGTACGCTGTTTCCGCTTGGATTGTCAGACTCGAAGCGCATGCCGCCTTTCCAATGGGTTGTAGTTTTGTGGGCCATAATAAAATATTTTTGTTTCTTGTTAACTCAAAAATACTACTAAAAATTTAAAAATGGCATTAGTCAATCCCTTAAACCCAGACCATGATTTAGAAACCAAATTACTTGCTGATTTTTTNAATGAAACTCTCGGGTTTTGTCCTAATTCAGTGCTTACAATGCAACACCGCCCAGCCATCAGTAAGGCATTTATCAATTTGAATAAAGCGGTGATGGCGAATGAGGGACGAGTCACATCTGCCTTAAAACGAATGATTGCTTGGGTCAGCAGCAATGCTACTGGCTGCCGCTATTGCCAAGCCCATGCCATTCGCGCAGCAGAACGTTATGGTGCCGAGCAGGAAAAACTCAATCACATTTGGGACTACAGAACGCATCCTGCTTTTGATGAGTCTGAACGCGTCGCACTAGATTTTAGCTTGGCAGCATCCGTTATCCCCAATGCTGTCGATGATGCCCTTAAAAAGCGGCTATATACACATTGGAATGAAGGAGAAATTGTAGAAATGCTCGGGGTTGTATCGCTTTTTGGATACCTCAACAGATGGAATGATTCTATGGGTACAAACATTGAAAAAGGAGCGATAGAGAGCGGAAATTTATACCTTGGGAAATACGGATGGAACCAAGGAAAACACAATCAACCTTAAGTTTCTGAAGCGCCTGAAATTACAAGCACAATCTCACCTTTGGCAGGATGATTGGTGAAGTGTTCTAAAATAGATTGGACCGTACCACGACGGGTTTCTTCAAACACTTTGCTGATTTCTCGTGAAATGGAGATGAGACGTGCCGCACCAAAATACAAAGCAATGTCTTCCAAAGTTTTATTGAGTTTATGAGGGCTTACATAAAGTACGATTGTACGATGTTCTTGCGATAATAATTTAAGCCGAGTTTGTCGGCCTTTTTTTAGTGGTAAAAACCCTTCAAAAACAAAGCGATCGTTTGGCAAACCGGAGTTTACAAGCGCAGGCACAAAAGCGGTTGCACCGGGCAAGCATTCTACAGGAATTTCTGCTGCCACACATGCTCTTGTTAGTAAAAACCCAGGATCAGAAATCGCGGGGGTTCCTGCGTCGCTAATAAGCGCAATGGTAGCGCCGCTTTTCATACGGTCAATAAGGCGGTCTAAAATTTTGTGTTCATTGTGCATATGATAAGACTGCATGGGTGTTGCAATGTCAAAATGCTTGAGTAACTTGCCGGAAGTACGGGTATCCTCAGCTAAAATTAAATCTACCGATTTTAGTGTAGCAATAGCCCGAAGGGTAATATCTTCTAAATTACCTATAGGCGTTGGAACAATATATAATTTCATTGAAGGTTTATAAAAGTTCAAAGTTACAATGTTTTTTAGATATAAATTGAATTAAAAAAATTAGTTAGAAATGAACTCAAAATTCTATATTTGTAAAATTATGAGCAAGTCTATTTTTTTAATACCAGTTTTTGTTTTTGTGCAGCATGCGTATGCTCAAGGGATTCAGTTCGCTGACGGGACTAGTACAAAAATGGATAATACCTTTTTGACCCTAAGTAGTTCTGAGGATCCCACTATTGAAGGCTCAAGGTATTTGAATGACACTTTTTCAAGAGCTAGAATTTCTTTAATGCCAAGCCAAATTTATGCAGTGCGATATAATGTTTTTGGTGATGAAATGGAATTTCGTGGAACTGATAATAAAATTTTAGCGCTAAATAAAAACAAAATTTCTGCGGAAGTGACTTTTTTAGACACAAATATAACTTATTCATTATTTGAATACAAAGAAGACGATGACCTTGTAAGCAGAGGCTATTTTACACGATTAAACCCAACTGGAGCAAACATAATACTCAAAAAAAATGTGGTTGTATTTCTTAAAGAAAAAGAATCAAAGACAGGATATGATCCCTATAGGCCTCCTATGTATAAAAAAGTCAAAGATCGTATCTATATTAAACTGGAAAATGAAATGCCTGTTTTATTAACCCAAAACAAAAGGAAATTATCTAAATTATTCCGTGGGAGGGAAAAAGAAATTATTAATTTTTTAAATAAGGAAAGAATCAATCTAAGTAAAGACAAAGACTTAATTAAATTTTCCAACTACCTAAACAATCTTTAATTATCTCCAACCTACTACACCCTAATAAACAAAAAGACCCTCGGTTCAATGGACTGTTAATTTAAATGCCCAAGTTACACAACCCTAAACTTTAAAGAATTGTGTATTAGCTATCTGTCTTACAGAAATTATAATTCCTCGAAAAAACACTCCTAATTTTTATTTGAAGGAAACGCGATAAAGTCTTTCAAATAAAAAGGTTCAAAATAAGCAAGATCTTCAAAATTTCTTGCTTTGTATTTTTGATAAGACAACGCGCACATTTGCTTTGCTGATGGAAGCTGAACATCAAAATGTGCCTCGGGATGATTAATCAAATCCTGAGTTTTAGCGGCGCCATTACCAACAAAAAAAACGGCATGTTTTTCTAATAAATCAGCATAGGACCCGGAGTCTAATATTTTCGCTGTGGTGGGGCCAATACATTGGTGATTGGTATCAAATACTGCCGAATAGACCTCCATGCGGCGGGCATCTAAAGTGGCTACAATAGAGCCCTCTTCTATCTGTATTTTGTGGGCAAGCACTTCTAATGTAGGGAGCGATATAAGCGGAATGTCTAGACCAAAACAAAGTCCTTTTGCAGCGGAGACACCAATGCGCAAACCAGTATAAGAACCCGGACCTTTACTCACGGCAATCGCATCGATTTGACTGAACTCAGTTTGGGTTTCCTTTAATACCGCATCAATGTAAAGATGAAGTCGCTCGGCGTGTGAGTATTTGGCGCTGTTATCTTCTTTCAAGATAAGCAATTCTCCATTAAGTGAAAGCGCAACAGAACAGTTGGTCGTAGAGGTTTCAAGATTTAAAATACAAGCCATTTACAAATTTAAGGGTTTTCCAAGATAAAAGTCTAAGACTTTGGTCTTGAAAATAAAATCGTATTTGGAACGGACTAAGGTTGATTGTGCATTCACTAGTTGGGTTCTGTTTTGTTCTAAATCTAATGTGTTAAGCGCACCGATGTTAAAGCGCTGTTGCGCATTATCAAAGGACAGCTGACGAGCGGCAACTGATTTTTGGGAAGACACATAGGTCTTTAAGGCGGCTTTGGCATCTGTAAAAGCGCGTTGTATATTGCTCTCTAAGTCGACTTTGGCCTGTTCTAATGCTAGGTTTCGATTGTCTACCTGAATATTTGCTTTAGCTAACGATGTTTTGTTTTGAAATCTAGAGAAAATAGGAATGTTTAAACTCAGGGTAAAACTATGGCCTCGGTTGTCGTTAATTTGCTGAAAAAAAGAATTGTCACTGCTGAGATTGGAAAAGTTAGCCCCTGTATTCAGACCATAACTAATGCTGAGATTGGGGTAAAATCCACTTCTTGAAATTTCTTTACCCAATTCAGCCGCTTCAATATTTTTCTCAGCAACTTTAATTTCACTTCTATTTTTTAGAGCTTGTGTCAATATGGAATTGACGTCATTGTACAAAAACAACTCTGAGGGTGTATCTAGTGTTATTTGTTCAACCGCAAATCCTTCAAAAGGGACTTGTAAAACCTGAGATAATGCCAAAAGAGCCAAATTATAGTTGTTTTCGGCAACTGTCAAGCGTTGTTGATCACTGGCCAACGTCGCTTCTGCATCAAACACATTGGCGCGAGGTTGGGTGCCAGCAGCTACCAATTCTTTTACGCGTTCGAGCTGCTCAATTGAAAACTTATATTGAATGTCTGCAATGCTTAAATTTTCTTTATTCAACATCACGTTCAAGTAAGTGTTGACCACATTAAGTACCACATTGTCTTTGATACGTTGAAATTCTTCCTCATTGGCCTCCTTGTTGACAAGGGACTGTTTATAGATGTTGGTATTGCGAAACCCATTAAAAACCGTCTGGGAAACATTCAAGCCAATATTTGATGAATGGAAGGTCCGGTCTAAAAACTGGCCATCAAAAACCTCTACATTTCCTAAGTTAAGTCGTTGAGAGGCGCCAACACCAAGCGAGGGTAAAAAATTACCTTTTGCGGCAATAATGTCTTGGTCATTAGAAAGTAAGGCGTTTTTTGACTGCTGAACACTAATGTTATTTTCAAGCGCATAATTGACACATACTTCAAGGTTCCATTGTTCTTGTGCGCTGACGCTGAAGATGCTTATAAAACACAGCAAAAATATAAGGCTTTTTGTTGGATAATTTGGGGTTGTATTACGCATCGTTGTCGTCATTTTCTTCGTCTTCATTATTTTCTTCAGAAGCTTTGTTCCAAATTTTGATTTTATCTGAAAGCTTTAGGCCTTCTGTAATTTCAACATTGATCCCATCTGAAATTCCAATTTCAACATATTTTATCACAAAATCGCCATTGTCGTTTAAAATTTCCACAAAAGGTTTTTCAGTAATTCTATTGAATTGCAGCAGGGCTTCTTTGACCACCATTACGCTCTTCTTGCTGGCAACTTCTATTTCAGCATTTGCACTATAACCCGCACGAATTTTATTGCTAGATTCAACGGCAACATCGGCTTTAATCACAAATTGAACGGCGCCATTTTCTTCAACACCTTTGGGCGCTACAAAAGTTAGTTTGGCAGGAAATTCTTTTTCATTAATGGCGCCAAGAATAACTTTAATAGTTTTTCCTTCTTCCAACTTACCAACTTCAGATTCGTCCACTTTTCCCTCAAAAATCATTTCACGCATATCGGCAATGGTCGCAATGGTCGTCCCTGCGTTAAAGTTATTGCTTTGAATCACTTGATCTCCTTCTCTAACAGGAATTTGTAAAATGGTTCCTGAAATTTGAGCAACAATATTGGTGTTGGCAGAACCACCTCCAGAAATGGAGCCGCGTTTGATAATTTGATAATCGTTTTGAGCCTGTATATAACTTTCTTGAGCTTGATTCAAGCTGAGTTCGTTGTTTTCAAAATCTTGACGCGATATGACCCCTTTTTCATAGAGTGTTTTGTTGCGTTCAAACAATGTTTTGGCATTATCATATGTGAATTTTGAGGTTTTGATACGGCTTTGGGCGCTTACCAAAGCCTGTTCGTTTGGAACCACTCGGATTTTGGCAATTAGATCTCCTTTTTGAACTAAATCCCCTTCTTCAACTAATATTTTGTCGACAATTCCTGAAATTTGAGGTTTGAGCTCAATTTCTTCCTCCGGATTTAACTTCCCAGTGGCTACAATTTTTGTATCCAAGGAAGTGTAAAAGGCTTGGGTTGTTTTATAATCGATAACGTCTTTTTTGTTTGAATCTTTAAAGTATTTCAATACAAATACCAAAAGGATAAGTAAGACGATTCCTAAAATAATTTTGACTGTTTTATTCATTGTGTTAATTTAATTATTCTTCTCTTAATGCTTCTATGGGTTTAACTCTTGTAGCTTTGAATGCCGGAATCAAACCAATTAATGACCCTAATAACACCAATAAGGCAAGGGCTACAAATACCACGGCTATGGAAACGGACGCATTGACGAGTGTGGCATCGTCGCCTTGTCCCCAAACTTTATCTATTACAATAAGGATCCAGCCCCCAGTAATGATGCCTAAAACACCTGAAAGTAATGTTAAAAATACGGCTTCCACCACAATCTGACGTTTAATTTCAAAAGGCGTGGCGCCTAAGGCGCGTCGAACCCCAATTTCTTTGGTACGTTCTTTAACCGTAATCAATAATATGTTTCCAATGGCAAAAACGCCGGCAATTAAGGTTGCGATTCCTACAAACCATGTTAAAAATTGCATCCCTTTTAGAAAGCCTGTGATTTTTGCAAATTCTTTACCTAGGTTAAAACTGCCTAGCGCCCTTTTATCTCTTGGATGTATTTTATTCAAATTGCGCAGCAGTAATTTTATGTCTTCCTCAATCTGTTTGATATTGTACTCAGGCTTGCCTGTCACAACCATCCAACCAATGCGATCGCCGCGGTTGTAAATCTGCTGAAACGTGGTGAAAGGAATGTGAATATCACTAGAAGGCCCCATATCCACATTTTCGTTTTGGAAAACCCCAATCACTGTGAAATTCATGCTATTCAATTGAACGTACCGCCCAATGGGGTTTTCGTTTTTATCAAAAAGTTGTTTGTAAACATCCTCGGAAATGACCGCCGACTTTCGCTTGCTATTAATATCATTTTGATTGATAAAGCGACCACGCAGCATCTTTTTCTTTTGAATTTGATCTAGCAATGGGTAATCTCCATTGACACCATAGCGCCCAGAAAGAAAATTACGGACCACCAACGCTTGACTGCGACTCCTGGGGACTACAAGTTCTACACCTTCAATATTATCTTTTATTTTATGAACATGGGACAGTTTAAGGCGAACCATTTTTCCTTCTTGAAACCCTTTAAAAGGAATGCTGGTATTTTGACCCCAAATAAAGACACTGTTGGTAGCAAAATCTCCAAAAATTCGATTAAAAGAATTTTCCATTCCTCGAGCGGCGCCTAAAAGAGCGATAAGCAATAATATCCCCCACCAAACTCCAATCATTGTGATGAACGTACGAACCTTGTTTTTAGTCAAACTGTCGTACACTTCTTTCCAGGTATCGCTTTCAAATAAAAATTTCATACTATCATTCGTCTCTTAGGGCCACAATGGGTTTGATTTGGGAGGCTTTCTTTGCCGGTAAATAGCCAGCAATCGCACCGGCAGTGATTAGTGTAAAAGTGGCCATTAAAACCAAAGTTTGACTGACACTTGGATCTGTTATAAAATAGGTTTTTAGGTGAGGGCTTGCCCACTCCAGTAAACCCACCCCTATTAGCAATCCAAAATAACCCGCCAAGGTTGTAATAAAAACAGATTCAACTAGAATGATGGAAATTATAGACCTGGGGGAAGCGCCCAAAGCCTTTCTAATTCCAATTTCTTTGGTACGCTCTTTAACAATAAAAATCATAATGTTACTAATGCCAACAACGCCTGCAATTAGAGTCCCAAAACCGATGATCAGAATTAAAATACCCAAAACCGAAGTCATTTGATTGATCCCTTTATTTTGCATGGCCATATTAGAAATTCTTATGGCACGCTGGTCATTTTTTGCCACTGTAAAGCGTGCTTTAAGTTGCTTTTCTAAATCTAGCCCAAAATCAATGGCTTGATTCAAGTCTAATGCTGGATTGTAGGTTAAGTTGATTTGATCCACGTAATCATTATTGCCATATATGTCTTGAGCCGTTGTAAGCGGCATGTAAATAATGCGCTCTTCGTCATCGCCACCGTCATCTTTAAAAACGCCTACAACTTTATAAGAAATACCGCTTAAGTTGATGTAATTACCTACAACATCCTTCTCTTTGAGAAATAAATCTTGTCGGACCAAATCTCCAATAACAATCACTTTGGTGCTGTTTTGCATGTCCATCTGGTTAAGGTAGCGCCCTTTCGATATCTTTGTTTTTTCTAAGTATTGATGATCGGGGTGGACAGCTCTTAATAAATAATTATTTTTTTCGTTTTTATAATTGGCCACTACATTGCGGTAAATTCTTGAAGTTATAAATTCTATACTGGGCTCAAAATCAGACTTTATATAGTCAAAATCTTCATTTTTAAATTGAATACGCCGTCCTGCTTGAAGCCCCTTGTGTGCTTTGGTGGTGCGACCTGAACGAATAAAAATAGAATTGGCTGCATCATCAACAAATGCTTCAGAAAATGTATTGTTGAGGCCATTTGCCAAACCAAAAAGAACGGCAAAAAGTAAAATCGCAAAGGCGACCGTAAAGCCAGAAAGTAAACTGCGGGTGCGGTTTTTATCAATACTTTGAAATACCTCCCGCCAAAAGTCTGTATCAAACATCAGTAGTCGCTCTTAATTGTTTTACAAAATTGTCTTCAATGATCAGGCCATCCTTTAATCGTACAATACGTTTACACATATTGGCAATATCTTGCTCATGGGTTACAATTAAAATAGTTTTCCCTTCTTCATTGAGCTGTTGCAAAAAAGCCATGATATCATAAGAAGTTGTGCTGTCAAGAGCGCCTGTTGGCTCGTCTGCCAATAAAAGTTTAGGGTTTGATGCCAAGGCCCGGGCGATGGCAACACGTTGTTGTTGTCCGCCAGAAAGCTCTCTTGGCAAATGTGAGGCCCAATCTAATAGACCTACTTTTTCCAAATGAAATTTGGCTTTCTCTTGTCGGCTTTTTCTTTTTAAGCCTTGATAGTATAAGGGCAATGCAACGTTTTCTAAGGCATTTTTATAGTTGATAAGGTTGAAGGACTGAAATATAAACCCCAAAAACTTATTTCTATAGATAGCCGCTTTTTTTTCACTAAGGTTTTTAATGGGAACGTCGTCTAATATATAGTTGCCTTCATCAGCCTCATCCAGCATCCCGATGATATTGAGCAAGGTAGATTTTCCAGAGCCTGAAGAACCCATAATCGCTACCATCTCGCCCTTTTCAACAAATAAGTCAATTCCTTTTAAAACATGAAGACTGGAATCACCAATAGGATAAGATTTATGGAGCTTTTCAATTTTGAGCATTTGAAATTTAATTAAAGTGTATCCTTAGGACGTTAAAACTTGAATTTTGTTACATGGCTTTAAAAAATTATTCGGATTAAAAATTAGTAATTTTCAAGGAATTCTTCAATTTTAAAGGCTTTTAATTTTTTTTGGATATATTCTTAAGATATCGGTAGGTAATAAGCGCCAAGCCTCCCATTAAAATGTAAGGAATCAACATCAAATAGACAATCCCATCGTTGACGCCTTTGGCGGTGGCTTGTCCTGTTTCACTTTCTAAAACAGCACGACACATTGCACATTGGGCCTGAGCAGATAAGGCCGCAAAAATCAAAAATATATATGAAATTAAGCGTTTCAAATTTTAAACATAGTACGGTGAAATCATAAGGTAAACCACAACGCCTGTAATGGCGACATACAGCCATACTGGATAAGCGTATTTTACAATTTTTTTATGGGCTTTATAATCTTCTAAATAGGCCCTAATATAGCTGTACAACACCAAAGGTATGACCGCAATAGAAAGCGCAATGTGGGTAATTAAAATAAAGTAATAAATATACTTTAGGGTGCCCTTACCGCCATAGGGGGTTGGGTCGCTCGTAATGTGATAGGCAATATACATCAATAGAAATACGACAGAACAGCTGATGGCTGTTTTCATTAAAGATTCGTGAAGAAATATTCTTTTTCTTTTAATCGCAATCAAAGCGGCAATAAGCAAGGCAGCCGTAAGGCCATTTATGGAAGCATAAATTGGAGGCAGAAAAGTAAGGGGTTTTGCAACAGGTAAATGCTCAAATAGAATGATCTCTTTCATTAAGATTAATTGATCTTGGTCCCATTTGAGTGTAAATAAAAGCGCCACAGCCAAAGGAATGAAAATCGAAATGATATTTGTCAAGAGTTTAAGTTTTGATACTGAGTATTTATTTGAAGAATTAATCATGGTCTAATAATTTTAAAATGTCCTCCTTAAGCGCAGATATTTCTTCCACTTCTCCTTCATCGCTTATTTGTTCTTTTTGACTGATCGTCCCCTTGTAATATATCTTTGGATTTCCAAAAGCATCCGTTCTAGAGCGAATGTACCCCTCTTTATCAATGAGGGCGAAATTCCCCGAATGCTCGAAACCCCCTGCAGCGCCCTCTACTTGAGCAGCATAGAGGTTAAACCCAATGTTGGCGAGGTCATAAATTGTTTGTTGTTTGCCTGTAAGAAAATGCCAATTTGGATGAGTAACTCCATACTGATCTGCATAATTTTTTAATACTTCAACCGTGTCATGATTGGGATTGATCGTTATGGAGGCGATTCCAAAATCCGAGTGTTTGGGGAATGTGTTTTGAATGTCTACTAGGTTTTGACTCATTTTCGGGCAAATTGTAGGACAGGTCGTAAAGAAAAATTCAACCAAGTATACACGCCCATCAAAGTCTTTATTGGTTATGGTTAGACCATTCTGATTTGTAAAACTAAAGGGCATTACCTTTTTGCGCTCTCCATTAATTGTTAGATATGAAAGCGGCGTGGCGTCTGTCATTTGTAATATCACATTTTCGCTGCGACTTTCTGTTCTAGTGATGTCCCCAGCTTGAACCCGTGTCACAATTTTAGGAATAAAAATAATCCCAAAAACCAGTATAATAAAAGCGATGCCTATATATGAATAATTACTTTTGTTCATTGTTTTAAATCATTGGCTCGGCGAGTGGTCGAACTAAAATTCCCCTTTCGTTTTTGACGGTATTCTGTGAATAAAATACGGATGTCATCACTCATTTTGTTTTTTAAATCTGAAATTTCCAAAACATCGTATGAAGTCATCGGGTAAACGGCAGCATTGCTTTCAATTTCTGATTTTGTGCGGTCGTCTAAGCGCCCTCTTTGATGACGCTCTCTGTCCACAACAAACACTTGGTTGGATGATAAATTTAGGCTCAAGGGGCGTGTGATTTTGAAATTGGTATAAGCCTCCCTAATGGCCTGATCAGATCCAAAAGCAAATTTCCAATATTGCAATGGTGCAAATGCATTGAGTTCTTTGTTCAATTCTAAAACTTGATGTTTTGCAGAATATGGTACCAATGCCAATACCTGAAATCTTTTAAAGCCTAAAAATTTATCATATATGAGCTCCTTTAAATTCAAGGCAAAAGTGGCGTCCTCCATAGGGCTATTACCCAAAAATCCAACAACAGATAAATGACCTTCCAACTGGATGCTGTCTCCATCAAGTGTTTTAAAATCGTAAAGTTCAGGAATATTTGTCTGAACAATGTCAAGGGTTTCATAGTTGTGCTTAGAGGGGTATAAAAATAACAGAAAAAGCACCGGCAAAAAAAACAAGACGACAAGAACAGTCCATTTTTTAATATCTTCTTTTATTTCATCTAAGTGATTATGAAAGTTTTTAAATTTGGAGAATTTTAATGTAATAAATATAGGTATTGGGCTAAGGATTATAGAGGCCACAAAATTTAGCCAAAAAGACCTGCCTTTAGACTGTGCGTAATGACCTACCTTGTAGCTCAAATAAATTAGCGCTATGGTATAGATGATGTAGTACCATAAAACATTAGTCTCACTTTCCATGGAAATAAAAATATTTTAAAGTTTCTTTGATATTTGACAACATGTAACTATATAAAAAAAGGTCAATTCTAACTCCTTTTTTTGTAAGTATACTAAAGTATTAATTTTTATACTTACTGTCCCAAATGGACTCGTTAAAATTTTTCCGCATCATGAACAACAAATAAAATGTAATGAAAACAAACGTTTTAATGTTGAACACAAAGATTACGAACAATTGAGTATCAGAAAGCTTATTAAAAAGTAAAGCGCTGGCAGCAGTAGAAACTAAGCTTAAGAAGATAGAAGTAAATATTAATGTATTTACATTTTTAAAAGGCCAAACCAGAAATTTCCTGTAAGTTTTTAGGTCATTCCCCCATTTGTGGACTAGGTAATAGTAGCCATTGCCAATAGGAACAAAGAGCAAGGGATCCTCTTTAGTTTTTAGCCTGAAAAGTTTGGAGGGCGCCATTATTTTAAAATTTTCTAATTGGGTTTCATGGGTTGCTTCTAATTCAGGAATGATGCTGTATAATTCATTGGGGTAGTCTCCCTTAAACAAATGGGTGTCCAAAAATCTAAGCCGATACTTTATGCACAATTTTTCAATGGAATCAATGTGGAAAATCTTATCCATATCAAGGTTATCAAAAGTCAAACTGTTTACATAAGAGGTGTTTTGGTTGTCTAGTATTGATTTAATTCGGTCTTTGGAGGCTTCTTTATGAGCGAAAATACGCTGTACTATAGCTTTTAACTCTTTACTGCTTACGAGTCTATCGCGGTCTTTTTTTAAAGCATTTTGAAGGTTTAAGTCAAACATTGGCCATTGATTTAGAATGCTAAATTAATCAATACTGATAAAGATATAAGCTGAATAATCTGTTTTAACACTTTTTTATTATGCGCGTGAAATCGGGTTAGAAATAAAATATTCAACCAAAAAGTAAATGCCGTGTTTCTAAAAATCTCTTTTGACGTGTCCTTGGGAATAAACCGATTCTATATAACCTCCTTCTTGTAGTAGAATAAAGATTAAATAACAAATTAAAAAGACCGCAGTCCAAACTACAAAGCGTCTTAGCGATTTTGTTTCGTCACGCATGTGCATAAAGTCCCAAGTAATGTAATAGGCCTTTATAATCGTCAATACAATAAAAATAAGATTTAAGCTTTTGGTGTAGATAAAGGCTGCAAAAGTAATGTTTAAAAGGGTTGCTCCAACGCCGCCTTCAAAAGGAGTCATTGAGGGTCCCATTAAAATTTCAGGTTTGTAAATTCCTAAAACTACTTCTACCGCTGTAATAATGGAAAGCAATAAAAGTACACCCCATATTTTTTGTGTATTGGATTTGAACTTAATCAATCCTCTAAAGATTTCTAATTTGTGTGCGTGGTCTGCCATTTTTATTTAATATTTATTTTAAACAAGGTAAAAGAAGGTGAATACGAAAACCCAAACTAAATCTACAAAGTGCCAATAGAGGCCTACTTTTTCAACCATTTCATAATTTTTTCTGCGCTCGTAAGTGCCAATGATCACATTAAAGAAAATAATTATATTGATCACAACACCCGATAAAACGTGAAACCCATGAAACCCTGTTATGAAAAAAAAGAAGTCTGCAAACAATGGCGCGCCATACTCATTGACTTCTAAATTGGCACCCTTGACATAGCGCCTGCCATTCATCTTGAGTTGAAGTAAAGATTCATCTCTGGATAAAACGGTCTTTTCTCCTTTAGCATTAATCGTTTGAGTGCATACTAGTATATTGGGATTGGCTACCAGACCAAGATAAACATCATTGACGGTGTATGCTGGAAGGCTGCCCTCGGCTGTAAACCAAACACCACTTTTACTTTCGTGCTGGGTTCGTTCTGAGGAAGCTGCAACCGCAAATTCTTCAACCGGTATTCTTTTAAAAACAGCTTCTCCTTCAATAGATTTGTAGGTCCCAAATTGTAAAATATTACCTCCTTTGGTCTGAACAGCGCCGTAGTCTCCTTGAATAAAGGTAGCCCATTCCCATGCTTGTGAGCCCACAAAAATAGCGCCACCAATAATGGTGAAAAACATGTACCAAATTACTTTGTTTTTCTTCATTTGATGGCCCGCATCAACTGCCAAGACCATAGTTACTGAAGACATAATGAGAACAAATGTCATAAAAGCTACATAAATCATGGGCAGCTCTTGACCGTGTAAAAAAGGGACGTGCGTAAACACCTCATCAGCTATAGGCCAATAGTCAATAAATTTAAACCTTGAAAAACCATAGGCCGCTAAAAACCCAGAAAAGGTCAAAGCATCCGAAACGATAAAGAACCACATCATCATTTTTCCATAACTTGATTTGAGTGGCTGGTTACCGCCGCCCCAAGTGGTCCCTTCTGGTCCTGTGCTTATTGCTGTAGACTCCATAGTTTATAAGTTATTTTGAGTTTTGCAAAAATAATTAATTTATTCTGTTAAAGAAATATATAAAGAAAAAGAGATACAGCCATAAAAGGTCAATAAAATGCCAAAATGTTGACGCTAAATCAAATCCGGTTTTGTCTTTAGGTGTATACGCCTTTTTTAAATGCCTAATAATAACAACCGCCAGGCATATCAATCCTGCCAAAACATGAAGTATATGAAATACAGCGATGATGTAAATATAAGACATGGTAATGTTACTGGTTGGGCCTGTGAAATTATACCCCATGGCTATTAGCTCATTAAATCCCGAAAATTGGGTATAAATAAAAGCCAGACCGAAAACAAAAGTACCTGTAAGTAAAGCCACGCTCCTTGAATACTGCGCTTTAATCAGCATCTTTTTAGAGGCAAAAAGCAAGATACTACTCAGTACAATTATAATTGTACTGAGTGTGAATGACTCCGGTAAATGAAAATTGCGAACCCAATCTTCTCGGGTGCTACTCACTATAAAAGCGCTGGTAAGTCCTCCAAAAGACATGATTAGAGATACGATACCAAACCACAACATCATTTTCTTGGCGCGTTCATTCTTTTGTTTTAAAGTTCCTTTTGTTAAATCCATAGCTTTCAAATAAATTTATCTATAACATAAATAATCTGCATACTCATTAAATATATAATGCTTACCGCCATCAATTTTTTGGCCGCATTTTCGGATTTGTTCTTAAAAAGCTTGAAACCATAATACAAAAAGACAAAGCCTAAAATAATGACAGGTATGGCGGCATATGTTGATAGCTTCAAGTCTCCAGTAAGGTCTGATAATGGAGCCAAACATATTAATATTGTCCAGCAGATGTAACCAATTATTTGAAGCGCAGTGCCTCTGTCTTTGGCGCCCGTGGGCAACATTTTAAACTCTGCTTTTTTATAATCTTTATCTAGCAACCAAGCTATCGACCAAAAATGCGGAAATTGCCAAAAAAACTGCATCATAAATAAAACGCCCGCTTCCAAGCCGAAATGTCCTGTGCAAGCAACCCAGCCTAACATAAATGGAATTGCACCGGGAATGGCACCGGCTAAAACAGAAAGTGCTGTCTTTTGTTTGAGCGGCGTGTAAATACTGGTGTAAATAAATATTGAAATGGCCGCAAACATAGCGGTGCTTGGATTGATCGCGTATAAAATAATCAACCCAATTATTGTAAGAATTGTCGCAAGTATGAATGCGTTTTTAATGGATATTCTTCCCTTTGGAATCGGTCTGTTTTTGGTGCGCTCCATAAGGGCATCCAAATCCCTTTCTATGATTTGATTGAATACATTGGAGGCACCTACCATACAATACCCGCCAATCGAAAGAAAAACAACCCTTGAAATATTTATTGTTTCAGCTGCAAGCAAATAGCCTGCGATACAAGAAAAAACCACACTTAGGGATAGCCCCATTTTTGTAATCACTTTAAAATCGCTTAAAGGACTTACAGGTGTTTTAGACAAGACAACATTTTGGGCCATAGCGTTGGTATCCATTTCTTAAGTTTACAAAGATAATTCTTAATTATATTTTATTCAATATAATATCATAAAAACGTTCTTGGGAAAAACCAAAAGCTTATAAATTAAAGCGGTAAGTGGCTTTTATTAAGAAAATGTTATGAGGCTGATGATCTAAAATTCCGCTTTGAGCGCTTTCAATGAGCCCGTTTTCTAATGAAACATCCGTTTTGATTCCTTGGGACCAAACCAAAAACAATTCAGACCCTGGAATGTACTCCCAACGCAGCACCAAATTGGAGTTGAATTGAACAACAGAGAAGTCTGGATTTGACATATTGTAGTCATCAATACCGTCTAAATTGTCATCAAAATAATAGGTACCCTCTTCGTATTGAACTTGGGTGTTGTCGTAAAGCTGAAAACGGTCAGAAAGCCTATTGGCAGTAGCATCCGTAACATACTTAAAATCTGAGTACCGCCCTCTGGAAATAAAGGGTTGTGCATAATATTGAAGGCTCAAGTTCGGGTTTATAGTGTAATTGATGCGAAAGGTCGAACGGAATGTTTGATTGTCAATAGTTCCTAAAATATAACGCTTCGTTGTCGAAAAGTCCTTTTGAGTAATGTATTGCGTTTTATTTGGCCGCTTTGAGTATTCAGTAGCTAGAGAGACATTAAGTGCATCCAATATTTGGTAGTTAAAATCTAGTTCAAATTTTAAAAAGGACACATTGTTATCCTTAGATTGAGATTGCATCACCCCAATTTTGGTGTTGAATTTTTTGCGGTCATCAGACCTAAAAAAAAGAGATTTGAAATTTTCTTCTGAAAAACGCCAGCGCGGGCCGCCTCTTAAAGCTGTATTGTCATAAATTCTTGGTTTGTATGTAAGCCATGTACTAATCACTGAATTGTTTAGAAACCGAAGTCTGGTTCTTAACTGATATTGGGCCCTGTTGTGATTGCCTCCAAAATCGTAAGCATTGAATTGGCTAAAATCAAAGTTGATATTTCTAAAAATCGAGACAGGTTTGGCCGTTCGGTATTTTAAGTTAAAAAATTGGAATTTTTGGTCGGAACGTTTCAAAAATCCTATATCGTTTAATTCAAGCTCTGGAGAAGACCATTTAAAACCCATGTCATAATTCCAGTTTTGTCCACCATCTTTCCCAAACTCTACAAGACCTCCAGTCCCTGTTAGTGAGGTGCGGGTGGGATCAAGCTGTACATGGGTCGCGTCCACACGATCAAACAAATGTGTTAAGCTTTGCTGAGTCGCAAGAATAGATTCTGGGCTTCCCTTAACATGGCTCATCACAAAATTGGTTTGAAAATAATACGTTCTGTTCTTCCATTGATGCCTAAAATCGATGCCTCCGGAATAGGCAGCCTCTCTAAGCTCAGAAGTCGCTTCAGTAAGAGACCTGTTGGTGGCAGTAAAAATACCGCCCAAAAAAGTATTGCGTTGGTTCATGTCCTTTTGAGCCCTTCCAACAAAATAATTTGCAAAGGGTTCAATAAGTGATTCAGAGATCGCTCCGTTAGTATTGATTTCAGAAAATTCTTTTGAGGTCATGCTCTCCAAAATTCCTATAGACCATCCTTTTTTTGTTTTACCGCTAAACTTTGCCGCACCCAAAATTGTGGTGTTCTGAGGACGATCGATGTAGGAATTTTCTGGGTTTTGTGAATACACTTGCGGCGACCTTCCAATGCGGCGGGAGAAAAACAAATTGCTGCGGTTTCCTGCATAGCGATAGTCAAAAATATTTTTGTTTTCTATAAAGAATGGCCGTTGTTCCTTGTTGAAAATTTCAAACCCATCCAATGCAATGGCGGCTGGGTCTGCTTCTACTTGCCCAAAATCAGGATTAATAGTAAGATCAAGGGTCAAGTCATTCGTGATGCCAATTTTTGCATCCAGGCCTGCATTAATTTTGGAGTCGTGGCCGTCACGATATGGATTTCCAATTTCTGCTTCGTATGTTTCCTTTTGAACCGCTAAAAAGGGCTGTACTTCTATTTGCTTTTGAGGTTTTATGTTGTTCAGCCCTCTGAGCTCTCCTGCTTCACTCACCCATCCCGCAGAACCTACAGGGATGCGATCCCAGGCGGACAATTCATTCTCACGAAATAAGTTTCTAACGACATTCAAACCCCAAACTTGCTCCCTAGCATTGCCAAAACGCAACTGACTCAATGGAATTTTCATTTCAGCAGACCAACCCTCCAATATAATTTGTGCCTTTGCACTCCAAATTGGATTCCAGCTGTCGTCAATATCATCCCCATTATTAGTAACAATTTCATCGCCCCTTACCCCGGCGGCAGTTACTGTAAATAAAAAAGCGGTTCGTAAATCGTGGTAACTATCGATAAGCACATTAATGCGGTCCCCTTCAAAACCATCTCTCCTTGAAAGGCGTTTGGTGATGTGTTTGGGGGAGGTATCCAAAGCCAAAAGTGCTATATATAAATATTTTTGATCGTATAGAATCTTAAATTTAGTCTGCTCTGTAGGAGCGGTGTTTTCATCGGGATTAACTTCAATAAAATTTGACTCCCAAGGAACCTTATCCCATATTTTATCGTTGATAAAACCATCCATTTCAGGAGCTTCTACAGAACTAATTTCTGTAGTAAAGTATACTTTAGGAAATGTCGTTTGAGAGCACACAAACCATGGGGAAATGGCAATAAATAATGAAATTTTTATTATGAATTTTTGTGTCATTATGTTTTAAGTAGGAATACAGGGTATAATTAAAAACAAATTTATAGGACTCTTGCGCATTAATCCTAAAATTTAGAAAAGTTTAACACCAAAATACTATGGATTGAATATGCTGACAAGCATTCGGGTCTTATTTGAAAAAATAAGCATAAATAGATTTTGTTAATAACAATTTATAATTGTAAGTTTGCGAACTCTTTTTTGAGAAGTAAAATAAAATAAAATAAATTACAACGTGGATACCTTAAGTTATAAAACGATTTCTGTCAACAAAGCGACACGCAACAAAGCATGGGTTTTGATTGATGCAGATGGTCAAACATTAGGCCGTTTGGCTTCTAGAGTTGCCATACTATTAAGAGGCAAACACAAACCCAGTTTTACGCCGCACGTTGATTGTGGTGATAACGTTGTTGTGATCAATGCTGAAAAAATAAAATTATCTGGTAAAAAGTGGGATAAAAAAACATACATTCGCTATACAGGCTATCCAGGTGGTCAACGTTCACTGACTGCAACAGAGCTTTTTGCAAAAGATCCTGCTCGGCTCGTTGAGAAATCAATTAAAGGAATGCTGCCTAAAAACAAATTAGGAGCAGCACTCTTCAGAAATCTCAATGTCGTAATTGGGACAAAACATTCTCACGAAGCACAACAACCTAAACCACTCAATCTAAACGATATTAATTAATGGAAGTAATTCACAAAATTGGCCGTAGAAAAACGGCAGTAGCACGTGTATATCTTTCCAATGGAAAAGGTAAAATAACAGTCAACAATAAGGACTTTAAGTCTTATTTTACAACTGCTACGCTACAATACAAAGTAAATCAACCTTTAGCTTTGACCGACAATGAAGGAAATTTTGACATCAAAGTCAATGTTTTTGGAGGCGGTGTCACTGGACAAGCTGAGGCGGTTCGCCTTGCACTTTCAAGAGCGATGTGCGAACTCAATGAAGAAAACAGAAGTGTTTTAAAACCGGAAGGCTTATTAACTCGTGATCCTAGGATGGTTGAGCGTAAGAAGTTTGGCCAAAAGAAAGCGCGTAAGAAATTCCAGTTTTCTAAACGTTAATATACATTTAATTATAAACCAGTTATTGTTGTCCATGACAAAAAAACTGTCAGGATTTAGTTTAGCATCTAAATGAAAAAGGCCTTATCAAGCCACTTTTTCATTGCTAATTCAACAGAACGTAAACTAATACAAAAATGGCACAAGTAGAAGTAAAAGAACTCCTCGACAACGGGGTACACTTTGGACACCTCACCAGAAAATGGGATCCTAATATGGCCCCATTCATTTATATGGAACGCAACGGCATCCATATCATCAACCTTTACAAAACAGCAGCGAAACTTGAAGAAGCCTCAAAAGCACTTGCAAAAATTGCAACTTCTGGGCGTAAAATTCTTTTCGTTGCCACAAAGAAACAAGCGAAAGATATTGTCGCAGAAAAAGCTGCTGATGTTAAAATGCCATACATCACCGAGCGTTGGCCTGGCGGAATGTTGACCAATTTTGTAACCATTAGAAAAGCGGTTAAGAAAATGGGAGCAATAGACCGTATGAAAAAAGATGGAACATTCAATACGCTTTCAAAAAAAGAGCGCCTTCAAGTAAATCGATTAAGGGCCAAACTTGAAAAAAACTTGGGATCCATTTCAGATATGACGCGTCTCCCAGGAGCTTTGTTTGTCGTAGACATCAAGCGTGAACACATCGCAATAAAAGAAGCTCAGAAATTGAACATTCCTATTTTTGCAATGGTGGATACAAATTCAGATCCAAGACAGGTAGACTATGTAATCCCTGCCAATGATGACGCATCAAAATCTATTGAAAAAATTATGACACATGTCACAGAAGTTATTGCTCAAGGTCTTGCTACAAGAAAAGCTCAGAAAGAAGGCGGGGCTGCTGAAACTGATGAAGTAGTTAAGACGGATGTGGTGGCTACAAAACCAGCTGCTGAATCAACTGCCGTTTCCAAAGAGGAAGAATAAACTTATTAAATAATCAAAAACTCAAAACCGTAAAATTCTTCACTATTTGATAGATTTTTCGGTTTTTTTTAAACTCTAAAACCATGATAAAAGTTACCGCTGCTGAAGTAAATAAACTGAGAAAAGCCACCGGCGCAGGAATGATGGATTGTAAAAAAGCACTTGTTGAAGCTGAGGGCGATTTTGACAAAGCCATAGATGTTTTAAGAAAAAAAGGTCAAAAAGTTGCTGCTAAAAGAGCCGATAGAGATTCCTCCGAAGGGGCTGCTGTTGCCAAGGTAAACTCCGAAAACACAATGGGTGTAGCCATTGTGCTTGGCTGTGAAACTGATTTTGTAGGAAAAAATGAAAACTTTTTAGCACTTGCGAATGAGTTTGCAGAAATCGCACTTCATTGTGCGTCTAAAGAGGCCTTTTTGGAGGCAGATTTTGACGGCATGACGGTTGCTGAAAAACTGACTGAACAAACTGGAGTTATTGGAGAGAAACTAGACATCAAAGCCTTTGAAAAATTAGAGGCCTCATTTGTAGGGTCCTATGTGCATATCAATAAGATTGCTGCACTTGTTGGGCTTTCTTCCGTTGTGGAAAATGAGGCAGTTTTGGCAAAAGACTTGTCTATGCAGGTAGCTTCTATGGGCGCTACTACACTGTCTTACAAAGATTTTGACCTAGACTATGTCGCTTCTGAAACAGAAGCGCGCATCGCCGTCATTGAAAAAGACAATATTGAACTTGGGAGATTAGGGAAAGCTTTAAAAAATGTTCCTCAATACGTCTCCATGGCCCAACTAACACCAGAAGTTTTAGCAAATGCGAAAGCCGACGTCAAAGCACAGTTAAAATCAGAAGGAAAACCAGAACAAATTTGGGATAAAATTTTGCCGGGTAAAATGGAACGCTTCATCTCTGATAACACAACTCTAGACAAAGAACAGTGTTTGCTGGATCAAGATTTTATCAAAGACGATAACAGTACTGTTGCAAAATATGTTGCTTCTTATGGTGCCGTCGAAGTCATTGGATTTAAAAGAGTTACCTTAGGCTAATTTTTTTAAATTTTAAAAAAGATCAAAAAAAACCCTGTGTAAAGCACAGGGTTTTTTTATTTAATAGGTTGCAAGACAGTTGGAAAGTATTATCGGCATAAAATTTTGAGATATTGTTTATATTTGTGAAACGATTAAAACAACTATGGCCTATAAACGTGTTTTATTAAAATTATCAGGCGAAGCCCTTATGGGTAGTCGCCAATATGGCATAGACGCACTACGACTTTCAGAATATGCAAATGATATAAAAGAAGCACTTGCAGAAGGGATTCAAATTGCCATCGTCATCGGAGGTGGTAATATTTTTAGAGGGGTTGCTGCCGCCAGTAATGGCATGGACCGCGTTCAAGGAGACCATATGGGCATGCTGGCAACAGTCATTAACGGGCTTGCCCTTCAAAGTGCATTAGAAAATGAAGGTGTCCCAACCCGTCTTCAGTCTGCGATTAAAATTAATGAAGTTGCAGAACCCTTTATTCGAAGAAAAGCCATGAGACATTTAGAAAAAGGGCGCGTCGTAATCTTTGGAGGGGGTACAGGAAATCCTTATTTCACAACAGATTCTGCAGCCGTACTAAGGGCTATTGAAATAGAGGCCGATGTTATTTTAAAAGGAACACGTGTTGATGGAATTTATACTGCAGATCCCGAAAAAGATGCTTCAGCAAGCAAATACAGCTCGATCAGTTTTGACGACGTTTTAAAGAAGGGGTTGAAGGTAATGGACACAACAGCCTTTACTTTAAGCCAAGAAAATGAATTGCCAATTATTGTTTTTGATATGAATAAAAAGGGCAACTTGATTAAAATCATATCAGGAGAACAAATTGGAACAACAGTTAGCTAATTATAAGAGCATGAACGAAGAAATTGAATTTATTCTTGAAAGCGCAAAAGAAGCGATGGTAAAAGCGCTGACGCATTTAGAAAAGCAGTTTGTAAACATTCGTGCTGGCAAAGCAAGTCCTTCAATGCTCGGGAGCGTAACAGTGGATTATTATGGAACACAAACGCCTCTTGCACAAGTTGCAAACGTGAATACGCCTGATGGAAGAACCATTACCGTTCAACCTTGGGAAAAAAGCATCTTACAAGACATTGAACAGGCTATAATGGTCGCCAACCTGGGCTTCAACCCAATGAACAATGGTGAAAGTGTTATTATAAATGTCCCCCCCTTGACTGAAGAGCGCCGGAGAGAACTCGCAAAACAAGCCAAATCTGAAGCTGAAGAAGCTAAAATATCCATTCGCGGGTCGCGAAAAGACGCCAATAATGAGCTGAAGAAACTGAGTGAAATTTCTGAGGACCTGAAAAAAAACGTTGAAACAGACATCCAGGAAATGACAGATGCAAAAATTAAAACAATCGATTCGCTTTTCGCTGCTAAAGAAAAAGAGATTTTAAAAGTCTAAAATACCGCTTCAGAAATATATTTTAACTTTTTTTTAATGATTGTCAGCTGCTTTTATAACCATTAATCAAATGGTTTTATATAACTTTAGCAACTTCAAAATTAGGTATGCTCAAATTGTTTTCAACTGGTTTTTGGAATGCATTAGCGAGGTTAATTCTACGAAACCGTGTTGCCATTTTAGTTTTAATAGGGCTATTTACAGCTCTTATGGTTTCTCAATGGGGTAAAATGCGTTTTAGTTACACTGAAGCGAATCTATTACCTGATGATCACTTTGTAAACTTAGATTATAATCGCTTTTTAGAAATTTTTGGCGAAGAAGGTAATTTAATTGTGTTAGGGGTTAAAGATAGTCGCTTGTTTTCCGTGGAAAACCTCAACGCTTGGAACCGCTTCTCTAAATCTTTTGAAAACAACCCCAATGTTGAAACAATTGTAACGCTTCAAGATTTAAAAAAACTGGTCAAAAACAAAAGAAAGCAACAATTTGATTTCATCCCTTTTATCAAAGATTCCCTAAAAACGACCAAGGAGCTTGAAGCCGTTAACTCAGCTATGTTAAACGACTTTCCTTTTTATGATAACATCCTTTTTAACAAAGAGAGCAAAGCCATTCGCTCAGTACTTTTATTAGATAAATCCATCGTAAATAGCCCAGCTAGAAAGTCTTTCATTGTTGACAACTTAATTCCAAAAGTAAAAGCCTTTGAAAAACAGTATGGGCTTGACGTTCGAGTCTCTGGAATGCCCTATGCACGGACTTTAAATTCTCAAAATATAATTGATGAAATTGAAGTTTTTCTCATTGCGGCCATTATAATCACATCCCTTATTTTCTTTTTCTTTTTCAGATCCTACAGAGCGACATTCATTTCAATGTGTGTTGTGGTTATTGGGGTGATGTGGACTTTTGGAATTCTAGGATTTTTAGAATACGAAATTACCGTATTGACCGCGTTAATCCCCCCACTGATTATTGTAATAGGAGTGCCCAATTGTATCTTTCTCATTAATAAATACCAACATGAGTTTAACAAGCACGGGAATAAGGCAAAATCGCTGCAGCGGGTCATTACTAAAGTTGGGAATGCAACGCTAATGACAAATACTACAACTGCCTCTGGATTTGCAACTTTTATCATTACCCAAAGTAAGTTGTTGATAGAGTTTGGAACGGTCGCTTCATTAAGCATCATGGCTATTTTCAGTTTATGCTTGCTAGTAATACCTATTGTTTACAGCTATATGCCAATGCCTAACGAGAAGCATTTAGAACACCTAAATAAACGTTGGATCAATACTTTAGGAGATTGGATTGAAACAACGGTCAAGCAAAAAAACATCGCTATTTACATAATTTCAGTTTTGTTATTGGTGGTCAGTATCATTGGGATTTATCAAATCAAAACCTCGGGAAGCCTGCTTGAGGACATGCCAAAAAACGCAGAATTCTATCAAGACATTCAGTTTTATGAAGCTGAGTTTAACGGGATTATGCCTTTGGAAATCTTGATAAATACCAAGCGAAAGAAAGGGGTGTTAAAGCCTGTAACCTTAAAAAAAATGAGCGCGCTTGAAGACCTTATTGTTGAGATTCCCGAGCTATCCAAACCGATCTCTATTGTTAGTTTAGTAAAATACTCTAAACAGGCATTTTACAATGGAAACCCTAAATACTATCAATTGCCAACCACACAAGAAAATGGATTCATTTTATCTTATGCGAAAAACTCTTCAAACGATTTAGATTTATTGCATAATTATGTTGACTCAACAGGTCAATATGCGCGAATTACAACCTTTATAAAAGACGATGGAATGGATCAAATGGACCAAATTGAAGACCGTTTAAATAAAGAAATTACAAAGCTTTTCGATGAAGACCGCTATGAAGTTTCTCTTACGGGAAAAGCTTTTCTCTTTCAAAAAGGGACAAATTTTTTAATTAAAAATCTAATCCTTTCACTAACACTGGCCATTTTGCTGATCTCTCTTTTTATGGCCTATTTGTTTCGCTCCTTTAGAATGATTGTGATCTCTCTAACGCCAAACTTGCTTCCGCTACTAATCACGGCTGGTGCCATGGGGTTTCTGGGCGTTCCCATCAAACCCTCTACTATTTTAGTCTTTAGCATCGCCTTTGGTATTTCTGTAGACGATACCATCCACTTTTTAGCCAAATACCGTCAAGAGCTTATTGCCTGCCGGTGGAGTGTCAAAAAGTCCGTTTTTGCTGCGCTTAGAGAAACGGGAATCAGCATGTTCTATACTTCAATTGTATTGTTTTTTGGCTTTTCAGTCTTTACCACTTCCAATTTTGGAGGCACAGTAGCCATGGGTGCGCTGGTTTCTGGTACCTTATTACTGGCCATGATGGCCAACTTACTGCTGCTCCCAGTTTTATTATTGTCACTAGAACGCAATATTGCCAACAAAAAAGTACTCAAGGAGCCAAGCCTAAAAATAATCCCGGAAGACATCAATTCTTTTGAAGAAGACTAAACAATGCTTCTAAAGTTTTATATTTGTACCTAATTTTATAGAGAGATGATACAAAGCACTGTAGCAGAATTGTTCGAAAAAGAAATAAAACACACAGACATTGAAGTTAAAGGCTGGGTAAAATCTTTTAGAGCCAATCGTTTTATTGCCTTGAGTGATGGGTCCACTATAAAAACCATCCAATGTGTTGTTGCCTTTGAAACCATGGATGAAACCCTTCTGAAGCAAATTACCACCGGTGCAGCCTTACAAATACAGGGCAATCTTGTCGAAAGTCAGGGAAAGGGACAAGCATTAGAAATTCAAGTTTCTAACATTGCTGTTCTAGGCGCTGCAGATCCGGACCTGGTCTCTAAGACTATTTTGCAACCTAAAAGACATTCTTTAGAGTTTTTGAGAGAGCAGGCGCATTTACGCCCACGCACCAATACCTTTGGCGCAGTGATGCGTTTGCGTTCTTCACTGTCTTTTGCGATTCATCAATATTTTCATCAAAATGGCTTTAATTATATGCATGCGCCAATTATCACAGGTAGCGACGCTGAAGGTGCTGGTGAAATGTTTCGCGTAACTACATTAGATCCAAAAAACCCACCCCTGACGGAAACTGGTGCTGTAGATTACTCCAAAGATTTTTTTGGAAAGGAAACTAATTTAACGGTATCTGGCCAATTGGAGGCCGAAACCTACGCCATGGCCCTTGGGAAAGTGTACACCTTCGGTCCAACCTTTAGAGCGGAAAACTCAAACACTTCAAGACACCTTGCTGAATTTTGGATGATTGAACCAGAAGTTGCTTTTATGGATCTTGAAGGCAATATGGATTTGGCAGAAAATTTCCTTAAATCTGTAATTGATTATATTTTAGAGAACAACCTTGAGGACCTCACATTTTTGGCACAGCGCTTAGAACAAGAAGAGAAGTCAAAGCCTCAAAACGACCGCAGCGAAATGGGGCTTATTGAAAAATTAAAATTTGTGACGGACAACAATTTCAAACGGGTAAGTTATACAGAAGCCATAGATATTCTGAGAAATTGTAAGCCGAACAAAAAGAAAAAATTTAAATTCCTAATTGACCAGTGGGGGAGCGATTTACAAAGTGAACACGAGCGCTATTTGGTTGAAAAACATTTTAAATGCCCTGTGATTTTATTTGATTATCCTGCCAACATTAAGGCTTTCTACATGCGATTGAATGAAGATGGAAAAACAGTCCGCGCTATGGATATTTTATTCCCAGGCATTGGTGAAATTGTTGGAGGATCGCAGCGTGAAGAACGCTTGGAATTCCTCAAAGAGAAAATGGCTGCACTGGATATCCCTGAGGATGAACTTTGGTGGTATCTGGACCTAAGGACCTATGGAACAGCAGTACACTCTGGCTTTGGCCTTGGTTTTGAGCGGCTGGTAATGTTTGCGACTGGAATGGGCAACATCAGGGATGTCATTCCCTACCCTAGAACCCCTCAAAATGCTGAATTTTAAATAAAAAACGCAGCGTAAAAATTAAATAATATTGGATTTTAAGAATCTAAATTGTTTTTTTAAATTTATGCAAACCCAAATGCGCAATGCTAAAGCAACATTTAAATTTTAGACTCTCACAAAAACTGTCTCCTCAACAGATTCAGTTGATGAAACTTGTTCAATTGCCGACGCAAGCTTTTGAAGAGCGTATCAAACAAGAGCTTGAAGAGAACCTAGCACTTGAACGGGGTAAAGAGGATGCTACAGAAGATTTTGAAGAGGGTTACTCAAACGAAGAATTTGATGACAATACCCAGATAAATACAGAAGATATAAATGTCGATGATTACCTCAGTGACGATGTAATCCCGGACTACAGATTACATGCTAATAACTACAGCTCCGATCAAGACGACAAGTCCATTCCTTACGCCTCTGGAAGCTCATTTACACAGCAACTTACAGACCAACTTAACACCTATCGGCTTGAAGAACAAGAGTATTTAATTGCTAAATTTCTAATTGGAAGTATTGATGACAGCGGCTATATGCGCCGCCCCCTATTAGATTTGACTGATGATTTGGCTTTTACACAGAATATATATACAGATGTTGAAACCATTGAAAAAGTGCTCAAAGTAGTCCAGCAATTGGACCCAGCAGGCGTTGGCGCTAGAGATTTGCAAGAGTGCCTTTTAATTCAATTGCAAAGAAAAGCACAAACCCCACACACGGAATTAGCGGGTCTAATTGTTGAAAAAACGTTTGAAAAATTTACTAAAAAGCATTATTTAAAGCTTCAGAAAAAGTTTAATATCACAGAAAATCAACTCAAAGATGCCATTCAAGAAATTGAACGCTTAAATCCCAAACCCGGGAGTTCTTTCTCAAACAATCTTAGTTCTGTTGAACATGTCGTCCCCGACTTTACAATTAAAATTGTCGATGGAGTGTTAAGCCTCACGCTGAACGCCCGAAACGCGCCGGAACTCCACATTTCAAAATCCTACAGTGAAATGCTTTTGGGATATAAAGCTTCAAAAGAAAAGTCAAAAGCACAAAAAGAGGCGGTACAATTCATCAAGCAAAAACTAGATTCAGCCAAGTGGTTTATTGATGCCATTCGCCAACGCCAACAAACACTTTATGTTACAATGAGCGCCATCATGCAGTATCAAAAAGCGTATTTTTTATCTGGGGACGAAGAGCAACTGCGCCCCATGATTTTAAAGGATATTGCCGATGAAATTGAGATGGATATTTCGACCGTTTCTAGAGTCGCCAACAGTAAGTACGTCAATACACCCTATGGGACCAAACTCATTAAAGAATTTTTTAGTGAATCCATGACAAACGACCAAGGGGAGGAGGTTTCTACTAGAGAAATTAAAAGCATTTTAAAGACCGTTATTGTAGAAGAGGATAAGAAAAAACCGCTTACCGATGAAAAGCTTGCTAAAATACTCAAAGAAAAAGGCTACCCCATTGCCCGTAGAACGGTTGCCAAGTACAGAGAACAGCTGGAGTTTCCTGTAGCAAGACTTCGCAAAGAAATTTAGATTATACTTTTTTAATCACATTGGTAACAATGCCCCAAATAACAAAGTCATTTTCGGGTGTTATCTTTATGGGTTTATACTGTTTATTTTCAGGCTGTAACCAAACTTCATCGCCTTCAACTTTTAGGCGTTTGACGGTAAACTCTCCATCTAAAAAACAAACAGCAATCCTATTATGGGCGGGCGAAAGGCTTCGGTCGATAACCAAAAGGTCATTGTCGTTAAGGCCTGCATCAATCATAGATTGCCCACTCACTCGTGCAAAAAAGGTAGCCTCTTTATTTTTAATAAGCTCCGAGTCTAATGACAGCCGTTCTTGCTTAAAGTCATCCGCTGGGGAGGGGAATCCCGCAGAAATACCCGTGTCAAAGTAAATGGCACCCAGACTATTATCTGGCGGCCTTGGAATAAAAAAGGTCAGCGCTTGCTGTGGGTTTTTTGACATTGAACAGTAATTATATCGTTTAAATTGGTGGTGTACTGTGGAGATAAATGCGCCTGCCGCATTTTCCATGTACGGGCTAAATCTTGATTGGCTAATTTTAATTTGGATGCTGCATATTTTTTGTTGATGTGATCCATGGCAGACATCAAAGGTTGGTGGCGGGCATCTTCATGGTCAAACAGCTGCATTTGACGGTTATAGGTGGGTACAATCCCCGTTAAGATAACCCCCGCTTTTTTATAGTGAATACCTTTTTTATAAATAGAAGTAATGGCTTTAACAGCACTAGAACTTAGAACCAAACTCGAATTTGTGGGAAACGGAATACTGACCATTCGGCTGGCGCGGTATTGCGGAGACTGTATTTTAAACAGATCGCTACGTAAAAATACAACCAACACATGACAGCTTGACTTTTGTCGGCGAAGTTTTTCGGCGCAACTGCTGGCAAATGTAGAAACACGCTCCTTTAGATCGGTGAGCTCTGTAAGGGTTGTTTCAAAGCTTCGTGTGGTGGCAATGGCGCGTTTGGTTTTTACTTGTTCCATCTCAATTTTAGAGATGCCCTCTAGATCTTTTTTAAGTTTCCATTCGGTAATAGAAAACGATTGCCTCACCCATAAATCGGGAAGCTGAACAAAATCAAAGGCTGTTTTACATTGCTTCTGCGCCAAGCGCTTGTGCAAGGCGTAGCCGATGCCCCAAACCTTTTCAATCGGAGTCCATTTCAATGCTTTAAGGCGCTTCGCTTCAGTATCAATGACATAAACACCACCCGTTTCCTTTGGGAATTTGCGTGCAATTTTATTGGCCACTTTGGCAAGGGCTTTGGTAGGTGCAATGCCTACGCAGGTTGGAATGCCTGTCCATTTTAAAATCCGCTTGCGAATGGAGCCTCCATAAGAATTCAAATCGTAATTATCAAAGCCTTGAAAGTGGAGAAAAGCCTCATCAATACTGTAAACCTCTACCTCCGGTGTGAACTGTTCTAAAATCCGCATAACGCGGCTGCTCATGTCGCCGTACAAAGCATAATTTGAAGAAAAGACTTGTACTTTATTCGTTTTAAAAAAGGATTTGTATTTGAACGCTGGTGCACCCATGGGAAGCCCTAAAGTCTTGGCTTCATCGCTGCGCGCAATCACGCAACCATCATTATTAGATAAAACAGCCACAGGCCTCCCCTGTAAGCTGGGGTTAAAAACCCGTTCACAAGAAGCATAAAAATTATTACAATCAACCAAAGCAAACATGTTCTAAAGGTACTGCATTTCTGTTTTTTTAAAAGCAAAAATTGCAATTTATTTTAATTCGAAAAGCCCCACCTTAAGTCTAAATTTTTAGTGCAATTTAATTTGATTTTGTGCGCTGTAGTGTTGGATTTACATACCTTTGACACGCAAACAAAAACCAATTAAAATGAAAATTAGATTTAAGCTATTTACCATTTTAGCGCTTTTTTTAATGAACTGTGGTCTTGCACAAACGGTGCAGCCTTTAGACTCCATTACCATAAAATCTTCAAGAATTGATTTGCCTTTTAAGGAAAATTCAAGAACCATCAGTATTATAACATCAGAAACAATAAACGAAAGTCCTGCTACAAATTTAGTAGAGCTGCTGCAGCAAGAAGCAGGCATCGATGTTCGCCGTCAAGGCATTTATGGCATGCAATCTGATCTGTACGTCCGAGGTGGTGGTTTTGATCAAACACTGCTACTAATAGATGGTATTAAAGTGGAGGATCCACAAACAGGCCACCACACTTTAAACATTGCATTGCCCTTAGAGGTCATCAAGCGCATTGAAATTATCAAAGGCCCTGCCGCACGAATTTTCGGACAAAATGGCTTTACCGGAGCCATTAATATTGTGACAAAATCAAATGAATCTATAAAAAATAACGCTGGATTTCAACTGGGCTCTTACAACCAGCAACATGCCGCCGCAACTTTGGGAACTAGGGTGGGAACTACCGGCCTTATGGGGCATGCATCAGTCAACAGTTCAGAGGGATATCGCTATAATACCGATTTTAACAACCAAAACTTCTTTGTAAAAAGCAGTTTCAATACAGCGGCAAACCCCATTGAGGTCATTGCCACCTTTTCAGAAAGAAAGTTCGGAGGGAATCAATTTTATGCCATTAATGCCAAAGAACAATACGAGGAAACCCAAAGTAGCTTGGTTGGGGTTTCAACAACATTAAAAAAGGGCCATTTGAAACTCAGTCCACAGCTGTATTGGAAGCGGAACCAAGATATGTATCTCTACATTAGAAACAACCCCTCTGTCTATAGAAATTTACACATTTCTAACAAAATAGGCGGGCAAATCAATGCCGCTTATAGCTCAAATATTGGTGTAACAGGCTTCGGGATTGATCTTGCTAAAGTAGAAATGGAAAGCAACCGATTGGGGCATAGAAATCGCTGGATGGGCACGCTTTTTGTGGAACATCGCTTTTCCTTTTTAGACAATGTACTCGACGTGACGCCAGGGGTGTCCGTTGGCTATTTTTCAGACTTTGAGACCAATGCTTTCCCAGGGATTGACATTGGATATACAATCAACGAACACTTTAGGGTCTATACCAATGCAGGCTACACCTACCGCACCCCAACCTACAACGATCTTTTCTATGTAGGCAGTAGAGATGAGGGCAATGAAAACTTAGTGCCAGAAGAGGCAATTTCCCAAGAGCTTGGTTTGAAATATTTTGGAGATAAAATTAGTGCAACTGTTGCCTTTTTTAATAGGAATTCAGATAATTTAATAGATTATACCAAAGACAATGAGGCTGATAAATGGAAGTCCAATAACTTGACAAGTTTAAATACAAGAGGGGTTGAAGTTCAACTATCGGCTCCCTTTAAATTGGGGCAGTACAACCAAAGCTTTAACCTTGGATACACCCACTTAAATGAAGATTTAAAAGCGGTTCGTGCTAACTTTTCAAAATACATTATTAATTCCCTGAACCACCATCTTACAGCGCGCCTAAAATCACAGTTTACTAAAAACTTAACTCAAAGTTTTGTCTATAAATTTGCGGAGCGGGCTACAGGGGAGAGCTACAGTGTGGTAGATGCACAACTTAAATTACTAATCCCTGGTTTAGAACTGACTGTTACTGCAAATAATATTTTTAATACCGATTATGTCGAAACAGGCATTGTGCCAATGCCAAAAGGCAACGTGTTATTTGGTATTCGGGGCTTTTTCTAAACCAAAATTTTTGGATTAGCTCATTAATAAATGTATTTTTAAAAAAAACTTATAATATGAAAAATAATTCTGAGATAATGTCTGAAGCTAGAGCTGCACTCAATGGGAAATGGCCTTTTGCTATAGGAACTTTTTTTGTGATGACTTTAATTCTAATTGGCGCATCATTGATACCAATTGCAGGAACAATTTTATCTTTATTGATCACTGGGCCGTTGGTAGTAGGCGCTGCTTTTGTAGGTTTGAAAATTTATAAAAATGAAGCTGCTGAAACAAATGATTTGTTTTTTGCCTTTAAGCATTCTTTTACAAATTCCGTCTTGGCCTACTTGCTTATGGCGGTATTCATTTTGTTGAGATTCCTATTGCTTATTGTTCCTGGAATAATTGCTGCCTTGGCGTATTCTCAAACCTATTTTATTTTGGCAGAAAACCCATCGATGGATGCTTACGATGCCATACTAAAAAGCAAGAAAATGATGATGGGATATAAATGGCAGTACTTTAAGGTTGGGGTGAGATTATTCGGGCTTGGAATTTTATGTCTTTTTACCCTTGGCATTGGTTTCCTATGGTTGGCCCCGTATCAATATGTGGTTTATGCCAAATTTTATGAGGAACTTAAATCGGTAAATGCTTAGTATTTCACTATTTAAAAACTTGATTTACTTTTTCGTATACTATAGAAGACTCCCAGCCACGGTATAAAAGATAATCGGCTAATTTTTTCTTCTTCTTGAAGGCAGATGTCCCTGTAATTGAAGCTACTTTTTTATGTGCTAGACTTTCGAAAGTAGCTTTGTAAGCTGCCTCGGAAATTTGTTTCAGTGCTTTTTCAATGAGATATTTTGAAATGTTCCGCTGTTTAAGCTCAGAAGTGAGTCTATGCCTTCCCCACTTTTTGATTTTAAATTTTCCCCGAACAAAAGCCAAGGCGAAACGTTCTTCATTTAAATAATCTCCGTCAATTAAGGCCATTATAATTTGATCAGACGCTTCAGAAATCATCCGCATTTCTTTTAATTTTTGTTCTACTTCTTTGTGGCAACGGTCTTGATAGCTACAGTATTTTTGAAGTTTCGAAAGGGCTTCGTCAAAAGTATATGATTTCTTATAATTGTACATTAATTCTTGTATGTAATCGCAAAAATTAAATGGGTTCCAGGGCCACTTATTCCAGAAGCAAATGGGCGATAACCTTCGTTAGAAATATTCTCTAAGGCGCTTACAAAAGAAAGGTTCTCCGTAAATTGATATTGTGCTCTTATATTAAAGGTCATCCATGCGGGGGCATATGGATTGCCATTGGCATCAATAGCAAACAAATGGTTTGAAAGTTCATGAGAGATGTCTTTATAGGTCAAACCAGCACTGTAATTAATAAAGCCATCTAAGGTAATCTTTTTGTGTTTCCAAAGAAGATGCGCATTCCCAAAAGCAGGGGCTACATGTCGTACAGGAACTTCTGCGTTATGAGTATTCTTTTGGCGGCCTTTTGTAAGACTAAATTGAGATGTAATTTCTATATCTTTTGTGAGCCGTGCTTGAAAGCCTGATTCAAATCCATAGATATTGGCCTGCGCGTTATTTTGTACCGCCTGCACAGTACTGGATACGCCGTCATAATTAATTTCTGTAACCCCATTAATATTGAAAGCATCTCTTGTCATAGCATTGTCCAGATGCGTATAATAGGCCGACAAATCCAACACTGCTGAATCGTTAAAATTAATTGTCAGACCTAATTCACCTCCATAAGCATGCTCTGGCTTGAGTTGATTGTTAGGTACCACAACACTACCAGGTTCAGAGTCAAAAACCTTTCCAATATCATCAATATTTGGCGCTCTAAAAGCAGTGGTTAGATTGAACTTCCATAAAAAGGTTTGGCTTTGTTCCCAAGTAAAGCCTGCGGTTCCTGTCAATGCATTGGTATTTAAATTGGCTGTTGTAAATGGGAGATCGTAAAATTCATTATTAGTTGTTAAATCTGTCACGATAGAAACGTCATTGTAACGAATCCCTGATTGAAATGTTAATTTTGAAGAGGGCTTGTACTTGAAACTCAGATAACTTGCAAAACTTGACCATTGAGCTCCGTCTGGATAACGAGACGCAATATGTTGGATGCTATTGGTTTCAATTTCTTTAGAAATCCCTACAGAGCCAATTGTATTATAAATAAATTCTGCCCCGTAAGATAGGTTAGACACATCTGATAATGATTTTTCTAAATCTAAGTTCAAAGACAGGGCGTCAACCGTTTCTGTCCTAGTTTTCCGATCGTTGGCCTCAAATTTTCGGCTGATCCGACTTTCTTCAAAATTTTGATAAGCCATGCTGGCCTTTATTTTGTCATAAAATGGGGAACGGCTACTGAGTTTTGTCAATTGAAGGTTGGCTAAAAACCATTGTTGAGGGCCATAATTCCATTCAGAAAACTGTAATGCATTAGAGTTGTCTTGCCGAAGTGTCAGGCGGTCGTAACGAGGAATGTTTGAGGTAGTTGCGAAATGAAGGCCCAAGTCAAATGTGAGGTTTTCATTGGCCTTGTATTGAATTTTTTGGGCGGCATGAAATTGACTAAAACTTGTTCCCTTTTGTAATAAAGGTTCGTGATTCGGCATTAGCATATCCTGGCCATTACGCTGACTCACAAAAAAGGGTGTTAAATAGGCATCATTGCTGGTTTTACCCATTTTTAAATCTCCAAAATCAGAAAAACTCAGACTTGAATGAAGCCCCCATTTTTTCAAGCCAAGATTCAATCCAAACTGCAGCGTCCTTTCATTGTTAGCCGAGGCATAACGCAAATTACTTTTGGTAGAGATTTCGGGGGTTCCTAATTCTGAGATCTTTGGAGTCGTTGTATAAAAATTCATGACTCCTCCAATCGCATCACTCCCATAAATAACAGATCCTGCACCCAGAATAACTTCAGTTTTTTGAATGTTAAAAGGGTTTATGGAAATTACGTTTTGAACATTCCCACTCCTGAAGATTGCATTATTTAATCGAACACCATCCACCGTAATTAATACGCGATTTGTAGAAAATCCGCGAATCATAGGGCTGCCACCTCCCAATTGACTTTTTTGAATAAAAACCCGGCCAGTATTGGCCAATAAATCTGCGGAAGTTTGAGGGTTTGCCAGTTCAATGTCGTTGGCGTTGAGGGTTATAATCTTTTGCGGAACTTCTTTTTTACTTTGCTCGAACTTCGAGGCTGAAATCACAATTTCATTCAAATCTGTTGCTTTGGATGCTAAGAAAATGGTGTCATTAAGCTTGGACTTGAGGCCAGATTTTGTTCGGTAAGATAGATGCTGAAAATAGATGCGTTCAAAACTTTGAAAGCGCACAATAGAGGCTTTGCCATCTAAGTTAGAAATATTTGTTTTGGTCTTAACTAAATTATAAACAACGACTCCCGGAATAGGTTCTAAGCTTGTGGCATCAACCACCACAACCCTCTGTGCGGATACACTACAAATAAAAAAGCCTATAAAAAAAGTGTAAAAATACTTTATCATTAATTAAATACTTGGTTTAAAATGACAAGAGATTTTGGAGACTTGAAGCCTTGCAAATGTAATTTAAAATACAGTAAAATCATATTTAACAACTCTTGCTTTTGAGCAGAATTCATTTGTTCACTTTTGTAGTTATCAAATTCCATACCTAAAATTGAATTAAACAAGGTTAATTTAGAGCCAGAAATACAATAACGGCCTGAGCTTTTGGCTTGATAGAGCCCTGCTTCTAAGTTAAAGAAGGGAAGGGTTGGGTTAGAAAGTTCAGGAGAAACTCCGACGTATTTTGTCAATCCCATTAAAAATTGATGGTGGAAAATACTATTACAATCGACCGTATCGAACCAAAGCAGCGCCGTTTCGATATAGGTGTACAAGCCTTCATTAGGCGCTTCTTCTTTAAGCACCATCGTTAATATTTCTGCTAAAAAAATGACAACCGTTGATTTTAAAATGTCTGTATGCAAAGCGCTGTATGCTTGCTGTAAACGGACATTTTTGATGTAATGTAAATTCCTGTTATTTTTATAATCAATTTCCAGCTGAAGCAAGGAAAGTGGTTGAAAATAAGCAGGCTTTATTTTTGTCTTTTTTGAAGAAAAGACCCCTTTTACTAAAAAGGAAACCACGCCATTGGAAGCCGTATAGGCCCTAACAATAAGATCGTGGTCTTTGTATTTCAACTTTGACAGAATAACCGCTTTTGTAGAAATAATCATTGGCGTATCAGCATAATCTTTAAAACTTTGGTTTCCAAATTGTCCAAATCCGAAATAAGTACTACATATACTCCAGAGGCGACGGTGCGATTCGCTAAGTTTTTGCCGTTCCAATAAGCCGTTCCTCCATCAATTTCTAAGTTATAACCTTTGAAGCGTAAATTGGTATTGGACTGGGCTTCAGCCACTAAATTTCCCGTAACATCTGTTATTTTAATATTGACATTATCGCTCAGGTTTTTAATCTTTACTTTATCAATGGTTAAATTAAATCCTGGCCTTACGGGATTGGGGTAAGCATAGGCTTCATCAAGCGAATTTGAGGGACTTGACCCTCCCGCATAGAAAGCCACCAAGCCCCTATTGGTGCCAAAATAAATTTTCCCATTATTTTCATTTTGAACCATTGTTGTGACAGTATTTGAGGGCAGCGGTGAGTTGTCTTCTGTAAAATGATAAATGGTGTTTTGCCCATCTGCGCTTAAGTAAAAAACACCCGAGTCAGCCGTCGACACCCATTTATTGTTAGACCCATCAACAATAATTTTGGTTATGAACTGTAATTCCAAGAGTTCTTTGGGGAGCCCATCTTCCAAAATAATAATTGGCGATGTTGTCAAAACTTCTTCTGTAAAAAAATTAGTAGTGTTGTATAAAACTCTCAACCCTTTGTAGGTGCCAATCCAAAGAACATTGTTTTTGTCAAAGGCCAGTGCCTTTATGTAATCAGAAGGAAGGTTTGCGGTGTCTTCACCTGATAACCCTCTTACAGAAGACGCCCCTTGGTTGATGTCATAGCCTATTAATCCAAAAAAATAAGAACCAATAAAAATTTTATCTTGATTAACTATGATGTCAGAAAATCCTAAATTGTCAGTGGGATCAGGGATCAGTGAGGTAAAATCATAGGAGGTCCACTGCCCATTAGCATATTTATTTAATGGGTTTTCAACCCTGCCATTCAGAACCCATAAATTACCGGAGTTATCAAAAGTGTTTGCCAATGTTAGGTTGTATGTGTTGGCAAATTGATCTAATGTGCTATTGGTGGAATCAAAAAGAGGTCCAATGCCTTCTGAGCTGAATTTTATAAGCCCGCTGGAATAAGAACCGACATAAAAAACAGATGTATCAAACGGATCAACGGACATATGCGATAAATAGTAGGGCTCTTGAACTTGAGCACTAATGGTGTCATAGGGAATATTTTGCCATTCATTATTGATATAACGGCTAATCCCTGTGCGTTTCATGCCGCCTGAGAAATTATAAAACTGAGAATATCCGCCGGATAAAATCCAAAGGTTTTGATTAAATTCTTCTATTGAAAAAATATTGTTGAGGAGGGGGCCATCGGGGTGAATTTCTTCAAAAACACCACCATTAGACAAATTAGTTTTAAGAATCCCAAAACCCGATTTACCTAACGTTACATTATTTTTTGTGCCTATAAAAATTTGGTTCTCGTTAATAATTGAACACGACAACAGTCCTTGGTATTCAGTGGGGAGCGATAGGGTGCTTATCAAATTAAAATTTGTGTCGTAAATCTTAAGTGAAGCTTCTAAAGTCGTAACAAAATAGTCATTAGAGAAATACACATCAACAGGCGGTTCAGAGTTGACAACGAGCTGGGTCAGTGAATTATTATCATTCAGCCTGAAAGTAACTCCAGCATTTGATGTGACAATTAATTGACCATCACTGGATGCTAAAAAAATAAACTCGCCGGAAACAGCACTAAACCACTGCTGATAATCAATTAAATTGGGATTACTTAATGCTATAGATTTGATCCCTTCATTATTGCCGCAATTGGCATAAATTGTATTGTTGTAAACTGCCGTTTGTTTGACTGGTATTTGATTGCCAATATTTCCTATGTAAAAGGTGTCTCCAAATTCTAAGTTGTCGAGCCTATAAACTGATATTCCATAGTTTGTTGAAATGTAGAGTTCATCTTGGTACTCATAAAAGTGGTTGATTTGTTTATTATCTGGAGGGATTGTTGCTTTATTGATAATATCTACAACTCTTAATGCCTCTTGAGTTGCTTCATTAAAAATTTCTATCAAGCCATTTTCGTAGCCGATAATCAATAATTGATAATTGGTGCTGTAATGAAATGTTGAAATAATATCCCCAGATAATCCGTCAATTGTTGTAATGGTTTGTATTTCTTGAGTTTGTGCGTCATAAGAAAAGATTGAATTATCCGCCGTCGCATAAATTTTATCATTTGCATAAAAAATTTCAGAAATATTCAAATACGAGAAATACCCTTCCCATGATTGAGAATAGCTAAATGTTGCAAAAAATAACAAAACGACAACTAAATATTTTCTTGAATTCTTCAACGATAATTTATTTTGAATATTTGAAACTTGATTTAAAAATTTGTTTGTGCCTATTGCGGCGGCTTGGTGGTAGGAAAGGTAATTCAATAAAAATCCAAGATAAAACAGCCAAAATTACCACCAAAATCGTTGTGCAAACAAACATTAAAAATGGAGAATACATCATGAACAGCCCCAAGGAAACAAACACTTGAATTACCGGAAAATGATAGATGTATATTCCGTAGGTGAAATCTCCATATTTGCCAAAGTTATTAAAAATCCGAAGTGTATATGCCAAATAATACACCATAAAACCAAAGGTAATGGGTTTTAAAATTTGACCTCTAAAAACATATTGTTCCATAGCAAAAAGAAATAAGGATGGAAGAATAATATAGTGTTTCCACTTGAAGAAAAAATCAAATTTTTTGTAAAATAATATACCAACCGCAAAAAAGGCATAGGCGCCTGGAAGCTGTTTGGCAATCCTATAATTATCCTGGGAAAGAAAATAATTAAAATAAATGATTGACAAGAGATACAATGCCGTCAAAAGGAGATAAAAATTAATTTTAAAGCGCCTAAAAATCCAATAAAAAATTGGTAGAGAAATATAAAATGCTTCCTCTATTTTAATGGTCCACAAGGCTCCATTTACAACACATATTTTCTGAGATTCAAAGACACCAGGCAAACAGGGCTCAAAATAATTTTGAAATGTTAGGTTCGCAACTAAATATCTATAAAATTGCGGGTTAAAAAAATATTCTGAAATTGTAGCTTTAGAAATAAAAAACAAAAAAAAAGTACAAATAAAGATCACAAAAAAATAAGCGGGAAAAATCCGTTTAATTCTTCTAAAAAAATAATCTTTGGTGTTTGAACTATTTTCAAAACTTTTAGCTACCAAAAATCCACTGATTACAAAAAATCCTGAAATGGCCAATGGCGTGTTAAAAAGCCCCTGAAGTGGCTGCAGTGTCTCGATTTGACTCAATTCTATAAAGTGGGCAATTGCTACTGTCGTTGCAAAAACAATTCTCAAAAAATCGAAGTTATTAATATTAACGTTGCTCAAAACCGATCGTTTCATCAAATATATTTATAACTAACGACAAAATCTGCCATTATTATATATAAACAAAAAAAGCTACTGTAAGACAGCAGCTTTTACCAATTTTTACAATAAGGTGATTAAACAACCCCTTGTGCCAACATAGCGTCCGCCACCTTTACAAAACCGGCAATATTGGCGCCTTTGACATAATCAATATAGCCTGTTTTTTCGTCTTTGCCGTAGGCAATACATTTATCGTGAATGTTCCCCATGATATCTTTGAGTTTTTCATCAACCTCCTCACGAGACCAGTTGTATCGCAATGAATTCTGCGTCATTTCCAAACCAGAGGTTGCAACCCCGCCAGCATTGGATGCTTTTCCCGGTGCAAATAATATTCTTGCCTTTTGAAAAATAGCAACAGCCGCTTTGGTAGAAGGCATATTTGCGCCTTCACTTACGCAGGTACAGCCATTTTTAAGAAGTGTTTCTGCAGCTGAACCACTCAATTCATTTTGAGTTGCACAAGGCATTGCAACGTCACAAGCTTGTTCCCAAGGGGTTTTATTTGCAAAAAATTGGGCATTGGTATAAGTGTCAACATAAGCACTGATGCGGCCGCGTTTGTTGTTCTTTAGATCCATAACAAAAGCTAATTTTTCCTTGTTGATGCCATCTGAATCTAAAATATAACCCGAAGAATCTGAAAGTGTAATGACTTTTCCACCGAGTTGAATGATTTTTTCTGCGGCATACTGAGCAACATTTCCAGACCCTGAAATACACACTGTTTTACCTTTAATACTATCCCCCTTAGTTTGCAGCATTTTTTCTGCGAAATAGACCGTACCATAGCCTGTAGCCTCAGGTCGAATTAAAGACCCTCCCCAGGTCATGCCTTTACCAGTCAAAACACCTGTGAATTCATTTTGTAATTTTTTATACATCCCAAACAAAAAGCCAATTTCTCGACCGCCAACACCAATATCTCCAGCTGGTACATCAGTGTTTGGCCCAATGTGACGAAACAGTTCACTCATAAAGGCATGGCAAAAGCGCATAATTTCATTATCGCTTTTCCCTTTAGGATCGAAATCGCTTCCCCCTTTGCCACCTCCCATTGGTAGGGTTGTCAAGCTGTTTTTAAAGACTTGTTCAAAGGCCAAAAACTTTAAAATACTCATGTTTACTGAGGGGTGAAAGCGCAATCCACCTTTGTAGGGGCCTATGGCCGAATTCATCTGAACACGATAGCCTCTATTAACTTGTATTTCTCCATCGTCATCTACCCAATTGACTCTAAACATGATGGCGCGCTCTGGCTCTACCATGCGGAGTAAAATATTTTTTCCGTGATAAATATCATTTTGAATAATGTAGGGAATAACGGTTTCTGCAACTTCTTCTACAGCTTGCAAAAATTCAGGTTCATGGCCATTTCTTTGACGAACTAAATCTAAAAATCCATCAACTTTGATTTTTATTTCATTGGGTTTTAAAATCATAGCATACTTTATTTATGGTACAAATATATAATTTCTTAAAAAACAATTGAAAAAAAATTTATTCCATAATTTTCAAATCCTTTAAGACCCTTTTTTTACGAATAATTTAAAAAATTTAATTTTTAGCTTTCTAGTGCTTGTTTTAAATCGGCCATCAAATCATCGGCGTCTTCAATTCCTACGCTTAATCGAATCAAGGAATCTAAAACCCCTGTTTTTACACGGACTTCTTTTGGAATGCTGGCATGCGTCATACTGGCTGGGTGTCCTGCCAAAGATTCAACACCCCCCAAAGATTCCGCTAAAGTGAAGACCTTTAAACGCTCTACAACTTTAATGGTCTCTTCATAATTATTCCCCTTCGTGGTAAAGGACAACATCCCGCCAAAGTCATTCATTTGATCCACTGCGATTTCGTGGTTTGGATGGGTTACCAATCCAGGCCAATAGACTTTTTCAACTTTTGGGTGTTGTTGTAGAAATGTAGCAACAACCCTTCCATTTTCACAATGACGTTGCATGCGTACGTGTAAGGTTTTGACTCCTCTTAATACCAAAAAACTGTCCTGTGGTCCACAAACAGCCCCACTGGCATTTTGTATAAAGTACAATTGGTCGGCCAGCCCCTTGTCCTTGACGGCTAGAGCACCCATTACAACATCACTATGCCCTCCCAAGTACTTGGTAGCAGAATGCATCACAATGTCCGCCCCCAAATCCAAGGGTTGCTGTAAATAGGGGGTCGCAAAAGTATTGTCAACCGCCAAAAGAATACCGTGCTTTTTAGCAATCGCAGATACCGCTTTGATGTCAATGATGCTTAACATGGGATTGGTGGGTGTTTCGACCCATATCAATTTGGTTTTAGGGGTGATGTGCTGCTCAATTTGATCGGCATTTTCCATGCCAATGAATTGAAATTTAATTTGAAATTTTTCAAAAACCTTAGTGAACAATCGGTAGGTCCCGCCATACAAATCATTGGTAGATACCACCTCGTCTCCAGGCTGTAGCAATTTAACCACCGCATCAATGGCTGCCAGCCCAGACCCAAAAGCCAACCCATAATGGCCATTTTCTATACTTGCAAATGATTTTTCAAGCGCATCCCTGGTAGGGTTGTGGGTGCGAGAATATTCATAGCCTTTGTGTCCACCAGGAGTGGTTTGTGCATAGGTAGAGGTTTGATAGATTGGTGGCATCACTGAACCGTAAGCTTTGTCGGGTGATTGGCCCCCGTGGATGGTCTTTGTGTTAAATTTCATTCGTAAATTAATTACTGGTTTGTTAAGAAATGATTTTCTTTGTAAAAATAACGAATCAAACCCATGAAAAAAATCTATTACCTTAAAACTTGCAGCACTTGCCAGCGCATTATTAAGACACTTAACCTTTCCAAGGATTTTACGCAACAAGACCTCAAAACAACCCCAATTTCAGCATCCGATTTAGAAGTGCTCAAATCCTTGTCTGGGAGCTTTGAAGCGCTATTCAGTAAAAGAGCAAAACTTTACAAAGAAATGGAGCTTAAAAATAAAATGTTGCAAGAAGCCGATTACCGCAAATATATTTTAGATCACTACACCTTTTTAAAACGTCCCGTGCTTGTCATTGAAGACCAAATTTTTGTGGGAAACAGTCCCAAAACTATAACGGCCGCAAAATTTGCCTTGACAAATGCATAATCGAAAAACCGCCCTTATCGCGCTTATCCTAGTCCAAATGTTTTACGGTTTGACTTTTACATTTGCCAACGATGTCATTGTGGGGGGGCACATCAAACCTTTTGGTTTTATCTTAATAAGAGTTGTTTGTGGCGGAATGCTATTTTGGCTTTTTGGACTTTTGACGCCCACTAAAAAAATTGACTCTAAAGATTTTCCTAAGTTAGTTGCAGCAGCGTTTTTTGGGGTGACACTTAATATGTTGGCTTTTTTCAAAGGATTGGAATACACAACGCCAATCAATGGTGCTGTCATTATGATTACAACTCCCATCATCGTTCTGATTCTGTCGGCAATTCTTCTTAAAGAACCTATAAAAAAAATAAAGGTCTTTGGAATTGCCTTGGGGCTTTCTGGTGCATTAATTTTAAGTCTTTACGGAGAATCCTCTGAGAATGGCGCCAATATTTTGCTGGGTAATTTTCTGGTTTTTGTAAATGCAAGCTCTTATAGCTACTATTTAATTCTCATCAAAAAATTAACTTTAAAATACCACCCCTATGATTTTGTAAAATGGTTGTTCTTGTTTGGGGCATTGATGGTGTTGCCTTTTGGTTTTCATGAAGTTGCTACGGTGCAGTGGGCAATATTGCCGAATTATATTTGGTTTTCAGTAGGCTTTGTGGTTGTATTTGCAACGTTTGGTACCTACCTGCTCAATCCATTAGCGTTGTCAAGGTTAAAAGCTACCACAGTCAGCACTTTTATATACCTTCAGCCCATTTTTGCAGGTCTTTTTGCCATTTCCATGGGCAGTGACCGACTAGACTTGGTCAAAGTAACTGCCGCTATTTTAATTTTTATTGGTGTATATTTAGTCTCTAAAAATTATAGTCTTGACCACTAAGATTCACAAATCTATTGGCACCGTTGATGCTTATTTTTTAAATAACATCAATCCCCAAAACAATGTCTACTTTTCAAAAATATTGCTACATAGTTTTGAAGTTTCAAATCCCAAAATTGAAATGCGTTATGTCTGTATTTCAGACAACGACAAGCCACAGGCGTTGGCATTGGTTCAAATTGTTGAATTAAACGTGGATGTGATTTTGAAAAACATCAAAGCAACTGCTTTATCGCGGAGTCTTTTAAGCCTCTTACTTTGGAAAGAGCATATAAAAATCATGTTTTGCGGGAATGTTTTTTTGAGTGGGGAATATTGCTTGAGTTTTGCTGAAAAAACAAAACGGGAAAAGGCTGTAAGGGAAATTGGGCGGGCCCTAGACACCATTTCCAAATCGGTCAAACCGCTCCATGCTATTTTTATCAAAGATTTTGTAAAAAAGGCTTTGGATTATTCACAAGGGTTTGAATCCTTTGGGTTTACAAATATTAAAGTAGAACCTAATATGCTGGTGCATCTAAAACCTGAATGGAAAAGTTTTGAAGATTATAAAAATGCGCTGAAATCAAAATACAGGATCAAAGCGAATAAAGCCGACTCTAAAAGCCAGGCGCTAGAGGGTCGATTCATGTCGAAAAAGGACATTGAAAGTGCCCAAAAAGCACTGCAAAATTTATATCAAAACACCATTGATAATGCCAATTTTAACGCCCAAGTGCTGAACCTAAAAACCTATATTGAGCTAAAAAGTTTTTATAAAGATGATTTCATCGTAAAAGGCTATTTCTTAGATGGTGAAATTGTAGGTTTTTTATCTGCATTAAAAAACAGGTCGCATTTAGATGCGCATTTTATTGGATTGAACTACCGATTAAATAAAGCCCATGCCATCTACCCAAGAATTCTCAATGATTATGTTAGAATCGGCATCGATAACAAAGTTGCCATCATTAACTTGGGGAGAACCGCTTCAGAAATAAAAACCACCATAGGCGCAGTACCACTAGAACTGAGCTGTTATATCAAACATAAAAGTCCGTTTATAAACGCATTGGTACGCCCATTTTTTAGGAGAATTCAAATCAAAAGTTTCAAACAGCACAGCCCTTTTAAATAGTAATCGCTTTTCTGTATCTTTGATGCAAATTTTAAGTCAACCGAATGATACAATCCATGACGGGCTATGGCAAGTTTGTTCTTGAGCTACCTTTAAAAACCATCCGAATCGAAATTCGTGCGCTCAACAGCAAATCTATCGATTTGAATATGCGAATGCCCTCAGACTATCGCAGTAAAGAATTAGAGCTTCGCAAAATTATTGGGAAGGAGCTTAGGCGAGGTAAGGTTGATATGTCGCTTTATGTTGAAAAAAGTAAATCGGAAAAGGCTGCTCAAGTTAACCCTGCCGTTGTCCAAAATTATATTCAGCAACTCAAAGACATAGTACCCACAGATTCGGTAATAGAATTACTGAAAATGGCTGTTAAAATGCCGGATGTATTTAGTACAGAAAAAGAAGAAGTAGACATCGAAGAATGGTCTCAAATCTTGAACGCGGTGGCAAAGGCTTTGGAGGGAATTAAATCCTACCGAAGCGATGAGGGTAAAGTGCTTTTAGCTGATTTCACAGCGCGTATTAAAACCATAGAAAGGCTTTTGAAAAGTGTCGTAGAAATGGATCCTGAGCGGGTTGTAAATGTGCGAGAACGACTTGGTAAAGGGGTTGCAGAATTTAAAGAAAGTTTGGATCAAAACCGTTTTGAGCAGGAATTAATTTATTACATTGAAAAACTGGACATTACAGAAGAAAAGGTAAGGCTTGAAAACCATTTAAATTACTTTATAAAGACGCTAAATTCTGTAGATTCAAATGGAAAAAAATTAGGCTTTATAAGTCAAGAAATTGGACGTGAGATCAATACCATTGGATCCAAAGCCAACTTTGCGCCCATGCAAAAACAGGTCGTGCAAATGAAAGATGAGCTCGAAAAAATAAAAGAACAACTCCTTAATGTGCTCTAAGATGTTTGAAGGTAAACTCATTGTATTTTCTGCTCCATCTGGCGCTGGTAAAACTACCATCGTTAAGCACCTGCTGGGGAAAAAAGCGTTGAACTTGGCATTTTCTATCTCGGCAACCTCTCGCTCCAAAAGAGGGGAAGAAATCAACGGCGAAGATTACTATTTTTTGTCAACAGCTGCGTTCAAAGGCCACATCAAGGCTGGAGATTTCTTAGAATGGGAAGAGGTATATCGGGATAATTTCTATGGGACTTTAAAATCGGAAGTTGAGCGCCTATGGGCCCTAAAAAAACATGTGATTTTTGACATTGATGTTTCAGGGGGATTGCGAATTAAAAAGAAATTTCCAGAAAAAACATTGGCTGTATTTGTGAAGCCTCCCAGTATAGATGACCTTAAAATTCGCCTCAAAAAAAGAGAAACAGAATCCGATGATAAAATCAATATGCGAATTTCAAAAGCTTCTGCTGAACTTGCAACTGCACCGCTTTTTGACTGTATTATTGAAAATAAGATTTTAGAAGCCGCACAGGAAGAAGCACATCAAACGGTCTTAGATTTTATCAAATCGTAAAATGTTGGCACTATGAAAATTGGCCTTTATTTTGGCACTTTTAACCCCATACACGTGGGGCATCTCATCATTGCCAACCATTTTGCAGAACATTCCGACTTAGATCAAGTCTGGTGCGTGGTAACACCTCAAAATCCCCACAAGGCCAAGCAAAGTATTTTAGACAATCGAGAGCGCTTGCAAATGGTTGAGTTGGCCACACAAGACTACCCAAAAATAAAATCCAGCGACATTGAGTTTGAATTAAGCCAACCCAATTATACAGTGCATACGCTGGCCCATTTAGAAGGAAAATATCCAGATTACGAATTTGCACTCATCATGGGGGAAGATAATTTAATGTCTTTACACAAATGGAAAAATGTCGACGTTATTGCCGAGCGTTATGCCATTTATGTGTACCCCAGAAAACTGGACTCATCTCCTCAAAGTGTGACTTTTCAAGAGCATGTCGTTAAGGTAGGAGCGCCCATTATTGAAATCTCTTCCTCCTTGATACGCAGCGCAATCAAAGCTGGAAAAAATGTGCAGCCCATGCTACCGAAAGCGGTTTGGGTTTATTTAGATGAAATGAATTTTTATAAATAATATGGTTAAAATTGGTGCTATAGAATTGCCTGAATTCCCGCTGCTGCTCGCGCCCATGGAAGACGTAAGTGACCCCCCTTTTCGCGCGCTTTGCAAAGAACAAGGTGCCGATGTGGTTTACACCGAATTTATTTCCAGTGAAGGCTTAATCCGCGATGCAGCAAAAAGCACCATCAAACTCGATATTTATGAAAAGGAGCGTCCAGTCGGTATTCAAATTTTTGGAGCCAACTTAGACAGCATGCTTCGTGCGGTTGAAATTGTAGAAAAATCCAACCCCGACATCATTGATATTAATTTTGGTTGTCCTGTAAAAAAGGTCGTTAGCAAAGGGGCTGGGGCCGGTATTCTTAAAGACATCTGTCTGATGGAAAAGCTGACGGCTGAGATGGTCAAGCGGACCCATTTACCGGTGACTGTAAAAACTCGTTTGGGCTGGGACCACGATTCCATTCGGATTGTTGAGGTGGCCGAAAGGCTTCAAGATGTAGGCATAAAGGCGCTCTCCATTCACGGTCGCACCCGTGCACAAATGTATAAAGGGGACGCCAATTGGGCGCCCATTGCAGCGGTCAAAAACAACCCCAGGATGCACATCCCAATTTTCGGAAACGGGGATGTGAACTCTGCGGAGCGGGCCATTGAAATGCGGGATGTCTATGGCTTGGATGGCGCCATGATTGGACGTGCCAGCATTGGAAATCCTTGGTTTTTTAAACAGATAAAGCATTATTTTGAAACAGGGGCACACATGGGCCCTATTGGCATGTCAGAGCGCATTGAAGCAGCACGAAGACACCTAAAAATGGCCATCGATTGGAAAGGCGAAGTCTTGGGGGTATTAGAAACCAGACGGCATTACAGTACCTATTTTAAAGGGATTCCAGATTTTAAGCCCTACCGCACTAAAATGGTCACAAGCGACCACAGTGTGGATGTGTTTAATGCTTTTGATGAAGTCGAAAAAGTGTTTGGCGATTACCAGTTCGTCTAGGCTACAAAATCTACTTTCTTAATGCGCCAAGAGGCCAGTCTTGAGGCAATGATGCCTAAAACCAATATGGTTGAAAATGTAATACCAACATTTGCCCAAGTCAAGACCACTGGGTAGGCCAATGTGGAAGTGATCATGACCAATTCAAAATGTTGCTGAAGTAAAATCACAACGACGCCCAGCAAAAGCCCGGACAATCCGCCCAAAACGGTCATTAAGACGCCTTGCGCAAAAAACACCCTTTGAATTGTTTGTTTGGTAGCGCCCATGCTAAACAAGGTTTTCAAATCCCGATTTTTATCTAAAATCATCATGATAATGGAGCCTACAATATTAAACAAAGCAATGCTTAAAATGAGGGTGAAAATAAGGTAGACTGCCAGCTGTTCAGTATTGAGCATTTTGTATAAAGCGGCGTTAAGTTGAATTCTGTTTTTAACCACAACTTGGCCTTTAAATAGCCGCTCCAGTGCTGCTATAATTTGTGTCGTATCTGCGGTTTCAGTGGTTGTAATTTCAATGGCACTAACGGCAGACTTGGATAAGCCCAAAAGATATTTAGCATTTTCAATACCTGTAAACACCAAGGAATTATTAAGGTCATCATTGATTTGGAAGATGCCTACATTAACAACTTTCATACTTTTAAAAGCATCTTTTACCGACATCAACTGTCCGGTTCCAGGCTTAGGCGCATACAAGCGAATAGTTTTTGTAATGTCATAGGTTTTAAAGGCCAAGGTATTGCTGAGGCCCCAGCCCGAAACAATTTGAGGCAAATCGGGTTCCATCCAGTCGCCATAGGACACAATAGAATCAATGGTGCTTTGGGGATAGTGTTTATCAACTCCTTTCAGCTGTACGGCTAAAAATTTGTCATCACAACGCATTAAAACTTGGCCTTCCGCAATTACTGAAAAAGAGGCGATGCCTTCAATTGCAGCCATTTGTTCACTTTGTGCTAGTGAAAAAAAGAAGGTTTTGGTTTGTTTGGGAAATAGTTTTAAATCGGGATCGGTTAGGGTAGTGA
>NYVA01000041.1 GCA_002684355.1 Formosa sp.
CAATCTAAATCTTCCAAATAATGAACTAGATTATAAGTGAAGCTGTCGTAATTATCTATGACTAAAATATGTTTCATTTTAAATTGTTTCTGCACGTTTGATGGTTTTGGTAAGCGTTGCTAATTTATAGCATACTTTTTGTAATTTTTTNAGCTATTGNTTTTNAGAATATGCCTGCGCNTCTTGCAATTTTTAGCTAAATGATCACTGTTGATAGCGTATCTGCCAGTATTTTCTTCAAATGTGTTTTGATTTATATGTTTTTATCATAAAAAAGGCTTGTCATCATGACAAGCCTTGGTAAATTTTTATACAAAGAGTACTCACGATAATTAAAATCGATTTGTCCACAACCATGTATTTTGTTAGTAATTATTCACGAGGTTTGAGGATATAAACCTTTTTTTAGTCTGCCATTTTTTTCTTTTTTTAAAATTCAAGTTTAACCTTCAAATCAAATTCATCATAAATCGCCTTGTCCTTGAGAACGTTACCTAAGCTGGCAGATTTATAAGTGATATTGAATTCGGTGCGATCAATTTTTAAATTAGCCGTGGCCGAATTTTTAGAAACCCCCATATTAAATGAAATTTCCTTTGTGATTCCTTTTATTGTTATATCTGCTTTTATCAAATAACCAATATCANTTCGTTTTATCGTTTTGAAAACCATGGCCGCTGTTTTGTATTTGTCAACATCAAAAAAATGTTCATTTTTCAGATGTCCATCTAAACGGTTCTTGGAGCCGCCTTGAAGGTCTGTTGTGTTAATGGTAGTCATATCAATGATAAAATTTCCACCTGTAAGTCTTTCATTTTCAAAAAGGAGTACGCCTTCTTTAAGCGTGATAGTACCTTCGTGTTGCCCTGTTACTTTATACCCCGTCCAAATTACAACGCTGGTATCAACATTTACTTTTTTTATGATTTTTTGTGTGAATCCGAAAAATGTCAAAGCAAATAACGATGCAATAAATATTTTGATAGATTTCATATGTACTTTTTTTTGTTTATCAAAGTTCTAAATATATTTTCAAAAATTGTAATTTTGAAACTAAACTTTTGTTAAAATTTAAGTAATATCATTTCAAATGAAAAATCTATCACAAAAAGAATGGATCGAATTTTTGTCACAACAGCAAAAGGCTAAGATTTTGGACGTACGAACTTCGCCTGAAGTCGAAGAAGGTAAAATTCCTGAAGCCATAAACTTAGATATTTTAAATCCTCAAGAATTCATGGATGGGATTAAAAAATTAGACAAATCATTTCACTATTTTGTGTATTGTAGGGCAGGTAGTCGCAGTGCACAAGCTTGCGCTTTAATGCAACGCTTAGGATTTGAGTATACCTGCAACCTCGAGGGAGGTTTTTCTGAATGGAATGGTGCGGTTGAATACTAAAGCACAAATGGCAATGAAAAATATTTTTTTTATCGCGATCTTTTGCAGCAGCACTTTTTTTAACTGTGAAAAATTCAAAACAAACACTTCATTCTTAATTTCTGCTGAACAAATGTTAGAGTTTGTCAAATTAAATGANGTGCAATTGATTGATGTGAGAACCTCTGCTGAATTCGCAGATGGACATTTAAAAAATGCTAAAAATATTGATTTTTATAGTCCTAACTTTGACATGCAAATAGAGGCTTTGGATAAGTCAATTCCAGTCATTTTGTACTGCAAATCGGGCCGTAGGAGTGCTAAATGTGCTTCAAAATTAAACGCAAAAGGCTTTTCGTCTGTTTATGATTTAGATGGCGGTATCAAGCTTTGGAAATTTGAAAAAAGGCAAATTTACAATTAAACCTAATGCCATAAAGGACTTGGATATTTCCCAGCCTCAACAAGGCGTTTCAGGGTTTCCACAGCAATGTCTTTGTCTTTATAATAGGTAACCCCAAACCAATCGCTGGCCGTATTTATAACTTCAACAGAAATGAATCCGTTTTCCATCATTTCTTGGGCAACGAAAGGAAGGTAAATTTCATTTTTTTCATGATTTTCAGCTTGGGCTAAAAATAATTCAAAATAACGTTTTGTATATTCAAATATCTTTGGCGTACAAACCCAAAAATTCATTGAAACCGTTGCATTGGCGTCTAATATTTCTCCTGAGTCTTCGTCTTTGATGACCCCTTTATTTTTAGAGATTTTTGTCCGTTCTTCAATCTTTTGAAGTTGTTTGTCTTTGACAGTACAAATACCTCTAGAAACCGCGCCAAAATCTGAGAGCGTGTCTTTTAATTGGTAGCCAATGAGGCCAAAAACATCTGTACTTTTTTGTTTCTTTATAAATTTAGCAGCCCCTTTAAAAGCATTTTGACCATAGTAATCATCCGCATTGATGATTACAAATGGTGTTTTAATAACATCTCTTGCAGTCCAAACAGCATGCGCAGTTCCCCAAGGTTTTTTGCGTTCTCCAGAAAAAGAAGATGCTTCAGGAATGTCTTCAGTGCGCTGCACTAAAACATCAAGTTTGACAGAATTTTCAAGTCTTTCAGAAAGGTACTTTTTTAAGAATGCTTGATTTTTTTTTTTTGTGATGACCACGATGTGCTGGAATCCGTTTTTCAGTGCATCGAAAATGCTAAACTCCATAAGGAATTCGCCCTTAGGTCCTAAATCGTCAAATTGTTTTAACTTTCCGTAGCGGCTTCCGCTGCCTGCCGCCATGAGTAATAATGTCATCTGCAGTAATTTTGTTGCACAAAAATAACTTTTTAAAATAACACCATTGAATTAAAATTATTAAATTTGTATTGAACCAAATTAACTCTCTAATGTTAAAACTTAACTCTAGCTTAAGTTTTTCTTTGATTTTTATTCTACACTTTTCGTGGGCTCAAATTCCAGAATATTACTCAAATATTAATTTTGAGCAACACGGGGTAAGTTTAAGATTACAACTATCTAACTTAATTACAGACACCCACCACACTTTTTTACCATACACTTCAGGTGCTACTGACACTTGGGATGTCATGCGCATCAGCGATTTATCTTCTGATAATTCCGGTGCTGTTCTGTTAATTTATGGTTATGATGATGATGATGATGATTTTATCAATGACCGTAGCCGAGATGCCTATGATACCTGCCACACTGGCTGGTGCAATGGAAAATGGAACCGTGAACATGTTTTTGCACGTTCTTTGTCAAATCCACCACTTACAACAACCGATCCTGGCCCAGGGACCGACATTCACAATTTAAGGGCTGCAGATTCACAAAAAAACAGCGAAAGGAGTAACCGCTTTTTTGCTGATGGTTCTGGGAATTCTGGTATTATTGAGGGAGGGTTATATTTTCCTGGCGATGAATGGAAAGGAGATGTGGCTCGCATTATTATGTACATGTATTTGCGTTATCCCGGACAATGCAATGCCGTAAATTCTGCCGCCGGGCCAATCACTTACGCCATACAAAATGATATGCCAGATCTTTTATTGGAATGGAACCAAGAGGACCCAGTCTCAGATTTTGAACTTACGAGAAATGATGTGATTTATTATTACCAAGGAAACCGTAATCCATTTATTGACAATCCTTACCTAGCCAGCCTTATATGGAACGGTCCCCAAGCAGTTGATGCTTGGGAAACTTTATCAGGGCCGGACTACGATGCGCAACCAGTTACAGTTTACCCTAATGTAACTGACGATTATATTACTATTAGTGGATTAGGCTCAAAAGAATTTAAAACAACAATATATAACCAGTTAGGGCAGGCGGTTTTTAATAATAACAACCAAAAAAGTATCAATGTATCTAAACTCCCTGCGGGGGTTTATATTTTAGAAGTTCGTTCCTCACAGCAACTCAATCCCTTCAAATTCATCAAAAACTAGAAACTGACTAATTCAAATATTTTAATGAATGTTTTAGTCATGTTGGCATCTGGATTTGTCTACTCTCAAACACTTTTCAGTGTAGATTATGCCAGTCAAGCAGAAGTCAAAGTTTTTGTAGTCGATTATCCGAGTCAGGCAGATCTTAAAGTTTTTAAAGTTGATTATTCCAGTCAAGCAAAAGGCAATAATGGCTTATGGTATTTTGTTGAATATGAAAGCCAATCTGATAAAACAATATTTTTCGTGGAGTATGAAAGTCAAGCCGATTTGTTGATTCATTTTGTTGAGTATAAAAGTCAAGCAGGTTGGAAAAATAATAGTTTAATGCANANAATGTACTAAATTTTATAAAATAACGACAATTATTTTGGCTGCCCGGACTATTAAATTCAATAAACGAGCTCTCAATTAAAATGGAATTTTATACTTTTATCCTCAAGCATGTCTAAAAGTGTAAAAATAATTGAATGTCCACGGGATGCCATGCAAGGCATCAAACCATTCATTCCAACTTCACAAAAAGTACAATACCTACAATCTTTACTGCGCGTTGGTTTTGACACCCTTGATTTTGGAAGTTTTGTGTCTCCAAAAGCCATTCCACAGATGCAAGACACTGCTGAGGTTCTATCGCATTTAGACCTCAGTAAGACGCGAACTAAACTGCTTGCCATCGTTGCCAATGTAAGAGGCGCCAAAGCTGCCGCAGCGTTTGATGAAATTGAGTTTTTGGGCTTTCCATTTTCTATTTCTGAAAACTTTCAAATGCGNAACACCCANAAAACAATTANTGAATCTGAAGAAATTCTAAAGGACATTTTAGGGATTGCAGACCAGCATCATAAAAAAGTAGTAGTTTATTTATCCATGGCCTTTGGCAATCCCTATGGGGACCCTTGGAATGTAGATATTGTAGGAGAGTGGACCGAGCGCTTGCATAAAATGGGCGTTCAAATTTTATCCCTAAGTGATACCATTGGCACTTCCACTGCAAGTTCAATTNCATATTTATTTTCAAATTTAATACCTGCTTATCCCTCTGTCGAATTTGGGGCGCATCTACATACCCATCCTACGTCCTGGCATGAAAAAGTAGAGGCTGCTTTTGATGCCGGATGTATGCGTTTTGATGGTGCCATTCAAGGATTTGGTGGTTGCCCCATGGCCAAAGACGAATTGACTGGCAATATGCCAACCGAAAAATTAATCTCCTATTTTAATATTCAAAAAATCCAAACGAATCTTGATGTACTCGCATTTGAAAGCGCTCATAATGCTGCTTCTGCACTTTTTTCATATTATTTTTAACCCTTATTTAAAATAATTCTAAATTAACAAGTTTTTAACTTTTTTATTTTGAAATTAGAGTTTATATTTGCANCTGATTTAAACTATTTAAAATTAATCTAAATAAAAACTAATGAAAAAATTTAAAATTTTAAAGTTATTATTCCCAGTTGTTTTTCTAGGATTTTTAACTTCATGTTCAGATGATGATAGTTCTTCTTGTCCTACTTGCGGACCTGAAGTCCCTACAGCTTATGTATTTGAAAGAGCTGGCTTTAATACTGTAAGTTACAGTGGACAAACAACCCGATTGATGCAAGCAGATGAGCTTTATTCTGCGCTCAACGATGCCAGTTCAACAGAAGCTGCGCTTGATCTTATGTTTGGTGGTGACAGTAATGGATCTGGTGGATTTGCTAACCCTGAGCTTAATGGAACCTCTAAAATTATTCGTTCCAAAACATCAGCTTATGCGAACACTGCAAGCAATTTATTAGTATTTGATGGATGGCTTGAAGAATTTGCTAATGATGTTGCTCCCAGTTTAGGTGGGACTGCTTCACCTGGAGTCGCTGGAATGTTGGATGGTTATCAGTTGAATTCTGCTGGACAAGAGCTAGACCAATTATTCTTTAAAAGCCTAATTGGTGCCTTTGCCTTAGATCAAATTATCAACAATTATATCACCCCAAGCCAATTGGATTCAGGGACAAGACGTGAAGATAATACCGTTGGTAGACTAGAAGATGGCAAATATTATACAACTATGGAGCACAAATGGGATGAAGGCTTTGGTTACCTCTATGGTCAAGTTGCAGATGTAACCTTAAACTATGGTTTGCCTGCAGAGGGAGAAGCTACTGGAAACTTACTTATGAAATATTTTAAGAAAGTAGAGGAAAATTATGAGCCAGGAATTGCTGAAACTGTTTACAATGCATTTATTGCTGGACGCCACGCCATCACAATTGCAGATTATGATGCAAGAGATGCAGCTGCTGCAGTCATCAAGACAGAACTTTCAAAGGTTATTGGTTACTATGCCAAACACTATTTGAATGATTATTTAGCTAAAGCTGGTAGCGGTAACATTGCTGGTGCTCATCATTCATTATCTGAAGGTTATGGTTTTATTTTTAGTCTACAGTTCACTAACGATGGAGGCGACATGCCATACATGGATCGTGCTACTATAATGTANGCCCTAACTGGCGAAGGTGCTCCACCAACAGGAGGAGGCGCTTATTTTGCTGATTTCCATAATCTGCAGGATATTTACATTACTGACCCACAGCAAGGTATGATTGCATTAATTGACAACGCTTTTGGTTGGTAAAAAATGTAATTATAATAAAAAATATTATTTGTTAAATATTTGTTTTCATAACGAAAAACCTGGTGCTTGCATTTATATTTGCAGGCACCTAGTTTTTATTAAATTTTAAATCATGTTAAAGAAAATAGCTGTTTTANTTACTATTTCAGTTGGATTATTAATTGGATGCTCTGACAATAGTTCTTCTGACAGTACATCATCACAAACTTCGCAGACCGTTTGGGAACAAAAATCTCAAATGCTTACCAATTGGGCTGATAATTTCATCATTCCCAATTATCAAAATCTATATGACAAACTTTCGGAACTTGAAACTACGGTTGCAAACTTTAATGCTACCCCCAATACTGAAACTTTAGAATCTACTCGACTTTCGTGGCTTGAAGCTTACAAATCATGGCAACATGTTGAAATGTTTAATATTGGCCCTGCTGAACAAACATTCTATCATTTGAAAATGAACGTTTATCCAACAGCAACTGAAAATATTGATGCCTTGATTGCTTCTGGTGATTTTTCAAGCTTAGACAATTCTCCTTATAATTCTGCTCAAGGCTTTCCAGCAATGGATTACCTTTTATTTGGTATTGCAGAAGACGACGCTTCAATATTAAACCTTTATATCACAAACCCTAACTTCAGCAACTTTCTAACTGAAATTACGGATAGAATGGTCTCCAACACCAATTATGTAAAAAGTGAATGGAACAATTACAGAGGTAGTTTTATTGCATCTGTAGAAAATACAGCAACTTCATCTGCCAATAAAATGACAAATGATTTCATTTATTATTACGAAAAAGGGTTCAGAGCCAATAAATTTGGGATCCCTGTTGGAATTTTTTCTGCTGGAGATATTTTTCCTGAAAAAGTAGAAGCTTATCACAACGAAAATGTAAGTAGATTACTTGCACTAGAGGCCATGGATGCCATTAAAACNTTTTTCAATGGTAACGGTAATCCTAGTTTAAAACAATTTCTTGATAATTTTGCGACAGAAGAGATGCTTGGCTTGAGCAGTGACATCAATGCACAGCTAGATCTTGGGAAATCATCAATTGAAGGATTGGATTCTAATTTTGTAAATCAGTTAAATAANGATTTACCAGGTATGGCCATCACTTACGATAATATACAAGAATGTACAGTTCTTTTAAAAACAGATATGTTATCTGTTTTACAAATTTCGACTGACTATGTAGATGCTGATGGTGACTAAAATTAATCACTAAATATTAAATACGCTTTTTAAATGATTTTAAAGATTGATAATTATTTAAAAAGATCAACAGCGTCGTCAAAGCTAGCGGTTTTTAGAATTTGTTTTGGACTCATGATGCTCTATAGCATGCTGCGGTTTTGGAGTAAGGGCTGGATTGAAACTGTATATGTAGAGCCAAAATTTCATTTCAAATATTATGGTTTTGAATGGGTTCAGAGTTTGGGAAGTTATACCTACTTGCTTTTTATCATTTGCATTTTATGTGCTTTTCTCATCACAATTGGTCTGTGGTATAGACTTAGCATTTTACTATTTTTCTTCTGCTTTACCTACATAGAACTCATAGAAAAAACAACCTATTTAAACCACTACTATTTCATAAGTATTTTAAGTTTTTTGCTTGTTTTCTTGCCTGCCAACAAATGCTTTTCAATGGATGTCTTTTTTAGAAAAAAACAATACAAAGAAATACCACAATGGACTGTTGATGCGATAAAACTCTTAATGGTTATCGTTTATTTCTATGCTGGCCTTGCAAAAATAAATTCGGACTGGCTTTTTAAGGCATTGCCACTTAAAATATGGATGCCTTCCAAGTACGATATTCCCCTAATAGGTGAAACTTTATTGCAACAAGATTGGGTACATTACGCTATGAGTTGGGGCGGTATGCTTTACGATCTCAGTATTCCATTTCTTTTGTTCTACAGAAAGACGAGACTTTTTGGTTTTGCAATGGTGGTCTTTTTTCATGTTTTTACAGCCGTTTTATTCCCTATAGGAATGTTTCCGTACATCATGATTGTCAGTGCCTTGATCTTTTTTGATGGCGAGACCCACGATAAGATTGTAACATTACTAAAAAAAATCATTCAGCCCTTGCGCTCTATGGTGGAGGTTTCGTTCATAGAAAATGTAAATCATTTTTATTACAAGCGGCCTAAATGGATACTTTGGACCCTTNCAATTTTTTTTGCCGTTCAGATGTTGGTTCCCTTCAGATATGTTTTATACCCATCGGAACTATTTTGGGCCGAGGAAGGGTATCGATTTTCATGGAGAGTGATGTTGGTTGAGAAAATAGGTTACACCAATTTTAAAGTTGTCAATAAAACCTCCGGTAGTTCTTTTTATGTTAGGAATGGCCATTTTTTGACCGATCTTCAAATCAAACAAATGAGTTTTCAACCAGATATGATTTNGGAGTACGCACATTATTTAGGAGACCATTTTAAAACCCAAGGGCATAAAAATATCGGAATATATGCGGAAAGCTATGTATCCCTAAATGGCAGATCTAATCAACAATTTATTGACCCTGAAATCGATCTGCTNATGCAAAAAGAATCGTTCAAACAAAAACAATGGATTAAACCTTTTAAAGATGAGATTAAAGGATTTTAAAATTATTTATTTATTAGTGCTTCCAAACCTTTTATCGTTCGGGCAATCCGAAGTCTCGGGAACTGTTTTTGATAAATTCACAGAAACGCCCATCGCATCTGTTGAGATTTTTTCAGGATTTGGGAAATTGCTAACAACAACCGATGTCAAAGGGGCTTATGCCTTTGTTACAGAAAAAGACAGCCTTGATTTGATCTATTTTTCCTATAACTACAAACCTTTTAAAACAACTATAAATACTTCCAATAAGCTTGATTTTAATGTTGTTTTAGAACCACTTACAGAGCAGTTATCATCTGTTGAATTGGCTNTGGTAAAAAAACAATATTTTTCTGTCAAACGCATGGCTGATGTAGAAGAAATGGCCATTTACGCTGGTAAAAAAAATGAGGTTGTCGTCATGAATAATATTTTTGCAAATTTGGCCACTAATAATGCCCGGCAAATATACAGCCAGATTGCGGGGCTGAATATTTATCAAAATGACGATGCTGGACTACAACTCAATATTGGCGGCCGTGGTTTAGATCCCAACCGAACCTCAAATTTCAACACCCGTCAAAATGGCTATGACATCAGCGCGGATGTACTGGGGTATCCTGAGAGTTATTATACCCCNGCTTCCGAAGCCCTTTCAGAAATTCAAATTGTTCGCGGGGCTGCCTCCCTACAATATGGCACCCAGTTTGGCGGCTTGGTAAATTTTAAAATGAAAGCTCCCAATCCCAACCGTTTGTTGGAAGTCCAAACACGAAACACCCTGGGCAGCAACAATCTTTATACAAACTTCACAAGCCTTAGTGGAACTAAAAATAAGCTTGGGTATTATGCGTTTTTTAATTACAAAGAAGGAGATGGTTTTAGAGACAACTCTAATTTTTCGTCCAGGAATATGTATTTAAAATTGGTGTATAAGCTTTCAGACAAAACAGAGATATCAGGTGAAATAACGTATTTAAACTATCTGGCCAAGCAAGCCGGAGGCTTGAACGATGCAATGTTTGACANTGATCCCTATCAAAGCAATAGATCCAGAAATTGGTTTGCCATCAATTGGTTGCTTTACAATGCCAAAGTAACCCACGAATTTTCAGAAAGCACAAAATTTAATTTCAATTTTTTTGGACTTGATGCCACTAGGGATGCTCTTGGTTTTAGGACAAACAGAGTTGATCAGCCAGATATATTTGATAATTTTTTTGGTTCCTATGAGGAACGAGATCTTATCAAAGGCAATTTTAATAATTATGGTTTTGAGTCACGATTGATTCACAACTACAAACTGTTAAATAAAAATGCTACAGCGCTTTTAGGCGTTAAGTACTATAAGGCCAACAATATAGGTAAACAAGGCCCCGGAAGTAGCGGATCAGGTCCCGATTTTAGTTTTCAAACCCAACAATACATTGACTATCCTGCCCAATCATGTTATACTTATCCAAATCTCAATACCGCTGTTTTTGGGGAACAATTAATTTACTTGAATGATCAAATTTCAATCACCCCAGGGTTTCGATTGGAGTACATCAAGACGGAAAGTCAAGGCTATAGCAAACGTATAAATTTAGACGCTGCTGGCAATGTCATCCTAAATGAAACTGATTTTTACAACGAAACACGTGAACGTTCTTTTGTCTTGTTGGGTCTTGGCGCCAGTTATAAACCCAATACTTCCTTGGAGTTTTATGGCAACTTATCTCAAAACTATAGGTCAGTGACTTTTGCAGACATTAGCATCATCAATCCAGCCTTTGTGATTAACCCTAATATTACAGATGAAAAAGGAGCAACAATGGATGTGGGCGCGCGCGGTGTTTTTAAAAATTACATTTCCTACGACATCAGTATCTTCTCATTACTTTATGATGACCGTATTGGGTTTTTACAGAAAGTTTTTCCTGATGGAAATGTACGGTCCGAGCG
>NYVA01000042.1 GCA_002684355.1 Formosa sp.
TATGACCAATGATTGTCACTCCTTTGAGCGTAGATTCTATGCGCTGTCCGTTTTGATAAAAATTTAGATTGTTACGCGTTAGTTTTCCCCCAAAGCAAAAGGTGTGTACGGCCACATGACTTTCTTGACTTTGGTCGATAAAAGTATTGTCAATTAGAGAGGCTTCAAGTTTGTCGTCTTGTATTTTATAGTAATCAACTTGTGCTCTTTTAGCAACAAAAATTTCAGTGACGCTGTTGGTGAGTGTTGGGTTTTTTGTCAAACTTTGATGCCGTTCCAATATTTGAACTTGCGCGTTCTCATCCACAACTATAAGATTGCGAGGCTGTAAAAGTAGAGCAGGTTCTTTTCCCGTTGAAAAGTGAATGATTTGTATGGGCCTTTTAGAAACTTTATTCTTTTTAATGTGAATGTAAGCACCCTCACTGCAAAAGGCTGTATTCAGTGCGTTCAACCCATGTTTTGCAGCGATTTTGTTAAAATAGTTTTCGATAACCACTTGGTATTTGGATTGACTCAGTGCAGCAGACATCAAACAAACATCAATTCCTTCATGAGTTGTTTGAGAAAGATGGGCGGCGTATTTGCCATCAATAAATACGATTTTATAAGTGTCAATATCGTCAACAAAGAAAGATTGTACATCTCCGTATTGGATGCTGTGTTCCGATTTCGGGAAGAGGCTATAGTCTTGCTTTAACACACTTCTTAAAGAAGTGTATTTCCAAGCTTCATCTTTTTTGGAAGGAAAGCCTGAGGTTTCAAAATTTTTAATGGCTTCGCCACGCAATTCGTTCAGGAATAGGCTGTCTGAAGAATCTTGATTCTCAAAAGCAATGAAAGAAGATAAAAGCTTTTCTTTTAGTTCCATGGAATACTCTTGGTTTAGACGTTTTGATTTGCTTCTTTTTTGATCCAATCGTAACCCTCTTCTTCTAGTTTGAAGGCCAATTCTTTACCACCTGATTTGACAATTTTTCCATCATATAGAACATGAACAAAGTCAGGAACAATATAGTCCAAAAGGCGTTGGTAATGGGTGATGACAAGTGTTGCATTATCTTTGCTTTTGAGTTTGTTGACTCCATTGGCAACAATTCTAAGGGCATCAATGTCAAGACCCGAATCGGTTTCGTCTAATATGGCGAGTTTGGGCTCTAACATGGCCATTTGAAAAATTTCATTTCGTTTTTTTTCACCCCCTGAAAAGCCTTCATTTAATGAACGGGATAAGAATTTTCTGTCAATTTCTAACATTTCCGACTTTTCTCGAATGCGTTTCAACATTTCGTTAGCCGGCATGTCTTTCTCCCCTTTTGCTTTTTGCATTTGATTGATTGCGGTTTTTATAAAGTTGGTGACGGTCACGCCTGGTATTTCGACAGGATATTGAAAGGACAGAAAAATGCCTTTGTGTGCCCGTTCGTCAGCACTTAATTCAGCAATATCTTCACTTTCAAATACGATTTGGCCTTGTCTGACTTCGTATTCTTCCTTTCCAGCAATAACGGATGCAAGGGTGCTTTTACCTGAGCCGTTGGGCCCCATAATGGCATGAACTTCTCCTGGATTTATTTCTAAATCAATTCCATTTAGAATAGATTTTTTTCCGATACGTGCGTGTAAGTTATTTATTTTTAACATATTATTCTGCGCCTAATATTAATGTATTGTTCGTTTCTTTTTTTGAACTGATACTTATAATTTCAATAATTTCAAATTTCTTCTCCCAAAGAATTTTTTCATGTTTTTCTGTTGAAACACGTCCTTTAACTTCTGCAATTATTACATCCGTAGGAGTGGCTTTAAACTTTTTTGAAGCTTCATCTAAGGCTATGGCTTTGTCATTTAGATAAACACCATATATTTCGTTTGATGCTTGTAATACAGCCGCATCCTCAAAAAACATATAACTTCCTTTAAGCGTTGTTAGTTCTTCAGATGTGTTTTTACATCCAAAGCTTAAGATCAACAATGCCAATGCCAGTATTTTTTTCATTTAAATAGAGTTTATCCAACTGAGCCCTCGAGGCTAATTTCTAATAATTTTTGTGCCTCTACAGCAAATTCCATTGGTAATTTATTTAGGACATCCTTACTGAACCCATTTACNATAAGCGCAATGGCCTTTTCGGTTTCAATGCCTCTTTGGTTACAGTAAAAAATTTGNTCTTCACCNATTTTACTTGTAGTNGCTTCGTGTTCTATTTGTGCTGTTTTGTTTTTAACTTCAATGTANGGAAACGTATGTGCCCCACATTGATTGCCCATGAGNAAACTGTCACATTGAGAAAAATTTCTAGCATTTTCCGCTCTNGANCTNACATGAACAAGGCCTCTNTAGCTGTTTTGAGATTTTCCNGCNGAAATCCCCTTGCTGATGATGGTAGATTTTGTGTTTTTNCCCAAGTGAATCATTTTNGTNCCAGTATCNGCTTGTTGGTAATTGTTTGTTACCGCAATCGAATAAAANTCTCCNACAGANTTNTCGCCTTTTANAATACAAGACGGGTACTTCCAAGTAACGGCACTTCCCGTTTCAACTTGTGTCCATGAAATTTTTGCATTTTTCTCACACAGCCCCCGCTTTGTTACAAAATTATAAACACCGCCTTTTCCTTCGGTATTGCCAGGATACCAGTTTTGAACGGTTGAGTATTTGATTTCGGCGNCCTNTAGTGCAATAAGTTCTACAACTGCTGCATGCAATTGATTTTCATCCCTGCTAGGCGCCGTACAACCTTCTAGATAACTTACATAGCTACCTTCATCAGCAATAACCATTGTCCGCTCAAATTGGCCTGTGCCGGCTTGATTGATTCTAAAATAGGTGGATAATTCCATGGGACATCGAACTCCCTTTGGGATATAGCAAAAGCTACCGTCACTGAAAACTGCACTGTTGAGTGCCGCATAATAATTGTCTGTTTTGGGAATTACTGTGCCAATGTATTTTTTTATTAACTCTGGGTGTTCTTTAATGGCTTCAGAAATACTCATAAAGATGATACCCTTTTCTAAAAGTGTTTCTCTAAATGTTGTGGCAACAGAAACAGAATCGACTACTACATCCATGGCGACTCCCGTTAGTTTTTTTTGTTCATCTAAGGAAATNCCAAGCTTTTCAAATGTTGCAAGAAGCTCTGGGTCTACCTCGTCCAAAGAATTGTACTTGGGTTTTCCACTGGGAGCAGAATAGTAAGAAATGGCTTGAAAATCGGGCTTTTCGTAGTTTACATTGGCCCAATCGGGTTCTTCCATTTTTTGCCAAACTCTAAAGGCATCCAAGCGCCATTCTGTCATCCATTCCGGCTCGTTTTTCTTTTTAGAAATGGCACGAACTATAGATTCGTCAAGACCAACTGNAAACGTATCAGAATCGATATCGGTATAAAAACCATATTCGTATTCCTTACTCTTTAGTTCTTCTCGTAAATCGTCTTCAGTATATTTACTCATCACAGTTTTTATTCAATTACAGGGAGAATGATTCTCCACATCCGCAAGTGCGATTGGCATTGGGGTTTTTAAACACAAAGCCAGTTCCGTTCAAGCCTCCGGAGTATTCTAAAGTAGTTCCTATTAGATACAAAAAACTTTTGGTGTCCACAATAATTTTGACGCCATTACTTTCAAACACTTTATCGTTTTCTTTTTGATTTTTATCAAATTTAAGATCGTATGACAAACCAGAGCAACCACCGCTTTTTACCCCCACACGGACAAAATCTGTGTTTGGNTTAAAACCATCTTCTTTCATGAGGTTTTGTACTTTATGTTTTGCCGTATCACTTACGTTAATCATGTTGACCTAAATTGAAACTAATAAATTGACCACAAATATACAATATAACCTTAAATCACACTATTTCCTAACATTATATTAGTATATATAACCATTGGTTTTTACTATGGTTGTGAATATTCAGGGTTGTTTGTGAATTCAACATCAGAAAGTGACAATAAAAATGCTTTGAGGTCTGCTTTTTCATTTGGGGTCAGTTGCACACCACCATCAGCTACTTTTTTCATTAATGGATCTATCGTAGGAGAGTTATTTAGGCCTTCGCTGTAATGATTTATAACTGCTTCAAGGGTTTCAAACCTTCCGTCATGCATATAAGGGGCTGTAAACGCTAAATTTCNGAGAGAAGGNGATCTAAATTTACCATTATCATTNGGGTCACCAGTAAATAGCCCCAAACCTAGGTCTGGGGGATTGGTATCCAAACCGTTATTGTGGAACATATTATCTGTCCACAANGGATTGTTNTGACTGCCATGACAATGAAAACAGTCTCCGCGTTCCTCGTCCATAAAGATATTAAATCCTTCAAGTTCTTCGTTTGTTAATAAGCTTTCACCCAAGAGGTATTGATCAAATTTTGAATTGGCTGAAATTAGCGTGCGTTCAAATTGTGCAATGGCTTTACCAATTTTTAGGGAATCAATGGGTGTTGTCCCAAAGGCTTGCTCAAAAAGCAATTGATATTCTGAATCTTCTTGCAGGATTTGAACCACATTTTGAAGTGTGTTATGCATTTCAATAGGGCTTGTGATGGGATCAAATGTTTGTCTTTCTAAACTCAACTCTCGCCCGTCCCAAAAAAACCGATCGTCGTAATTCCAAGCCAAATTAAAAAGGGGCATGGCATTTCGAACGCCTTCAATATCATCTATGCCCAAGCTGTATTGCCGCCCATCGGTAAACGCNAATGTAGGATTGTGACAATCAGCACAGGCTTGCGTATTGTTAGCGGATAGTCTTTTNTCAAAAAATAATTTCTTNCCCAAAGCAATGCCCTCTTCTGTTAGCGGATTGTTTGTTGGAATGACTGGGGGCAGAATACGGTCTTCAAAAACTGCTGGTATTTCCAAAGTTAATGGTGTGGGTACATAGCCATTGAAATCGCTTTTACCATCTTGAGAACAAGAAAAGTACAAAACAAAAATCAAGAGCTTATATTTTAGATATTTATTCAACAAAATTTAGGTGAAATACATTTTGACCATTTTCATACATCAAAATTTGAGCTGTGCTGTTTGGCATCANCATTTGATTGTAAAGATTTAAATCCCATAAATAAGGTTCCTTAAACCACTGTGCNATGTCCATTGAAATTATAATTTCATTGTTTTCAGAAACAGTTAAGGGGCCTAAATTGANTTCAAAAAAAGTGTCTTGCGGAAAGCTTGGGTTGGGACCAGGGTTGTCTGCAGCGCGAATGGCATGAAAGTTATAACCAGCTTCATTCCCAATATTGTTTATGAATTTCCCGTCCAATTGCATGTAATGGTAACCACCGCCTAGCATGGGCGGCACATTCCATGAAGCAGAATTTAAATCCGGGTAGGCTCCATCTGTATTTGCGGTGTTTGTAAATCCAAAAATAAATGAAACATTAGCATATGTTCCAGTCTCAACAGATTGATTGGAAGTGAGATTTAATGTGTTTTCATTTTCTAAATCTATTAAGTGGTAATTGTTTAAAGGGATGATTTCACCAGAGGGTTTTGTGATTGTAAGGTTCGAAATAAGGTATCTCAATCGCTCAATACCCAATTGATTTCCAAAGGCATTTACATATTGAATAGTACCAAAGTCGTCCGCTGTTACAACTGCATTGTTCCATTCATGTATGAATCTTAAATTAACAACCNTATCGCTGTGAGTATCAGAACTACAGCTGCTGCACATAAAGGCAACAGCTAAAATCTTAAATATTATTTTCATGGTTTTGTTTCAATTATTAAAAGGTCTGTAAAGCCTTTATTTTCTGGAATATTTAAATCGGCGCTGCCGGAGTTTCCAACAACAACAATCCTGCCATTCTCCAGCGNAACAACGTCCATTAGCAAGTCTATATTACTTCCGCCAACAGAAACTTGGGATTGTAAAGCACCCTCACTGTCGATTTTAAAAAACCAAGCGTCATTTTGGCCTTTATTTTCNATGAGGTCAATGTCAGAGCTTCTAGAGTTCCCGGCAATAATATAGTCATTATTTTGTGTTTTATGGATGGCCTGAGCACTATCAAAACTACTGCCTCCAAACGTTTTTTCCCAAAGCAATTCTCCATCGGGGTTTATCTTGACAACCCAAACATCTGCGGCACCATTATTTAAGCTGACATCTGTGTCATGACTTCGGGTATTACCAACAATCAAAAAATTTCCATCGCTGGTAATTGTAATNTCTTTGGCTTCGTCAATTTCACTGCCTCCGAATGATTTTTCCCAAAGAAGAGTTCCATCATTAGAGAGCTTTAAAACCCAAAAATCATAACTGCCTTTGTTGTTATTGATGTCTNCATCGTCGCTGTCTGAAGATCCCACAATTATAAAATTTTCTGNTTNTGTTTCTGCTGCTGCATAGGCTGTATCCGTGAAATTACCGCCATAGTAGCGCCGCCATTGTAGTTCCCCCATTTGATCAAGCTTAATAACCCAATAATCTCCACCGGCATGACGNGCTGCNTTGAGCCGATTCGTGTTCCCTTCGCCTTCTGAAGCGGTCACATCAAGAACTCCAGTGAGTAAAAACCCTTGATCTTGCGTTTGTAAGATTGAAAAACCATTATCTAGTCCAGAATACCCAAAGGATTTTTCCCATTCGATAATTCCAAAAGGATTTAGTTTTACCATCCAAAAGTCATTTGAACCGGCATTTTCAGACACATCTCCATCATCACTTCTACTACTGCCTAAAATCGCATATCCTCCGTCGCTNGTATTGATGATTTCTTGTCCGCGATCGTCATCATTTCCGCCATAAATATGTTGCCACTGTTGTTGTCCNTCAGTATCAAATTTTAAGAGCCAAAAGTCATAGGAGGTATTGGTTTTGTTGGCAACATCGGCATCCATACTTTGGGTATAACCAAGAACCGCATAGCCACCATCCGGAGTACTGATAATAGATTGGGCACTTTCATTATGAGCACCACCCAAAGTGAGGGTCTTTCGAATTTCTATAGTTTNATTGTTGCTGCTCTNAATGTTACTGTCACCTGAATCACAAGNCAAACTCAAAACAGTGAAAACAAAACAAGCTTTTTTTATGTTTTGTTTTAAATCCATAAACTGAAGTATCAATTATTTTTTTTCACAACAAAGAGCCCTTTTTGAATGTCACTAATTACAATGTGCCCACTGCTAAAGAAAGGATATACATTCCAAACGCCGTCAAAAGCAGCATTGTCATTTTCTGGGTAAGTATCAAAATAGCCTATTTCAGCCATGGATTGATTTTCAATGTTGCTNATGTCTATTTCTCGAATTCCNGCCCTGTAGCTCGCCAAATAATAGCTGTCTCCAACAATATATCCATTGTGGTCTATCGACGTGTTAGTTCCAATGTATTCAAAACTCAGACTGGGATTGTCTAAATCATTTAAATCAAAGATGAGGGTGCGAGTGTTGGTGCCTATATTTTGTTCATCCAGTTCATCACCAACAATAAAGTATTGCAAATTATCTGTAAACCAACCTTGATGTGTATAGCCAATATTACTGTACTCAACTGAGGAAATGGTCACTGGGTCTGATTTGTTAGTGACATCAACAATGACCACCTGATCTTCATTACTTCCAATTAAAATTTCCTTCCCACTGTAGTCTGAATCAGGACCATTATAGCTCAAGACTTGAGCATCGTGTGAATAGCCACCTTCACCATAACCGCCTTCAAAAATGGGGCTTGTTGGATTTTGAATGTTAATAAACAAAGGTCCACCATTATAAGGTGTTCCTCGAGTCCCCACGACATACGCATATCCAGAGTCTTCATTAATAACGATGTTGTGTGCTCTGCCAAATTCTGTAAAATGTGTATCGGCTTCAAACTCAATTGCTGTGGTTTCGAAATCTCTAAGACGCGTTAAATCAAAAACTTGCATACCATGGTTACTAGCTTCAGATACAATAAAAGCGTGGTTTTGATACACTTTTATATCCCGCCANGAACTGTTAACTGTAGCTGTGGGTAGCACACCCACAAGTATTAAGTTATCGGGATCACTCATNTCCACAAAAGCTGTGTGAGAAGAAGCACCTACCAAGGCATATTCTTTGCCGTTTTCAGGATCTGTCCATCCCCAAGAATCGTTTCCAGAAAGATTACCCACAACAGGTCCGATGCTTAGCGCTTCCAAAGACAAATAACCTATGAGGTCAAACCCATCACATGGATAAATTCCAGCATAGCCATTTTCACAGGGCAGTGAGGTGAAATTTACAGCATCACAAAGGTCTCCGATACCATCATTATCGCTGTCTTCTTGATTTGGGTTGGCCAATTGTGGACAATTATCATCGAAATCGTAAACACCATCGNAATCGGCATCTATAGCGCCAACTTGNATNAATTCAGAATCACAACCAACCAAGANATTAGTGTTTGAAAATAAGATTACAAGAAGNAAAATTTTTTTNGCCAAGCTCATATTAANGAAATNAANGAAATGTCAATTTACATTAAATTCTATAATTAAATCATAAAAATTCTATAATTGCTGTATTTTTACACCATGTTAGAAGATAAAAATCAAAATAGAACAGCTCTTTCAAATCTTGGTGAATTTGGACTTATTGATCATTTGACTTCAAATTTTAAAATTAAAAATTCAACCACCATTACAGGCATTGGAGATGATGCGGCTGTTTTAAATTTTAAAGATAAATCGGTTGTTGTGTCCACTGACTTTTTAGTTGAAGGGGTGCATTTTGATTTGAGTTATATGCCCCTTAAACATTTGGGCTATAAAGCCGTTGTGGTCAACCTGTCTGATGTTTATGCCATGAATGCAATNGCTTCTCAAGTTACAGTTTCAATTGCCGTCTCAAACAGATTTACAATTGAGGCGATGGAGGCTTTATATGATGGTATCAACAAAGCAGCCAAGTTTTATGGAGTGGATGTTGTTGGAGGCGATACCACTTCTTCAATCAGTGGTTTAACCATTTCAGTGACAGCCATTGGTCATGTCAGTGNTTCTGAGGTTGTAAAACGCAATGGGGCTAAACCCAACGATCTGCTGGTGCTCACTGGCGATATCGGAGCTGCTTATTTAGGCCTTCAGGTTTTGGAACGTGAAAAAGAAGTTTTCAAGGTTGATCCTAAAAACCAACCAGATTTAGACCATTATTCTTATATCATTGAGCGGCAGCTAAAACCGGAAGCGCGAAAAGATATTGTAAAGCTGCTCAAAGATTTAGACGTCAAGCCTACCGCTATGATTGATATAAGTGATGGGTTGTCATCCGAAGTTATTCACCTTTGCAAGCAGAGTGTGGTTGGTTGTGATTTGTATGAAGAAAAAATTCCTTTAGACCCTCAAGTTATTTCAACTTGTGAGGAATTTAATTTAGAGAGCACTACCATTGCCTTGAGTGGNGGTGAGGATTATGAATTACTCATGACCATATCTCAAGAGGACTACCCAAAAATAAAAGACAATCCAAATTTAACAGTTATTGGATACATGACAGAAGCAGTTTCAGGAATGCATCTTGTGACTCGGGGCCAGGAGAAAATTCCTCTAACAGCACAAGGATGGAATACTTTAAAAGCTTAAAAAAATTAAAATTTCCATTCTAAACTTTCCACCAATCTTATAATATCTTTTTGCAAATAACGCACTGCCGGTAGTATCGAATCGTAGTTGGGCTTAACTTTAAAATACAAAGCCCCTGTCAAAAAATGTTGGCTGCTATCAGTGACATAAAATTGACATTGAGATGCGACTGGCCCCGTCAACTCATACATTTTTCCAAAAACNTTGGTTCGGAAATTTTCAAATTTTTGTTCTGTGACCTCGTGCGCAACTTTTGCGTGATTTTTTGTNGTAAATTCTGTTTCCGAAACGTAGCGAGCAAGGTTTTCATTTAAAGGATGATAAGATAAATATAACTTCGCCTTGAGCAGCGGATAGTTTAAGTTAAGACTTTGTGAACTTTTTTTATATTTTATACCCTCCACAATAGCCAATTTATTTTTATCAAATTTAATCGGTAGGTCCATGGCAATGTTTTGATAAAAAGCGTCAGGGTATTTCAAGCTTAAGAAAGCATTGGGCTTAGGAACAATTGCTTCACGACACCCCATAAAAGATAACATTAAAATAAAAATGGGATGGTATAGTTTCATTTTTCTATAGACACTTTAATTTGTTTAATACGTTTGTTGTCAATGCTTTCAACAACAAAAGTATANTTATCAAATTTATGTTTGCTTTTGATTTTTGGAAAACTTNTTGAAATTTCCAATACAAATCCTGCCAGAGTTTCAGATTCTCCCTTGTTTGTTTCAAAGGCAGTTTCATCTTCTAATTTTATAATTCTATAAAAATCTTTGAGTGTTGTTTTTCCTTCAAAAACATAATTAGCATCGTCGATTTTTGAGTAAATCAAATCATCGTTGTCAAATTCATCGCTAATATCACCTACAATTTCTTCTATTACATCCTCGAGCGAAATTACCCCTGAGGTGCCTCCATACTCGTCTACTACAATTGCTAAATGTGTTTTTTTTTCTTGAAACTCTACCATCAAATCATCTAATTTTTTNTTCTCAGGAACAAAAAATGGGGCTCTTAGCAAGCTGTTCCAGTTGAATTTTTTTTTATGGAGATGGGGTAATAAATCTTTGGCATAGAGAATGCCGCACATAGAGTCGGTACTGTCCTNATAAACGGGAATTCTAGAATAGCCGTGCTTTACAATTTTANGCACAATGGTTTCAAAGTCCGCTGAGGCTTCAAGTGCAAAAACATCAATTCTCGGACGCATGACCTGTTTAGTGTCGGTGTTTCCAAAGGAAACAATGCCTTTTAATATTTTTTGNTCCTCTTTTGTTGTATCCTCCTCACTGGTCAATTCTAGGGCTTGAGATAGATAGTCGACATTTAAATTAGACTTTTGTTTTCCAAGCCTATTTTGAATCCATATTGTAAAGTTTTGCATTGGCATGCTTACAGGCGTAAATAAAACATCCATTATTTTTAATGGATGGGCCATAAATTTTGAAAACTTCAAATTATTCCGGTTGGCGTAGACTTTGGGTAGAATTTCGCCAAATAGAAGAATTAGAAAAGTGATTATAATAACTTCAATAAAAAATACCAAATCAATATCGACAAAACCAAGTTCAANTTTTGTGTTTGTATCCTTAAAAAAANAATTAGTGAGGGCTGCAAATAAAAGAACAATTCCAATATTTATAAAGTTATTTGCAACCAGTATGGTCGCCAATAATTTTTTTGGACGTTTTAAAAGTTGGGTGATAATATGGATAGATTTTGAGCCTTGTTCTCCAGAGGCCTCTAAATCGGCTTGGGTAAGTGAAAATAATGCCACCTCTGCTCCAGAAATTAAGGCAGAGCACAGCAGTAAAATCAAAACAGAAGCAATGCCTAAGATAAGTATTGTATCTATGACTTGAAAAGCAATAAAACAGTCAGAATTCAAAGGCAGTTAGTTTGAGAAAAAATTAAAAAGGCAAGTCGTTACTCTCATTGGTATCTGTTTCTTTTACATCTGGATTTGGATTTGTCTGCGCTTGTGCTGATGCTGCTGTAGTTGGCACGGGATTTTGCTCATTTTTATTTGTCAGAAAGGTAAAATCTGTACAAACAATCTCAGTGGAGTATCGGTCACTCCCTTTATCATCCTGCCATTTGCGAGTTTTCAAGCGCCCCTCAATATAAACACGGTCCCCTTTGTTAAGGTATTTTTCGCAAATTTCGGCNGCTTTATTTCTAACCACCACATTGTGCCATTCTGTATTGGTGACCTTTTCGTTGGTTTGTTTATTGGTATAGGTTTCGTTGGTGGCCAACGGAAAACGTCCCACACAATTTTTATCATCGAAATAGTGCATTTTAACTTGATCTCCTAAGTGACCAATAAGCATAACTTTATTTAGTGTTCCAGACATGTTTTATGTGTTTAGGTAAAGAAAATATAAATATATTTAAATAATAACAATTTAAGGATTAAAAGCCTTAATAAATTGCGCAATAAGGGCTGGAACCGCATGTGCTTGCGCCTCTGACCATGAAATGCCATTGTCAATATCATTTTTTATTTGAATAATCCAAAATTTGACATGCAAATCTTGATGTGTTAATTTATGAAGAATGTCCTTTGAATTNAACAGCTTAACATTTTTTAATTTAAGCGCATGTATTTTCTTAAAATCTGAATTGGCTAACAGCTCCTTTTTTGAAATTGATGTGTCTGATTCAAGCATTGGGAATTGATATAAATGTTGCCATATCCCTTTTTCAATTCTTTTCTCCAAAACGGTTTTGTGATTTTTAGTCAACAGCACTAAAAAGTTTAAATAACGTTTTCGAATTTTAATCTTTTTTAATTTAATAGGTAATTTCTGAATGCTTGCAGTGGCCAAGGCTACACATTCAGAATCTACAGGGCAATTGGAACAGTCTGGAGATTTTGGCTTGCATTGTTTTGCCCCAAACTCCATCAAGGCTTGGTTGTAGTCTCCAATATTATTTTTTGGAAGCAATGACATGGCCAATCGCTTAAACTGTTTAACGCCTTCAGTTGAATTTATGGGGGTGTCAACACCAAAACAACGCGATAATACTCTGTAAACATTGCCATCCACAACCGCAACAGGCTCTTCGTAACATATCGAAGCAATAGCACTAGCCGTGTAATCTCCAACCCCCTTGAGCGTTAAAAGTTCTTTGTATGTTTTTGGGAAAACGCCGTTTAATTCTTCTGCAACATATTTTGCGGTTTTATGGAGGTTGCGTGCTCGAGAATAATAACCCAAACCTTGCCAGTGTTTAAGGACTTCGTCTTCTGATGCTTTCGCGAGGTCAAACACTGTTGGATAGTTTACGGTAAATTTTAAATAATAGGGTAAGCCCTGTTTGATTTGTGTTTGCTGCAGTATGATTTCAGAAAGCCAAATCCTGTAGGGATCTTTGGTTTCACGCCAGGGGAGCGGTCTTTTATGAANGGAGTACCATTGAATTAAATCAGAATTAAAATCCATTTCTTATAGGCGTTGGATACAAAAATAAACTATTCAGCGTTTAAATTTTAATTATATAGCTTTGAAATATTGAATTTAAAATACATATATTTGCATCCCCTCAGATAACATTAACTTAAATNAANAAATTATGACGAAGGCAGAAATAGTAACTAAAATCTCGAACGATTTAGGCATTGAAAAAACGGATGTATTAGCAACCGTAGAATCTTTCATGTCAGAAGTCAAAGGGTCCTTAGAATCTGGAAATAACGTTTACCTAAGAGGTTTTGGTAGTTTCGTGGTTAAAACACGTGCGGAAAAAATCGGCAGAAATATTTTGAAAAATACATCAATAAAGATACCAGCACACAATATTCCTTCATTTAAACCTTCAAAAATATTTCTTGAAGGTGTGAAAACGAAGGTAAAAGTTAATTAATTAATAAAATAAACAAAGTTTATATATGCCCAGTGGTAAAAAACGTAAAAGACACAAGGTAGCTACGCACAAGCGTAAAAAAAGACGTCGTGCAAATCGACACAAAAAGAAGTAAACTGATAAATTAGCCCTGGCTGCTTTTTTGGGTTTTTTAAAGAACGTTCATTGACATCAAATTCATATATTTTTCAACTTTACCTTGTTGAAANCTATGAATTTATCGGGATTAAATCCTGTGATGCTTGTGGTCATAATACACCACAAGTCCTTACCACACTTTTTAAAAGCTTGTGGTAAGTCAAAGAATTATTGTACAATCCATCTGTACAAAATTAATTGTACAGATTAAAATTAACATTATGAACAAAGAATTAATAATTCGATCCAATTCAGACAATGTTGATTTTGCCTTATTAAAAGAAGGTAAACTTATTGAATATCAAAAGGATAAGGATAATAATAAATTTTCTGTTGGTGATGTGTTTATCGCCAAAGTCAGAAAGTCTATACCTGGACTAAATGCCGCATTTGTAAATGTAGGCTATCAAAAAGATGCATTTTTGCATTACCATGATTTAGGCCCAAAACTTCCTTCTTTNATGAAATTCATGAAACGTGTAAGCACAGGTAAACAAAATGATTTTTCTCTAAAGGATTTTCCATATGAGAAAGACATTCACAAAGACGGTAAAATTGACCAGGCTATAAAATCCAATCAAACATTATTGGTACAAATTGTGAAAGAACCTATATCCACAAAAGGACCAAGAATAAGTTCAGAGATTTCATTTGCTGGGCGCTACTTGGTTTTAGTTCCTTTTTCAAATCGCATTTCTATTTCACAAAAAATTGAAAGCCGTGCCGAAAAAGAACGCCTCAAGCGATTAGTGAAGAGCATCGCTCCAAAAGGTTTTGGAGTCATTATAAGAACAGTTGCTACGGGTCAAAAAGTTGCAGAACTAGATAGAGATTTACAAAATCTTTATCGCAAATGGGAAGATGTATGTAAACGCATACCCAATGCACACACCCCTAGTAAAGTTCTCGGAGAGATGAATAAAGCCTCTTCAATTTTGAGAGATATTTTCAATGACAGCTTCACAAAAATTAATGTAGACAACATTGATCTTTGTGCAAAAATCAAAGACTATATTTTTGAAATTGCACCTCACAAGGAAAATATTGTAAAATTTTACAATTCCAAAACACCAATTTTTGAAAAGTTTGGTATAGAGCGTCAAATTAAAGTTTCATTTGGTCAAACAGTTCGTTTGCCTAAAGGCGCTTATCTAATTATAGAGCATACTGAAGCCCTACATGTTGTGGATGTCAATAGTGGTAATAGAACCAGCAAAGAAAGAAACCAAGAAGATACAGCCATCGAAGTTAATATGATTGCAGCCACAGAGCTTGCAAGACAGTTTAGACTTCGGGATATGGGGGGTATCATTGTGGTAGATTTTATTGATATGAACAATGCTCAGAACCGGAGAAAACTTTTCAACCACCTAAGAGATGAAATGAAGGAGGATCGCGCCAAACACAAAATCTTGCCCCCCAGTAAGTTTGGCCTTATTCAAATAACACGTCAGCGTGTTCGTCCTGAAATGAATATCAAAACAAAAGAGTCCAACCCTAATGGTCCAACTGGCCTTGAAGTTGAAGCACCCATTGTTTTGATTGACAAAATCAATCATCAATTAGATTTAATTATTAAAAAAGGCAATAAAAAGGTGACCTTAAACACACATCCTTTTATCGCCGCCTTTATAACTAAAGGTTTCCCATCCATAAGATTGAAATGGTTTTTTCAATACAAAGTTTGGGTGAAAATAATGCCAAGAGATGCTTACACATACCTCGAACATCGTTTTAAAGACGGTAAAGGCAAAACCATTAAATTGTAACAAAAAAAGCCTCATGCAAAGCATGAGGCTTTTTTTTGTTGAATTTTTTAGTTTAGATGATTGTAGATTGACCCAGATATATGTTAGAGAAATTTAAATTAGAATCTTCTGGATTATTGATGAAATCTTCAATAAAATCGCCGACTTTACTTGTGGTAACATTGTCAAATTTCTTATTCAAGTCAGGTGTGGTAATTTGTAATACGAGTGATTTATCCACGGCTTTGCGAATCATTTCCGCTTCTTCATACAATTCAAAGTAATCTAACAGCATGGCCGCAGACAAAATAGAGGCCACTGGATTGGCAATGCCTTTTCCAGTCGCTTGTGGATAGGAACCATGTATAGGTTCAAACATGGCATATTTATTTCCCACAGAGGCAGAAGCCAACAAACCAATAGAACCTCCAATCACACTCGCTTCGTCGCTGATAATGTCTCCAAATAAGTTTTCTGTTAGAATGACATCAAATTGTTTTGGGTTTTGAATCATTTGCATGGCAGCGTTGTCCACAAATAAAAAATCTAAATTAACTTTAGGATATTGCTTTCCAATTTCTGTGACGACTTTTCTCCAGAGTCTAGAACTTTCCAAAACATTGGCTTTGTCTACCAAAGTTACCTTGTTTTTTCTTGCTTTTGCCGCCTTGAACGCCATGTGTGTAATCCGCTCAATTTCATGGCGTGAATAGGTGCACAAATCTGAAGCTGTATTGCCATCCTCGCTTAATTTTTTTTCTCCAAAATACAAGCCTCCAGTTAGCTCTCTGTAAATACTAATATCGGTTCCCTTGACGATTTTTTTNCGAAGCGGCGATTTTTTTAAGAGTGTTTTGTAAGCTTTTACAGGTCGTATGTTTGCAAATAATCCCAATTCTTTTCGGAGTTTTAAAAGCCCTTGCTCTGGTCTGATTTTAGCCGAAGGATCGTTATCGTATTTTGGGTCGCCAATCGCACCAAATAAAATGGCATCGTTTTTTTTGCAAATTTGGAGTGTTGTCTCTGGCAAAGGATCATTGTGATTGTCTATAGCGATGGCGCCCACATCGGCATATGTGTAACTAACTTTATGATTAAAATTTATGGCAATCGCGTTTAAAACTTTAATAGCTTGCTCGGTGACCTCGGGGCCTATACCATCTCCAGGCAATACGGCAATTTTTAGATTCATAATTAATGGTTTTTTAGATGCTCGAAGGCCTCAATTTTTTCTTTTTGGCTTATCAAGTAATCAATATCATCATAGCCATTGATAAGACATGTTTTTTTGTAGGGATCAATGTCAAAGTNAGTACTTAAATTTGTACCATATACCGACAAACATTGCGTTTCTAAATTGACTGTTAAAGTGGCATTGGAATCCTCGTCAATAACTTCGAAAAGTGCCTTTAGAAATGCTTCAGATACTTGAATGGGAAGCAAACCGTTGTTGAGGGCATTCCCTTTAAAAATATCAGCGAAAAAACTTGAAACAATCACTTTAAAACCATAACCTACTAAGGCCCAGGCGGCATGTTCTCGACTCGAGCCACAGCCAAAGTTGTCTGCTGCCACAAGAATACTTCCGCTATGTTTTGGATTGTTAAGCGGGAAATTAGGTTTTAANTTCTGGTCTTTGTCGTAACGCCAATCTCTAAAAACATTGTCTCCAAAGCCTTTTTTATCCGTGGCTTTTAAGAACCTTGCAGGAATGATCTGATCGGTATCTACATTGGCGATATTGAGTGGAATTGCTGGCGATTTAAGGGTTATAAATTTTTCCATTTATAGCACATTTTGAGTAACATCAATAATTTTTCCTTCAACCGCAGTTGCTGCAGCCACTAATGGACTTGCCAATATGGTTCTGGCACCAGGCCCTTGTCGGCCTTCAAAATTTCTGTTTGAGGTAGATACACAGTACTCACCTTGCGGGATTTTATCATCATTCATGGCCAGACAAGCCGAACATCCGGGTTGTCTCAGTTCAAATCCAGCNGCTTCAAAAACACTCTGTAAGCCTTCCGATTTGATTTGGGCCTCCACTTGTCGACTTCCTGGAACNAACCAAGCTGTTACATTTTTTGCTTTTTGTTTGCCTTTTATATAACTGGCAGCCACTCTGAAATCTTCAATTCTAGAATTGGTACAACTTCCAATAAACACAAAATTGATGGGCTTGTTTAGTAAAGACTCTCCAGCATTAAGATCCATGTATTCCAAAGATTTTCCAAAAGATGGATCGTTTTTTATAGGAATGACATCCGATATTTTAATTCCCATACCAGGATTGGTCCCGTAAGTAATCATGGGTGCAATGTCTTTGGCATCAAAAGAATATTCTTTGTCAAATTTAGCTCCTTTGTCTGTTGGGAGTGTTTTCCAATATTCAGTTTTTTTCTCAAACTCAGTTCCTTTAGGCGCAAACTCTCGGCCCTTGATATAGTCAAAAGTAGTTTCATCAGGAGCAATCATACCGCCTCTAGCTCCCATTTCAATGCTCATGTTACAGACGGTCATTCGACCTTCCATACTCATATTTTCAAAAACATCTCCTGCATATTCACAGAAATAACCCGTCCCTGAATTGGTACCCAATTTTGAAATAATGTAAAGAATAACATCTTTGGCTAAAACCCCTTTTTTGAGGGAGCCATTTACAGTTACACGTAGGCGCTTTGGCTTTTTGAGTAAGAGACATTGGCTTGCAAAGACTTGGGCGACTTGACTTGTTCCAATACCAAAAGCGATCGTTCCAAAAGCTCCGTGTGTTGAGGTATGGCTGTCTCCACACACCATGGTCATACCTGGCTGAGTAATCCCTAACTCTGGCGCCATTACGTGGACAATTCCATTGTACTTATGACCGAGTTTATAGAGTGTAATGTTATTTTCAAAACAATTTTTTGAAAGTTGTTCAAGTTGTTTTCTAGAAAGAGCATCTTTAACTGGTAGATGTTGATCTGTTGTAGGGGTATTGTGATCGGCTGTGGCCACAATTTGATGTGGCCTAAAAATCGGAATTCTTCTTTCCTTTAATTCATTAAAAGCTTGAGGGCTTGTAACTTCATGAATAAGATGCTTATCGATATATAAGATTTGAGGGCCATCTTCAATAGAGTCCACAACATGCGCATCCCAAACCTTATCAAAAAGCGTCTTTTTCATAAATCAGTGGAGTTCATTGTAAATAGTACTGGACTCCATGATTTCGTGGATTTCATTGTCAGTTATTTCTTTTCTTAAATCTGCGAATTTTAAAAAATCTTTGTAAACGACATCGAGTTGTAGTTTTGTAAGCTCATAACCGACATTTTTTGCCCTGTAGGCCAAGGCGGCGCGACCAGATCTGGCTGTCAGAACAATAGCCGATTCGGTAACACCAACATCTTTTGGGTCTATGATTTCATAGGTCTCTCTATTTTTTATGACACCGTCTTGGTGAATTCCTGAGCTGTGCGCAAATGCATTGGCACCGACGATGGCTTTGTTGGGCTGGGTGTAAATCCCCATATTATCAGAAACTACTTGGCTGATGCCATAGAGCATGGAAGTGTTAATATTGGTGTCCAATTTTAAGTTTGGATGTTGCTTCATGATCATGACTACTTCTTCTAATGCGGTATTGCCTGCACGTTCGCCAATGCCGTTAATCGTACATTCAATTTGCCTCGCCCCGTTGATAGCACCTTGAATAGAATTTGCTGTGGCTAGACCAAGGTCATTGTGACAGTGACAAGATAAAGTGGCTTTCTCAATTCCTTTTACATTCTCTTTAAGGTACCTTATTTTGGCCCCGTACTCATGAGGAAGGCAATACCCTGTTGTATCCGGAATATTTAGCACGGTGGCTCCAGCTTTAATNACAGCTTCACAAACTTTTGCAAGATATTCGTTATCCGTTCGGCCCGCGTCTTCCGCATAAAATTCTATATCTTCCACAAATGATTTTGCATAACGCACCGCGGCAACAGCACGTTCTATAATTTCGTCTCTGTTCGAGCTGAATTTAAATTTAATGTGTGAATCTGAAGTTCCAATACCTGTATGAATTCTGGGCATCTTGGCATATTTTAGAGCTTCAGCAGCAGTTTTAATATCGTTTTCTACGGAGCGGCTCAATCCGCAGACAGTTGCATTCTTGACGATTTTTGAAACAGCTTCAACCGATGCAAAATCTCCGGGGCTAGACACTGGGAAGCCCGCTTCAATAATATCCACGCCCATCAGGTCTAATTGCTCCGCAATAACTGTTTTTTGAGCTTTGTTGAGCTTGCATCCAGGTACCTGCTCTCCATCCCTTAAAGTAGTGTCAAATATTTGTACGTTTGTGGTGGACATTTCTATATAATATATTCTATATTGTATTGTGTTACGAATTTAATTTTTTTTGAATTTTAAACCTAAATTATTTTCATAAATTTNCAATGCTTAACCAGAGATGTTTTACTGTAATAATATGAACACCAAAGTATTAAGGGCATTATTTAATTATGACTAAACATGCAAAAGACAATTTATTTGTCTTGGTGAAATCACTGACCAAGTCTGAAAAACGACAGTTTAAGCTTTATGTCGGCAGATTGGGTGTGAATGAAGATTCAAAGTTTTTGTTGCTCTTTAAGTTGTTAGAACGGCTTAAGGCTTACGATGAAAAATTTATCTTAAAGGAAGGATTCGTAAAAAAACAACAGCTTTCCAATTTAAAAGCCCATTTATATAAGCAGATACTTATAAGCTTAAAACTGAATCCTTCTCATCAAAATCTGAGAATACAGTTGAGGGAGCAATTGGATTTTGCTACTATTTTGTACCACAAAGGGCTTTACAAACAAAGTTTGAAATTACTAGATAAGGCNAAGGCATTGGCCATTAAAAACCAAGAAAAAAATATTGCATATGAGATTGTTGAACTTGAAAAAGTCATAGAATCTCAATACATCACAAGAAGTCTTAGTAACAGGGCTGACGCATTAACAATTCAAGCCAAAGAGTTGAGCCGTCAGAATGTTATTGCCAGCAAGTTGTCTAATTTATCGCTGCAATTGTATGGTTTGTTTTTAAAAACAGGTTATGTAAAAAATAATGCAGAGCATGAAAAAGTGACGGATTATTTTGATAAACGAATGCCAAAATTTAAAATTGAAGCATTGGGGTTTAGAGAAAAACTTTGGCTTTACAAGGCTCATCTTTGGTATAGTTTTTTAATTCAAGACTTCAAGTCTTGCTATAAATACTCCCGAAAATGGGTGGACTTATTTTATGATAATGAGGCTATGATTCTTCTAAACCCTGTATTTTTCTTAAGAGGATACCAGTATCTTTTAGAGGCCTTATTTTTCATAAAGCACCATCAAAAATTTAAAAATGTTTTGAACGATTTTGAACAAATTACTCAAAAAGCGTGGTTCCCTCATGATGATAATATTAACGGCTTGGTGTTTCTTTACCTGTATTCCAATAAGATTAATTTACATTTTATAGAAGGTAGTTTCACAGAGGGCCTTCCATTGACTGAAGAGGTGCTTGAAGGTTTGAAGAAACACGCCAACCAAATAGACGAACATCATGTGATGGTGTTTTACTATAAGATAGCCAGCTTGTATTTTGGAACCGGTGATTATGAAAACGCCATTTGTTTTCTTTCCAAAATTATTAATAATAAGTCTCTGCAAATGAGAGAGGATTTGTTGTGTTTTTCTCGAATTTTAAATTTAGTAGCACACTATGAGGCAGGTCTTGACTACCAACTCGATCGCCTCATCAAAAGTACCTATAAGTTTTTGATTAAAATGGAAGATTTATATGCGGTTCAAAAAGAAATGGTTTCCTTTTTAAAGAGTTTAGGGGACATTTATCCAAACGAACTAAAAGCCGCTTTTAGAGGTTTACACCAAAAACTTTTAACTTATGAAGATCACCCCTATGAAAGGCGTGCTTTTTTATACCTGGATATAATTTCTTGGCTTGAAAGTAAAATAGAAAATAAATCTACAGCAGACATAATTAAAGAGAAATTTACTAAAATTTAATTTTCGCCTCACACGCATTTGTTTTTATATGCTTAATTTTGCAAGTAAATATTTGTATTTGAAAGTCATTGAGCGTATAAAAAAACCCATAAGTTTTGAGATGGAACTTTTTGAAAAAAAGTTTCGCCTTTCTATGTCAAGTAAAGTGGCTCTGCTGAATAGAATCACCCATTATATTGTCAATCGTAAGGGAAAACAAATGCGCCCCATGTTTGTGTTTCTATCTGCAAAGATGGTTTCCAATGGTGAGCTCAGTGAGCGGACTTATCGCGGTGCTTCTGTTATCGAACTCATTCACACCGCAACCCTGGTTCATGATGATGTGGTTGATGACAGCAATCAACGTCGAAGCTTTTTTTCCATAAATGCCCTTTGGAAAAATAAAATTGCTGTTTTAGTAGGGGACTTTTTATTGTCTAAAGGACTTTTAGTCTGTATTGACAACAATGATTTTGATTTATTAAAAATCATTTCGGTTGCGGTTCGAGAAATGAGTGAAGGAGAACTGCTTCAGATTGAAAAAGCCAGAACTTTAGATATTACAGAGGCTATTTATTACAATATTATCCGTCAGAAAACAGCCACTCTAATTGCGGCTTGTTGCAGTTTGGGCGCCGCATCTGTCAAACCACATTCTAAGGATGTAGAAATTTTAAGAAAGTTTGGAGAGCTTATTGGGATGGCATTTCAAATCAAGGACGATTTATTCGATTATGGATCTCGAAAAATTGGCAAGCCAACAGGCATAGACATCAAAGAACAAAAAATGACACTCCCCTTAATTTATACACTGAATAATTGTTCCAACAAAGACCGCGACTGGATTGTAAACTCCATTAAGCGCTATAACAAAGACCCCAAAAGAGTCAAAGCGGTCATTGCATTTGTTAAAGACAACGGAGGCTTGGATTATGCAGTATCAAAAATGAAAGAATTCCAAAGTCAAGCACTTGAATTGATTCAACATTATCCAGAATCTAAATACAAAGAAGCCTTGGTAATGATGGTAAACTATGTCATTGATCGCAACAAATAAACCTTTGTCCTTCGTCTCTTCATTTTCTACTTGAAATGTATTAGTTTTTATATCTTTACGTTTGTACTGAATATTTAACTTATATAAAACCATAAAATTGATTTCAAGGTCAACAATAGATCAAGTGTTTGACATGGCCCGTGTAGAAGAGGTCATTGGTGATTTTGTGCAACTAAAAAAAGCGGGCAGTAATTTTAAAGGTCTCAGTCCCTTTAGTGAAGAGCGCACCCCGAGTTTTATGGTGTCTCCAGTAAAACAAATTTGGAAGGATTTCTCTACAGGTAAAGGCGGCACTGCCGTCTCATTTTTAATGGAGCACGAGCATTTCACCTATCCTGAAGCTATCCGGTATTTGGCTAAAAAATACAATATTGAAATTGAAGAAACCATCCAAAGTGACGCCCAAAAAGAAGCGGCAGGAGATAGAGAAAGTATGTATCTGGTTTCGGAATTTGCCAATACTTATTTTCAAAACACACTGCATAAAACAGATGCTGGAAAAGCGGTTGGATTGAGCTACTTTAAAGAACGGGGTTTCACTCGTGAAACCATTAAAAAATTTCAACTTGGATATTCAACAGATGCTTGGAGTGGTTTTACGGATGCGGCTTTAAAAAAAGGCTATCAATTAAAATACATAGGGCAAACAGGGCTGACCATCATCAAAGAACAGAAACAATTTGACCGATTTAAAGGACGTGTGATGTTTCCAATTCACAGCATGTCTGGACGTGTATTGGGTTTTGGCGGTCGTATTTTGGCCAAGAATGAAAAAGCAGCAAAATATCTTAATTCACCAGAAAGTGACATTTATCACAAGAGCAAGGTTTTATATGGAATTTATTTTGCCAAACAAACCATCGCGAAAGAAGACAATTGTTATTTAGTAGAAGGCTACACAGATGTGATTCAATTTCATCAAACAGGCATTAAAAATGTCGTCTCTTCATCAGGTACGGCCCTGACTGCCGAACAAATCAGACTCATAAACAGGCTTACTAAAAACATTACAGTTCTGTTTGACGGCGATGCGGCTGGGATTCGTGCCGCATTACGAGGGGTTGATTTGATTTTGGAACAAGGGATGAATGTCAAAATATGTACGTTTCCAGAAGGAGAGGATCCCGACAGTTTTGCCAAGCAAAATACAATGGAGGAATTGCAGCAGTACCTCAAAGAAAATGCCAAGGATTTTATAGCCTACAAAGCATCTCTATTAATGAAAGAGGCCGCAAATGACCCGATTGCAAAAGCGGATTTAATTCGTGACATGGTCAGCAGTATTTCTAAAATTTCGGATCAAATAAAACAAGAGATTTATGTGCGTGAATGTGCCAGAATCATGGACATAAGCGAAGAAGTACTTTTTAGCACACTGGCTCAAATGTTGAAAAAAAGCAACGCCGAAGCCAACAAAAACTATCAAAAGGAAAAGAAATCCTTTGAGGTTGTCAAAGCCACTTCCGCTCCCAAAAAAGTAAACATTCAATTTGAACTGGAACAAAAAATCATTGAGGTTCTGTTGTTGTATGGCAATCGATCTGAAGACTTTGAAGATTTGATTTTAAAAGAAAACGAAGATGGAGTGCTTGTTTTGGAGCCTGTAACACATAAAGCCAAGGTCTTTGAGAAAATCTATTTAGATTTACAAGAAGATGAAATGCAATTTAGTAATGCAGATTTTAAAACGATTTATTATCTAATTATTGATCATTTAAATCAGTCTGAAGCATTTTCATTTGATAATTTCATACAACGCATTGATCCCAAGTTAGCCGCAATTATTACCTCAATTTTAATGAATGATGAACGCTATCGCCTCCACAATTGGGAGAAAAATAATATTTTTCCAAAACCCAAAGATTTGAGTATTTCTCAACTTGTTAGTGAAACGATTTTGAGCTTAAGATGTTTTTTAATTGATCAAAAAGTAACAGAATTTAAAATCAAGACACAAGACGTTTCAAAGGATCATTCCGAAGTTTTAGAAGACGTTTTAAATTATTCCAATTTAAAAATGTTGCTTTCAAGAAAGCTTAACAGAGTTCTCTGATTAATTTTTTTGCCGTCCCAAATCAATCAACGCAATGATGTTATTGACTTGCAGTTTCTTCATAAGACGGGTCTTGTAGGTGCTTACTGTTTTTGGGTTGATGTTCAATTCGACAGCCATTTCGTTGTTTTTCTTACCGCTACAAATTAAATTTAACACTTCAATTTCCCGTGTGGAGAGTTTGTTGTATAAATTTGTTTGTTCCTGGGTTTTTTCAAAAGTCAATTTTCTTGCCATGGCATTGCTGACATAAATACCACCTTTAAAAACTTTTAGAATTGCTCTTTTAATGGTAGCTGTTGTGGCTGATTTTGAAAGGTATCCCGAAGCACCCGTTTTAATGGTATTCGCTGCATAAATATTTTCAGCTTGTGAACTGAAAATAAGCACTCTAATTTCGTTGAACTCCTTTTTTATATTTCTCAAAATGGTGATGCCATTGGAGTCCCCGAAGTCTAATGACAAAAGCACAACATCAATGCTTCCCTTTTTTAAATAGTCCATCAATTGTTTTTTGGTGTTTACAGAATTGACGATTTTAATGTCTGATGAAGATTCAAAAAGCATGCGAATTCCATAGCTTACAATGGGTTGGTGGTCAGCGATAAGCACCCTAATCATGATTTCATTTTTCTAACTGTTTCAGGAATCACACAAACAGGAATCGGGTTCATTTTGTGGGAATTTGCAGTGTTGTATTGCATGAAAATATTAAAAACCTCTAGTTCTCTGCCCGTAAAATCAACTGCAGTTTTCCCTAGATCTTTCATAGCCATGGCCCACTCTAACTCTGGATAAGAAGCCCCAATTTGGTCTTCATCGCTTCGAGCATCTTCAAAAAGACCATCACTTGGAGCGGCCCCCATAATGCTTTTGGGAACATTAAGCTGTGCTCCTAATTCATAAACTTCAGATTTTAAAAGGTCTGCAATAGGACTTAAATCGACCCCTCCGTCACCATATTTTGTGTAAAAACCGACCCCAAAATCTTCAACTTTATTTCCTGTGCCTGCCACTAAAAACCCTTTGAGTCCAGCGTGATAATACAGCGTTGCCATTCGCAATCTTGCGCGTGTGTTGGCAAGCGCCATCTCAATTTCGTCTTGAGTGCCATCTGAGGACACTTCTGATTTCAAAGCCTCATAACTAGGGGTTAGGTCAACTCTAGAAGAGGCAACATTAGAGTAGGTATTTTTTAAATGGGAGATGTGTTCTTGGGCTCGGCTTACATGACTGGGTGCTTGATGAATCGGCATCTCTAAACACCACAGACTCAGTCCGGTTTTGGCACACAATGTCGAAGTTACTGCTGAATCAATCCCCCCTGATACCCCGACAACAAACCCTTTGATATTGGTTTTATCGGCATAAGACTTTAACCATTTGGTAATGTGATTTACAACCGCAGTAGTATTCATTTTGTCTAGATTAATAACAAAAGTAAGTTATTCTTTGCTTCTTTGAAACCCCTCAAACTACAAAAGCTAAATATTAAAATACAATTAACTCTTCTGTACTAAAAATTTTAAACTTATATTTAACTTTATTGATAATAAGTTAAACAAAATAATCAAAAATTTTAAACCTTGTTCGTTTTTAAGCATATCACAATAAGATCTTTTTTCAGCATTGTCTTTTTGATTTGCTATGGGCTTTTACAGGCACAATTAAGCCGTACCCATTACATCCCACCCATAACAGCTGCTTCAGATAATAATGCCATACCTCAAAATCAATATTTACACATTTCAACACCTAATGAAAACCCTGTCAATGTCGCGGTCAACCAGGTTGGGAGTGGTGTTATAAATTATACCGTTTCAAACACAATTCCGTTAGAGATTTATATAGGAATAGGAGATAATACTCCATTTATACTGCCGGTTTCCAATACTGCAAGCTCAGTAACAAATAAAGGCTATATCATTCAATCAGAAAAACCTGTTTATGCTTCCATTCGTCTCATTGCTGGAAATCAAAATCAAGCAGGGTCATTAGTTTCTAAAGGACTGTCGGGTCTTGGCAAAACGTTTAGGGTTGGAACCTTTACAAATCTAAAAACATTTTCATCCAACAATAGAGATTATATGAATTTTGTGTCTGTGATGGCCACCGAAAACAATACTCAGGTTGATTTTTCTGACCTTCCAGTAGATATTATTATCGAAAATAATACGCCGCTTTCAACAGTCTTGGATGCTGGAGAGTCTTATGTTATTGCCTTGAATCCAGCTGAAATAACTTCTAATAGAGATGGTCTTATTGGTGCGTTGGTCA
>NYVA01000043.1 GCA_002684355.1 Formosa sp.
AAACACAACAATTGGAGCTTGTCTACAGATAAGGGAGTAAATCTTTTAGCGCCTGGAAAAACACCGATGAGTAATTTACAGTTTTTAACGTTTTTCATCAACACTATTAAAGCGGTTTATGACAATGAAGAACTTCTAAGAGCATCTATCGCTTCTGCAAGCAATGACCACAGGTTGGGAGCCAATGAAGCTCCTCCAGCTATCATGTCTGTTTTTATTGGTGCACAACTCACCAAAGTATTAGGTGAACTTGAAGGCGTTACAAAAGGGAAGTTATCCCCTGAAGAAAAAACCGATTTAAAGCTTAATGTGGTTGGTAAAATACCAGAGATTTTATTGGATAATACCGACCGGAATCGAACATCTCCTTTTGCATTCACAGGGAATAAATTTGAATTTAGAGCTGTTGGATCAACAGCCAATTGCGCCAATCCAATGACGGTTTTAAATTCAATTNTAGCACAACAACTCATTCAATTCAAAAAAGAAGCGGATGCACTTATTGATAAAAAAGGACTTAAAAAAGATGAAGCTATTTTTAATGTATTAAGAGACTATATTAAAAAATCAAAGGCCATTCTTTTTGAAGGTAATGGCTATGGTGAATCTTGGCAAAAAGAGGCCAAAAAGAGAGGCTTGAGCAACAATAAAAATACACCCGCTGCGCTAAAGGTGAAAATTGCCCCTCAGACTATTGCACTCTATCAAGGATTGGAGGTGATGAATCCAACGGAAATTGAAGCGCGATATGAGATTGAGGTAGAAGACTACATTCACAGAATTCAAATCGAAGGCAGAGTTTTAGGGGATATTGCTAGGAATCATGTCATTCCAACTGCTGTGAAATATCAAAATATATTGATTCACAATGTCAGAGGGTTGAAAGACATCTATGGCAAAGATTACAAAAAGCACGCCAGTGAACAATTGATGTTAATTGCAGATATTTCAAAATATATTAAAGCTATAAATTCTGGAGTTACCTCCATGATCAACCAAAGAAAGAAAGCCAATGTGATTTCAAAATCTATTAAAAAAGCAGAAGCTTATTGCAACAAAATCAAACCTATGTTTGACGAAATTCGCTATGGATGTGATAAGCTGGAATTATTGATTGATGATGAGCTTTGGCCGTTGCCAAAATACAGAGAACTTCTTTTTACNNGATAAATCTNAAAAAAACGCTCANGTTAATTNGGCGTTTTTAATTTAAATAAACAAATACTTTATTAGATTTGTAATTCATAAAAANCCATGACTCAAGAGANAAGCCAACGGTATGCCCAACGCGGAGTATCAGCATCCAAATCAGATGTTCACAATGCCATTAAAAATATTGACAAGGGTTTGTTTCCAAAGGCTTTTTGTAAGATTGTACCTGATTTTCTTACCAATGACCCAGATTATTGTTTGGTAATGCATGCCGATGGGGCAGGGACTAAGAGTTCTTTGGCTTATGCCTATTGGAAAGAGACCGGCGACGTATCCGTATGGAAAGGCATTGCCCAAGATGCTCTTATCATGAATATTGATGATTTGATTTGTGTGGGTGCCACTGATCACATTATGTTGTCTTCAACCATTGGCCGCAATAAAAATTTGATTCCAGGAGAAGTATTATCCGCAATAATTAACGGCACGGAAGCGCTCATTCAGGATTTAAACACACACGGTATCACCATCCACTCTACAGGTGGGGAAACGGCTGATGTTGGTGATTTGGTGCGCACNATAATTGTGGATTCCACAGTCACGGCAAGACTGAAGCGCAGCGAGGTCATTGACAATGCCAATATCAAGGCAGGAGATCTGATTGTAGGTTTGGCATCATATGGTCAAGCAAGCTATGAAAAAGAATACAACGGTGGTATGGGTAGCAACGGCTTAACTTCTGCCAGACACGATGTTTTTAGTAAAGACATTGCCCGTAAATTTCCTGAAACTTTCGACCCAGGAGTTCCTGAAAATCTTGTTTACTCTGGGNGTGTTGAACTGACACAATCTATAGAAAACAGTCCATTAAATGCAGGCAAACTGGTGCTTTCTCCCACGCGAACTTACGCGCCGATTGTCAAAGAAATTTTGTCAAAATATGATGCAAATACNATTCATGGAATGGTACATTGCAGCGGCGGTGCGCAAACAAAAATTTTGCATTTCATTGATGATTTACACATTGTAAAAAACAATATGTTTACTGTGCCACCACTTTTTAAATTGATACAAGAACAATCAAAGACTGATTGGAAAGAAATGTATCAAGTTTTCAATTGTGGTCATCGCTTGGAATTGTATGTCCCCAAAGAAGTTGCAGACTCTATTATTGGCATTGCTTCAAAATTTAATGTAGAGGCACAGATTATTGGTCATGTCGAAGCCTCTCCAGAAAAAAAATTAACCATTAAAAGTGAATACGGTACGTTTGAGTATTAACGTCTGGCTTTCATTCATCTCAAAAATTGTATTTTTGCAAACGATTTGTAAGCACTTATGTTAGAAAGAATTGAAATTATAAAGCAGCGTTTTGATGAAGTTAGTGACTTGATTATTCAGCCGGATATCATTTCAGATCAAAAACGTTATGTTAAAATTAGCAAAGAATACAAGGACCTGAANAAAATTCTAGACCGTGGTCAGCTTTACAAAACGCTTGTATCTAATATAGAAGAAGCCCAAGAAATCATTGCAGATGATTCAGACCCTGAAATGGTTGAAATGGCCAAAATTGAGCTTGAAGATNCCAAGNGTCAATTGCCTAAATTGGAAGAAGAAATTAAAGTTCTTTTAATTCCTAAAGATCCAGAAGACGCCAAGAACGTTGTAGTAGAAGTCCGTGCCGGAACAGGTGGGGATGAAGCCAGTATCTTCGCAGGAGACTTACACAGAATGTACTCAAAATATTGTGAATCCAAAGGCTGGAAGGTTGAGGTTGTGGATTTCAATGAAGGGACTTCTGGGGGTTATAAAGAAATAATTTTTGAAGTTTCAGGTACAGACGTTTATGGTTCNATGAAGTTTGAAGCAGGTGTACATCGTGTTCAGCGTGTACCCCAAACAGAAACGCAAGGGAGAGTTCATACCAGCGCAGCCTCAGTCATTGTATTGCCTGAAGCAGAAGAGTTTGACCTTGAGCTTGATATGTCTGAAGTTAGGATTGAACGAACAACTTCCACTGGACCCGGTGGACAATCGGTCAATACGACTTATTCAGCGATCAAGCTTCACCATGAGCCAACAGGCATGATTGTCAGTTGTCAAGATCAAAAATCATCACATAAAAATTTAGAAAAAGCATTGAAAGTTTTACGCTCTCGACTATATGAGATGGAATTAGCAAAAAAACAAGCTGCGGATTCTGAAAAACGAAAAAGTATGGTTTCATCTGGAGACCGGAGTGCTAAAATTAGAACGTACAATTATTCTCAGGGACGCGTAACAGACCACCGTATTGGACTGACACTTTACGATTTATCAAACATTATAAATGGNGANATTCAAAAGGTAATTGATGAACTCATGCTTGCTGAAAATACTGAAAAACTTAAATCAAATTCAGATGTAATTTGAAATCTATGAACCTTGAAAGTGTCGTATCGGAAATTAGAAAAAAACAATCTTTTCTTTGTATTGGATTGGATGTAGACCTGTCCAAAATACCAGCTCATCTTTTAGAGACATCATCCCCTATTTTCGAATTTAATAAGGCCATTATTGATGCAACGCACCATCTTTGTGTTGCCTATAAACCCAATATTGCTTTTTATGAAGCTTATGGTCAGGACGGTTGGAAAGGATTAAAACAAACCATTGATTATTTAAATAATAATTACCCTGAAATTTTTACTATTGCCGATGCCAAACGTGGCGATATCGGCAATACAAGTCGAATGTATGCCAAGGCATTTTTTGAAGATTTAGGTTTTGATAGCATTACGGTAGCTCCGTATATGGGTAGCGATTCCGTAGAGCCCTTTTTAGAATTTAATGAAAAGCACACTATTCTACTCGCTCTGACTTCTAACCAAGGCGCTTTCGACTTCCAAACCAAAGATAATACCAATGCTCTTCTGTTTGAATCTGTTCTAGATACTTCTAAAACATGGAAAAACTCAAAACAATTGATGTATGTAGTAGGGGCCACAAAAGCAGCCTATTTTAGAAAAATCCGAGACATTGTTCCCAATAGTTTTTTGCTAGTTCCAGGCATTGGGGCTCAAGGTGGTAGTTTAGAAGAGGTTTGTAAGTATGGTTTAAATACTGAAGTGGGTCTATTAGTCAATTCTTCCAGGGCTATAATTTATGCATCCAATGACAGAGATTTTGCCGCCCAAGCTGCGAATAAAGCAAAGGCGCTGCAACAACGAATGCAAGAAATTCTTTCTACTACTTAGGTTTTTTAAAAGTTAATTTTAGAAACAAATTTGGTAAATATTTAAACTTTATAGGGTAAGCATCCAATATTTGTGAAGGCGTTTAAATTTTTTCAGTTCTATTCTTAGTATTTGTATAAAGTTTTTACCATTACTGTTGCATTGCTCCAAACGTTTGCAGTTTTGCATCAGACGATAGGTCAACCATCGCAGNGTACGTGCGTGCNTGTATTTTTTATTGGGAACCAAAGTGCGTTCCGCTTTTATTATTTCCTCAGAAAGCGAAATAGATTGCTGAACAATATCCCCTGAAAAATAAATATTGGGATCTTCAGATCCATTTGCACTCAGCGGAGCAAGGTCATTCATTAAATAAGCAGAAATAGCTTTAGAAAGCCTTCCAATATCTTGTGCCTTTTTGTGTAAACTACTGTAAAATTCTGCGTTGTTAGAATGCATTTTTTTAACCATCTGTTTATACAAAGTTAAATCGCAAAAGCTTTAGTTGTATTTAATAATTAAATTATANTTAGATTAAATATTTAAATTTTTATTATTTTTAATTAATTATCTTAAAAATGAAACTTGATACCATACATACTAAAATATTAGCAGCGCTACAATCCAATGCAAGAATCTCCAATACCCAAATTGCCGCTTCGGTAGGAATTTCATCTCCAGCCGTCGCAGAACGCATAAAAAAAATGGAAGATTCGGCCGTTATTCTGGGCTATCATGCCAAGCTAAGTCCAAGGAAATTGGGCCATGGCATGAGAGCTTTGATTACCATTCGTGCCTTTATGGGACGGTTGCAGCCTTTCTTACACAAAATAAAAACCTACAGAGAAGTTGTTAATTGTTACAGGATCACTGGCAACGAAAATATTGTCATGGAGGTCGTTTTTACGGACCAACAACATCTGGAAAAATTTATTGATGANTTGATTAGCTATGGCGAAACTAAAACACAAATCATTCTCTCAGATATTGTTTCTGGTCAACCTCTAAAACATGCCNAATTTTGAACCAAAGCTTTAAATTAACAGTTGTATTATGTATTTTTTTATTCTTTTTCAATTGTAAAGAGGGCAAACGCTTTTCGACTACCGAATCTGAATTTCATAGATCGCTGAATGCGCTTTTTAAAGATGCCTCTAGATCTCCCTTAAAGCCTGAAGACATAAAGAGCTTTAAGGGGTTGTCATTTTTCCCTGTTGATTCAAGTTTTGCCGTGGTTGCAAAGTTGAAAAAAACAAATACCAGTGATTTTTTTGAAATGAAAACAAGCACCACTAGGCTTTCTAATGAACGTGTTTTTGGCATTTTAAGCTTTACAATTAAGGGTTTTGATTACAGCCTAAAGGTCTACCAAAGCGAAAGTTCTGTATTAGAATCAAGTGATTACCTGTTTTTACCATATTTGGACGCCACCAATGGGATAACAACTTATGGAGGAGGCCGCTATATAGATTTAAAGATACCTGAGGGAGACCTTATTTGGTTGGACTTCAATAAGTCCTATAACCCTTATTGTGTTTACAACGAGCGTTATTCTTGTCCAATTGTCCCTAAAGAAAATTTCTTACCAATCAAAGTTGAAGGGGGGATGATGTACAATTATAAAAATTAAATCTGTTTCGCTAAATACAACCCAAGCATGACCGCCAGTAGGCCTAACAAAATAGAGGCCCCAGTATACAGCCCAAATTGCAAATAGTCACCAGATTTCAAAAATAATTGGTTTTCAGAAGCAAAGGCTGAAAAAGTAGTAAAACCACCGCAAAAGCCTGTGATCAATAAAATTGATTGATTTTCACTTAGGGTCTCAGTTTTGAGCCCATAAGCCATAAATATACCAATCAGAAAACAACCTATAATATTGACAGTAAAAGTNCTCATTGGAAACGCACCTGGTACTGTTTGAAATATTTTTCCAAAGCCGTATCGAAGAGCGCTCCCCAAGCCACCTCCTAAAAATACGAGTAAAGCATATTTCATATCATTAAATTATTTTTTTAAATAGACGTCCATTCACTGGTATGNACTTTATTATAATTAATAATCACTAGCTANACGAAATTATAAATTTATTTTGAATCGAAACCCTCGAAGAAATTATTTTTTTTGAAAACTGAATAACCCTTGTTGCAAGCACACTTTTTTATTCAATAAAATTATGGNCTGCTAGTTTGTTTTTCAAACCTAAATTAAATTTAGATACGATTGTGTGTAATTTATAGACAATTGATTAATAGCCTAGTAGAAATTTTATAGCTGCAATTCCAGCAATAAAGGCAATAAAAGTCAATAGAATCCAAAAAACCCCATTGTAATATTTTTTGTGTAAAACAGCATCTTTTTTGTAAGCTACAATAATGATAACAAAAAACACAANGGCGAANATAATACCAAAAATTANTTGNCCGNGACTGAACATATTTATGTATTTTTAGGTTCGTAAAACTACAAAAAAATTACTACCAATGAAAAACAAAATTGATGCTGTTAAAGCATTTCATGAAGCCTTTAAAATTGGATACAGAACCACCCCTAAAGCGGATTTAGGATTAGCAAAGAACAAACTCCGGTTTGACTTAATGAAAGAAGAAAATGAGGAGTATTACGAAGCGGCTCAATCCAATGATTTGGTAGAAGTTGNAGATGCTCTTGGCGATATGCTTTACATTCTTTGTGGCACCATTATTGAGCATGGGATGCAGCATAAAATAGAATCCGTTTTTAATGAAATTCAGCGCAGTAATATGAGTAAACTAGGAGCAGACGGAAGCCCCATATACAGGGCCGATGGTAAAGTGATGAAAGGGCCAAACTATTTCAAGCCAAATATCAAAGCCATCCTAGAGTCTTAAATTAATTAACCTTGAATCGCCAGTTAAAAGGGTCCTCAGATTTATTAGTTTGAATGGAAGTAATGCGTTCTTTTAAACGAGAGGCAAATGTCTTTTCAAGCTTAGGTAATGCATAGTCTGTATCTTTATATCCGTAAACAGCAATGGGCGAAATAACAGCGGCTGTGCCAGTTCCGAACATTTCTTTGAGACTGCCATTATTTGAAGCCTCAATTAATTCTGATACTGTGAATTTTCGCACTTCTACTTTNATTCCTTCACTTTTTGCAATATCGATGATACTTTTTCGAGTCACCCCATCTAAAATTCGGTCGCTGGTTGGGCCGGTAATTAGTGTATCATTGATACGAATAAAAATATTCATCGCTCCAGCTTCTTCAATATATTCATGGGTATTATCATCAGTCCAAATAACTTGATTATAACCTTTTTCAATAGCCAGCTGTGTTGGATAAAACTGCGCTGCATAATTTCCACCAGCTTTTGCAAATCCAACGCCTCCATTTGCAGAACGGGAGTACTTTTCTTCAATTAGCACTTTTATTTNTCCAGAAAAATAAGGTCCCGATGGTGCTGTTGCAATTANAAAACGATATGCATCAGCCGGAGAAGCATGGAAGCCTTCACCTGTAGCAAAAATTATAGGGCGAATGTAAAGTGAGCTACCTTCTTTTGTCGGAATCCAAACATTGTCGAGTTTTAAAAGCGCTTTCAAGCCATTGAAGAAAACAGCTTCTGGTACTTCTGGGATGGCCAAGCGTTTGGCGGACTTATTAAGGCGTTTAAAGTTTTCATTTGGGCGAAATAGCCAAGTATTTAAGTCTTTGTCTTTATAAGCCTTCATGCCCTCAAAAATGGATTGACCATAGTGAAAAATCTTAGATGATGGCATGAGCGATATGGGCTGGAAGGGTACAATTTCTGGAGCACCCCAATTGCCATTATTGTAATCACAAATCAACATATGGTCTGAAAAAGTTTTACCAAACCCCAAGTTATTAAAATCAACACTTTTTAATTTAGAATGTTGTATGGTTGTTATTTTTAAAGTTTCCATTGTTCGGTATTCAAATTGATCTAAGCAAATCTACTAAATTCATAACTTATTTATACAAGGCATCCGCAAAAAGTTATTATATTTAAACTCATAATTTTTAAGAAATGAGTCGAATATATTTTTTGGTTTTTAGTTTAATTTTATTTTGGAATTGCAAGGACAATAAGCCACAACGTTTACCCCTAAAAATTGAATCAACTACCTATCTGTCTTATGGTGCCCAATTTGATGTTAGTGAGGTTTATAAATCTGAAGAATTCACAAATATAATGGTTGGTTTAACAGATACAATTCAAGTTACTATGCGAGGAATGGTAAGTGATGTTTGTTCCAAAAAAGGGTGCTGGATGACACTCCCATTGTCTAACGGAGAAGAATTAATGGTTCGATTTAAAGACTATGGTTTTTTTGTACCTACAGATGCATCAGGTGAAGCAATTGTTAATGGGTTGGCTTATGTATCAGAAACTTCGTTGGCAGACCTTCGCCATTATGCAGAAGATGCAGGGGCATCGAGTGCTGAAATTGAAGCGATTACAGAACCTAAAATCACCTATAGTTTCATGGCTGACGGGGTCCTTTTAGCCGAATAAATCATAAATTTTGTTTTGAAACGTTCTATAATCACCACTTCGGATGGATCAAAAACCATTCAAATTGAAGGTTGGAATGAGCAATACCATTCCATTCACGGGGCTTTACAAGAGGCCAAACACGTTTACATCAATGCCGGCTTAAAAACGTTTTTAGAACGCCAAACAATACAAAATCCATTAACACTCTTGGAAATTGGTTTTGGAACTGGACTGAATGCTCTTTTGACCGCTTTAGAATCCCTAAATATTTCTCAGGAAATTTATTACCATGGCATTGAAGCGTACCCTGTTGCGGCAGATGAATTACAGGCATTGGGATATCATACACTGATTGGTTCAAATCCCTCTATATTTCAAAATATTCACNGTTGCTCTTGGGAAGAGACCCAAAAAATTTTACCCCATTTTTCTATTGTTAAACGCCAAGCGTTTTTTTCTGACATTGCCGAAGCCAATGCGTTTGACGTCATTTACTTTGATGCCTTTGGCCCCCGAGTTCAACCCCATTTATGGACCGAAACTATCTTTAAAAAAATGTATAAAGCCTTGCGGCCCAATGGTCTTTTGGTTACCTATTGTGCCAAAGGCAGTGTACGCCGTTGTATGCAAGCAGTTGGGTTTGAAGTTGAACGCTTACCNGGCCCCCCAGGGAAACGGGAGATGCTACGCGCTATTAAACTTTAATACCCTCCAACTTATGCTTAAATATTTGTTAAAGATTGTTTTTTAACACGATACAATCTAGTGATTCAATAATTTTGAATCGTGTCCAATAAAGTATTAATAACAGGCGCTTCAGGATTGGTTGGCAGAGCACTAACGGATTCCTTAATTCAACAGGGTTACAAACTCCATATTCTAAGCACCCAAAAATCTAAAGTAAATACAAACAGTTATCCTAAAACATTCCACTGGGATCCCATGTCCAATGAATTAGATTTGCGCAGTTTAGAGGGCATAGATTCAATAATTAACTTGGCAGGAGCGCCTATTGCCCAACGCTGGAATAAGGCCGCAAAAAGTGAAATTGTAAATAGCCGCGTCAAGTCCTTGGAAATTTTGGCACATCATATCAAAACACATCATTTCCCTGTCAAGTACCTTGTAACAGCGAGTGCAATTGGAATTTATGCCAATTCTGTCACCCAATATTATGAGGAAAAAGAAGCACAATTTACCAGCAACTCCTTTTTGAGTTCTGTAGTTCAAAAATGGGAAGCTGCCATAGGGGCTTTTGATAACGAAGATTTAAAAATTTGTATTTTAAGAATTGGAATTGTACTGGATGCCAATGGCGGCGCATTGCCTAAAATTATTTTCCCTATCAAAAACTATTTTGGAGCGGCTTTGGGTACAGGCAGTCAGTGGCAGTCTTGGATTCATTCCGAAGACTTGGTTGGAATTTTTTCACACGCCTTAAAGTCTAAAATTGAAGGGGTTTATAACGCAGTAGCACCAAACCCAGTACAGCAATCAGAATTGACAAATACCATCGCTCGAATTATAGGGAAGCCTATTTACCTCCCCAATGTCCCCCAAACGGTCTTGAAATTAATACTTGGTGAAATGTCTGCCATTGTCTTGGAAAGCCAGCGTGTTTGCTCAAAAAAAATCCAGAAAACAGGTTTTGATTTTAAATTTCATGAAGTTTCAGCGGCTCTTGAGGACTTGTTTCGATCTTAGACTAAGTTAAATCCATAAAAAAAAGATGACATTTTGACATTTTTTGAAGAATGGCAGTACTTTTGCCATCAANNTTTATAATTCATAATATTAAGAATATATTGTAATATGGCTAAGAAAGAAACCAAGAAAAAGTTGAAATCTGAAAAAGCGCCAAAAACGGCATCTGCACAAGTTGAAAAAACAATTTCTGTCGAAGATCAGTATAAGGCAGATTTAGAACAAGAAAAGGATAAATTTTTGCGTTTATTCGCTGAATTTGAAAATTATAAGCGGCGAACAGCCAAAGAACGTATCGAACTTTTTTCAACTGCAAGTCAAGACGTAATTCAATCACTATTACCCGTTCTAGATGACTTTGACCGTGCCCTTGCAGAGATGTCAAAACACGAGGAAAATGATCTTTCNAAAGGCGTTGAACTCATCAAAAATAAATTTCAATCTACTCTTGAGCAAAAAGGTCTGAGTGTCATTGAAGTCGACAAAGGTGATCTTTTTAACGCCGACAAGCACGAGGCAGTGACTCAAATTCCCGCTCCCAGTGAAGATCTTAAGGGAAAGATTATAGATGTCGTAGAAAAAGGCTATAAATTAGGGGATAAGGTGATTAGATTTCCAAAAGTAGTCATAGGTCAGTAGAATAAACGAAAACAGCAAAAAATACAACATGGCAAAGCAGGATTATTACGATGTATTAGGAATTACGAAAAGTGCCTCATCATCAGAAATTAAAAAGGCCTATCGAAAAATGGCGATCAAATACCATCCTGATAAAAATCCGGATGATAAATCTGCTGAGGAAAAATTCAAAATTGCTGCTGAAGCTTACGAAGTTTTGAGTGATCCTGACAAAAAAGCGCGATACGACCAATTCGGTCATCAAGCCTTTGAAGGCGCTGGTGGTTTTGGCGGTGGTGGAATGAACATGGATGACATTTTTAGTCAGTTTGGTGATATTTTTGGCGGTGCTTTTGGTGGAGGAGGATTCGGTGGTTTTGGCGGTCAGCGTCAAAGAACGTCTCGTGGCAGTAATTTGAGAATCCGCGTTAAACTTTCTTTGGAAGAAATTGCGAATGGGGTCGAGAAAAAAATTAAAGTAAAACGCAAGAAACAGGCTAAGGGCGTCACTTACAAAACTTGTTCTACTTGTAATGGTACCGGCCAAGTCACTAGAGTTACCAATACAATCCTAGGGCGAATGCAAACGTCCACTACATGTAATACTTGTGGTGGAACGGGTCAAATAATTGACAATCGCCCTTCCAATGCAGATCCCAATGGTTTTGTAACTGAGGAAGAAACGGTTTCCATCAAAATACCAGCTGGGGTCGAAGATGGAATGCAGCTCAAGGTCAGCGGCAAGGGAAATGCGGCTCCAGGCAATGGTATTTCCGGAGACTTGTTGGTTGCCATTTCTGAAGAACCTCATCCAAAATTACAGCGTGAGGGGGACAATTTACACTACGATTTTTATGTGAGCCTTCCAGATGCGATTTTAGGATCTTCCGTTGAAATAGAAACCGTTACTGGCAAGGTGCGTCTCAAAATTGAACCAGGTGTTCAATCTGGTAAAATTCTACGACTTAGAGGCAAGGGTATTCCAAACATCAATGGCTACAACAAAGGAGATTTATTGGTTCACGTCAATGTATGGACCCCTAAAACGCTCAACAAAGAGCAAAAGGTCTTTTTTGAAAAAATGCGGGACAACGAGCATTTTTCTCCTAAACCCAAGAGCTCTGATAAATCCTTTTTTGAGAAAGTGAAAGATATGTTCTCTTAATAGACACTTTTCATTAATAATTTTTTAGATTTACAGCGTAACGCTTTTTAAATATAAACGTCTTAGAATGTAAATTTTAAATTAATGAATGATCTTTTAGAAGTTCAGGGTGTATCCAAAAAATTCGCTGATTTTCAAGCACTTTCTAGTGTTACTATCAATGTGCCAAAACAGAGTATTTTTGGCCTTCTTGGTCCCAATGGTGCTGGTAAAACAACTCTCATCAGAATTATCAATCAAATTACAATGCCCGACAGTGGAAAAGTCATCTTAGATGGAGAACCACTTCAACCTCATCACGTTCAATACATTGGTTATTTGCCAGAAGAACGTGGTTTGTATAAATCTATGAAAGTTGGTGAGCAGGCACTTTATTTGGCACAACTAAAAGGATTGTCATATAAGGAAGCCAAAAAGCGATTGGTTTACTGGTTTGAAAAATTAGGAATTTCACACTGGTGGGATAAAAAAATCCAAGAACTTTCTAAGGGGATGGCTCAAAAAATTCAATTTGTAGTGACCGTACTGCACCAGCCCAAGTTGTTAATTTTTGACGAACCTTTTTCGGGATTTGACCCCATTAATGCCAATATTATAAAAGATGAAATTTTACAACTTAGAGCAGAAGGTGCAACAGTTATTTTTTCTACCCACCGAATGGAATCCGTGGAGGAACTTTGTGACCATATAGCCTTAATTCACGAATCTAAAAAAATATTGGATGGCAAGCTCGAGGACATTAAGCGCCAGCATAAAACAAATACTTTTGAAGTTGGTTTGTCAACAAAACATAAAACAGCATTGAAGCAAACAATTGCGGAGCGTTTTGACATAGCAACTGCAGATTTCAAGTCGTTGGAAGATGATTTAAAATTGAATATCAAACTTACCCCCAACGACAGCTCTGAAGATCTTCTGGCATTTTTAAGCCATAATGCTTCTGTAAACCATTATAAGGAACTCATTCCTAATGCCAGCGAAATCTTCATTCAAACTGTAAAAAACAACGGATTATGAACCATCTGCCATTAATTATTAAAAGAGAGTATCTGGCAAAGGTTAAAAACAAATCTTTCCTGTTAATGACCTTTTTGAGCCCGCTAATTATGGTTGGATTTATCAGCTTGGTTACCTATTTGGCTACAGTAAATAATGAGATAATAAGAACAATCTCTGTACTGGATGAATCTGAATTTTTTAAAGAAACTCTTATTTCAACGGAGTATACGAAATACCATTACCTTGATGAGGTTGATTTAGAATCTGCTAAAAGCTTAAGCAATCAAGCCAGTTCTTACGGTCTTTTATATATTCCTAACCTGCCAATTGATTCCGTTTCAGAGGAGATTAAGTTTTTATCAGAAGATGCACCCTCTCTGACCTTTATTACAAATTTAGAATCAAAAATTGAAAACAGGATAAAAGAACTAAAACTTGAAAAATCAGGCGTTGATTTGGCCAAAATTAAAGCTGCAAATACCAATGTGAATTTAGGTCAAGAAAGTTACGAGGGTGTAAAAACCTCTAAGGCAGGAAGTTTTATGAAACTGGCTTTCGGTGGTTTTGCCGGCTATTTGTTGTTTATGTTTATCATCATTTATGGCAATTTAATAATGCGAAGTGTAATTGAAGAAAAAACCAGTCGCATTATAGAGGTCATTATATCTTCTGTGAAACCGATCCAGTTGATGCTAGGAAAGATATTTGGGACTTCCTTAGCGGGCATTACTCAATTCGCCATTTGGATTGTGATGATAGGCGTTTTAATGGTCGCCTCTTCTTTTATCTTTGGTGTAGATTTAAGCGCAACAACTCAGCAAGAAATCATGACAGAGGCCATGAACAACCCCGCTGTAAATTCTGAATTGCAAGGCTACATCAACGATTTTAGAGCACTTCCGCTGTGGAATCTCATCATTGCCTTTGTATTGTTTTTCACTGGAGGATATTTACTTTACAGCTCCCTTTATGCAGCAATTGGGGCGGCTGTGGATAACGAGACGGACACCCAACAATTTATGATTCCCGTTATCATGCCTTTGATTTTTTCTTTTTACATCGGATTCTTTACGGTTTTAGAAGATCCTCATGGCAGTATATCCACAATTTTCTCACATGTTCCATTCACATCTCCAGTTGTTATGCTCATGCGGATCCCATTTGGAGTTCCACTGTGGGAACAATTGTTGTCTCTTTTTATATTAGTTGTTAATTTTGTGTTCACCGTTTGGATTGCTGCAAAAATTTATCGGGTTGGAATTTTAATGTATGGCAAGAAGCCAAGCTATAAAGAATTGATCAAATGGTTGAAATATTAACCTTCATTAAAAGCAATGAATTAAATGTCAAAAATATTAATCATAGAAGATGAAGAAGCCATCCGTCGCGTTTTGGTAAAGATTTTATCCGAAGAAAATAGTTTGTACAAAGTTTTTGAAGCTGTGGATGGACTGTCAGGTACTGAATTGATTAAAAAAGAAGATTTTGATTTGATTTTATGCGATATTAAAATGCCAAAAATGGATGGTGTTGAAGTTTTACAAGCCGCAAAAAAACTCAAACCAGAAATTCCGATTGTAATGATTTCGGGTCACGGCGATCTTGACACGGCGGTAAATACCATGCGTCTTGGTGCGTTTGATTACATTTCAAAGCCTCCAGACTTGAACAGACTTTTAAATACTGTTAGAAATGCCTTAGATCGCAAAAAACTAGTTGTCGAGAATAAACACCTCAAACGCCGAATCAGTCAAAAATATGAGATGGTCGGGGACAGTGAAGTACTCCATAACATAAAATCTATGATTGACAAAGTGGCTCCAACAGATGCGCGGGTGTTGATCACAGGGCCCAATGGTACAGGAAAAGAACTTGTAGCCCATTGGCTTCACCAGAAAAGTGACCGAAACAAAGGCCCTATGATCGAAGTTAATTGTGCTGCAATACCCAGTGAACTTATTGAGAGTGAATTGTTTGGACATGTGAAAGGCGCCTTTACAAGTGCCAATAAAGACCGGGCTGGAAAGTTTGAAACCGCACACGGCGGTTTGTTATTTTTAGATGAAATAGGTGATATGAGCCTCTCTGCCCAAGCCAAAGTACTTCGTGCTTTGCAAGAAAACAGAATTCAGCGTGTGGGTAGCGATAGAAATATCAAGGTGGACGTCCGTGTGGTCGCTGCCACCAACAAAGATTTAAAAAAAGAAATAGCAGAAGGACGTTTTCGTGAAGATTTATACCACCGTCTAGCGGTGATACTCATTCAAGTTCCTGCACTAAATAGCCGTCGTGATGACATACCACTGCTCATTGATTTCTTTAGTACTAAAATTGCCAACGAACAAGGAACTGCACCAAAAGTATTTTCGGAAAAGGCCATTGCCCTTTTAAAAAGCTATGACTGGACTGGCAATGTTAGAGAACTGCGCAATGTTGTTGAACGACTTATTATTCTTGGCTCAGATGAGATCAGTGATGTGGATGTGAAGGCATTTGCCAGTAAGTCCTAAGGCATTTTATTTCCAATAAACAGCGATTTAAAATTATGCTGATAAAGAACCCGCCAAATATTAAAGACTATTGACCATTTTTCTGATGACAGCCAAGTTTTTTAAAAGTGGTTCAAGTCGATCTAGATGCAACATATTCGCACCATCACTTTTGGCGTTCGCGGGATCAAAGTGTGTTTCTATAAATAAGCCATCAATATTGTTGACTACCCCTGCTCTTGCAATGGTTTCTATCATTTCTGGGCGGCCCCCAGTAACACCGCTCTTATGATTTGGCTGTTGCAAAGAATGGGTAACATCTAAAACAGTAGGTGCAAATTCGCGCATGGTTGGAATGCCCCTAAAATCAACGACCATATCTTGGTAGCCAAACATGGTACCACGATCTGTGATCCAGACATTTTCATTTCCTGCATTTTTTACTTTTAAAACGGCGTGTTTCATAGCTTCAGGGCTCATGAACTGACCTTTTTTTAGATTGACTACTTTTCCAGTTTTCGCTGCGGCAACAACAAGGTCTGTTTGACGCACGAGAAATGCCGGAATTTGAAGAACATCTACGTAAGCTGCTGCCATGGTGGCATTGCTTACTTCGTGGATATCAGTAACGGTAGGAATGTCAAAAGTTTCCCCAACTTTACGCAAAATCTTGAGTGCTTTTTCATCGCCAATGCCTGTAAAACTGTCGAGACGACTGCGATTGGCTTTTTTGAAACTTCCTTTAAATAAATAGGGTATCTCAAGTTTATTTGAGATTTCACAAACACGTTCTGCAATCTTCAGCGCCATGGATTCGCTTTCAATGGCACAAGGACCTGCAATTAAAAAAAATTGTCCGGAATTGACATGCTTTAGCCTTGGAATATCTTGAAGTTGCATTATTACATCAGTTTATTGACAACAAATATAAGCAAATTTGAGCGTTAAGGTTATCAGAATAAACCCCAAAAGTCTTAAAATTAAATGTACATTTGCCGCTTTAAAATAGCGATTGATGAATTCCATTAAAAATATTGCCATTATTGCTCATGTTGACCACGGGAAAACAACACTTGTAGATAAAATTTTATACCACTGCCAGTTGTTCCGTGAAAACGAAAATAAGGGAGATCTAATTTTAGATAATAATGATTTGGAACGCGAGCGCGGAATTACCATTACTTCAAAAAATGTTTCTGTTGTTTATAAAGACACGAAAATTAACATCATCGATACCCCTGGGCACGCAGATTTTGGTGGTGAGGTAGAACGTGTTCTCAATATGGCTGATGGTGTGTTGTTATTGGTTGACGCTTTTGAGGGGCCCATGCCACAAACCCGATTTGTGCTGCAAAAAGCCATCAATTTAGGACTTAAGCCTTGCGTGGTAATTAATAAAGTTGATAAAGAAAATTGTACACCCGAAGAGGTGCACGAAGCTGTTTTTGATCTGATGTTTGAATTGGGCGCTGAAGAGTGGCAATTGGATTTTCCTACGGTTTACGGCTCTGCTAAATTCAATTGGATGAGTGAAGATTGGACGGACAAAACCGATTCTATTGCACCACTTTTAGACATGGTAATTGACCACATTCCCTCCCCAAAAATTGAAGATGGTACCACTCAAATCTTAATTACTTCATTGGATTATTCGTCATTTACAGGCCGTATTGCTATTGGTCGATTACAAAGAGGTAGTTTAGAAACCAACCAAGCGGTTGCATTGGTTAAAAGAGATGGTTCTATTTTAAAGACTAAAATTAAAGAGCTTCATGTTTTTGAAGGTTTGGGGCGAAAGAAAGTTCCAAAAATTATGGCTGGTGAAATTTGTGCGCTGGTTGGATTGGACGGATTTGAAATTGGTGACACCATTTCAGATGTTGAAAATCCTGAGGCTCTAGAAACAATCGCCATAGATGAGCCTACCATGAGCATGCTTTTCACCATTAATGATTCTCCATTTTTTGGAAAAGAAGGAAAATTTGTAACCTCTCGTCATCTCAAAGAGCGCTTAGAAAAAGAGCTTGAAAAAAACTTGGCATTGCGTGTAAATCCCACGGACAGCGCCGATAAGTTTATGGTATTTGGACGTGGTGTATTACATTTGTCTGTTCTTATTGAAACCATGAGAAGAGAGGGATACGAACTTCAAATCGGCCAACCGCAAGTCATAATCAAAACAATTGATGGTGTCAAATGTGAACCTGTTGAGGAAATGACGATTGATCTTCCAGAAAACATTTCTGGAAAAGCTGTAGAAATGGTCACTATGCGTAAAGGAGCGCTTTTGAGTATGGAAGTTAAAGGACAAAGAATGGTTTGTCAATTTGTGATTCCATCAAGAGGTATTATCGGTCTCAGAAATCAAATGCTTACAGCAACAGCTGGTGAAGCGATCATGTCGCATAGATTCACTGAATATCAGCCGATTAAAGGGCGTGTTCCTGAACGGCAAAATGGCTCATTGGTTTCCATGGAAAACGGTACTGCAATCCCTTACTCAATCGATAAGTTACAAGACCGTGGTAAATTTTTTATTGATCCAGGTGAGTCTATTTACGAAGGACAGGTCATTGGCGAAAATTCTCGTGGTGACGATATGGCGGTTAATGTCACCAAAACAAAGAAACTAACCAATGTCAGAAGTGCAGGAGCCGATGATAAGGCCAGAATTGTACCCGCCATTAAATTTTCTTTGGAGGAAGCTTTAGAATATATTCAAAAAGATGAATATGTTGAAGTCACACCTAATAGTTTGAGGTTGCGAAAGATTTATTTAAAAGAAGTCGACAGAAAACGAAATAAAGCCTTTTAAATTATTTTTTTGAACATCAGCATAACAGAATGGATTGGTTACATCGCAACCGTAGTATTGTTGGCTTCTTTTACCATGAAACATTTGAGGGCATTGAGACTTGTCAATTCAGTCGCTTGTGTGTTGTTTGTTTTGGATGGAATTCTTCTTTCAAAAGCCTGGCCTATTATCATTTCAAATGCGGCTATTTTCAGTATTAATATTTATTATTTATACTTTAAAAAAAATAGTAAAATATAGGCAACAATTTTGAATGCCAGGCGTTTATATGCTATATAATAGCATAGGGCCAATTTGAATACGTGAAACTACCTTCTTTTTTTAACAACAATTTAATTTTAAAAATCACCTCTTTAAATTCTTTGGTTGTTGGTACACGTCTTTTAATTTCTCTATTGGTACAAAATCTTTTGGCGTCTTACACAGGGCAAGCAGGCATTGCCAAGGTAGGTCAGATTCGAAATATCTCTAATATTTTAATGAGTGTTTCTTCCTTAGGTGTTTTTAACGGGGTTGTAAAATATGTATCTGAATACAAAAACAACCAGGAGGGGCTCCTGAAATTATTTTCTACAGTATTTGTATTGTCGAGTATTGCCACCTTCACGCTTTCCCTTTTTATGTTTTTTGGTGCTGACATGCTCTCTCAATGGTTGTTTTTCACAGAAGCCTACAGCGCTGTATTTAAAATCTTGGCAGTTGCAGCCCCTTTTATTGCAATGAACCGTATTTTTAATGGCGTTATAAATGGAATTTCAGCCTATAAAATACATGCAAAGATTGAAATTGTTTGGTACACATTAGCCTCATTATTGCTTATGGTTAGTTTATATTATTACAATATTGGAGGCGTGCTTTTAGCGATTGCTGTCACCCCCATTGTTCAGTTTTTTGTCCTAATTTTTATTTTTGGTAAAACACTCAAAGAATATATTAAATTTAGTCAGTTATCTTTTAAAGCTCCTTTGATTAAAGTTTTACTAGGATTTACGCTAATTTCATTTGTAGCAACAGTTTGTTCCAACCTTGTAGAGATTAATTTTAGGACCTTGATTTCAGACCGAATAAGTGAAAATGAAGCGGGCATTTGGACTGCGATGTCCTCTATTTCAAAGATTTACATGCAGTTTTTAATCACTATTTTCAGTATTTATATTCTTCCTAAATATTCTGAAATTCATTTTTCAGAGGCATTTAAAAAGGAGGTTAAGACCATTTATAAAACACTCCTCCCTTTAGTAATAATTGGAATGTTATTTGTATATTTTTCAAAAGAATATTTAATTCTCACCATTTATAATGAAGCGTTCATTGGGATGACAATTTTATTTAAATGGCAACTTTTAGCAGATTTAGTACGCTTTATTGCAAATATTTTATCTTTTAAATTTTTAGCAAAAAACCAAATTAATTATTTTGTTTCAACCCAATTGTTAGGCCTGTTATCCTACTATATTTTTGGTAGATTACTTATAAATAGTTATGATGTGGAAGGCTTGGTAATGGCTTTATTATTTAGTAATTTATTATATTTAGTGGCAGTATTTTTTGTTTTGCGAAACGACTTATTTGGCAAAAACAAAGCAATTTAAGCAAATTATTAAACCACCACATGAAAGAGTTGCAGTTTTTTAAAAAAGTATTTTCTTATTACTTTACTCTCACTTTTATCGCAACCTCATTTCTAGTTGTATTCTGTCAATTTGAATTTGAAATTCTATTTAACTTTATTGAGAACTGTTTATTTGCTATTTTAATACTTGCTCCATCTTATTTTATTTTAAATACAAGAATTAGATGTTTTTATGATCTTTTAGTATTTACAGGCTTTTCATTAACAGTTCTTTTTGAGTCAATATATTATTTGTTATTTCAAGTTTTTTTTAGTGCGTCTTCTGTTTTTGTAATGATGGACTCTAATTTTGATGAAGCCAATGAGTTTATTAATTTTTATTTAGGATTTAAGGAGCTGTTTTTTATTATTTCTTTTGGAGCACTTGCATTGTATTTTTTCATTAAATTGAATGGACTTAAGCGAGAACTAAAGCTCATTACATTTCAAAGTGGTATAGTCTATGGGTTATCAATGTTTGCGCTTCTTGCTTATTTGAAAATATCAAAACAAATAATTTATAATTTCCCATATTTATTTACAAAATCTTGTGTAGAATATTATCAAACTTCCAGAAGTTTTGATGACTATTCCACTAACATTGTTGGAAATTTTTCTAACGTTAACACAAAAAATGAAAATGAGAACTCTGTTTTTGTTCTTATTTTGGGTGAATCTACAACCCGTTCTCATATGCAATTGTATGGCTATGGGCGCTCCACGAATCCGTTATTAAGCGATATGTCAAATGAGTTGTTGGTTTATAATGACGTCATAAGTCCACATGTACTAACTATTGAATCTATTACTAAAATGCTTACATTAAGTAATTATGAGTCAGAATATAAACAAACATCAGGGTCTATACTACAACTGGCCAATGCTGCGGGCTATGGCACATTTTGGCTTTCAAATCAACGACCCATTGGAATTTTTGAGAGTTTGATCACAAAAATTGCTCTTTCTGCCAAACAAACCAAGTTTTTAAGTACAGCGCATGGCCAACACAATCGCACTTTAGACCAGGTCCTTCTTCCCGAACTAAATGAGGTTTTAAAAATAGAAACAGCTTATCCTAAATTTATTGTCTTGCATTTGATGGGCACCCATTTTAAATATGTAAACCGTTTTCCAGATTCATTAAATACAGCGTTTAAAACATCCAGTACCAATGATGACTTAAATAAAAGACAAATAATTAAAGATCAATATGATCGTGCCGTTTTAAATAACGATTATGTCATATCGGAAGTCATCAACTCTGTAAAGAAGTATGCAAAGCACAGTGCCGTTTTGTATGTCTCAGATCATGGTGAAGAACTTGACAACTTAGAGCGCTGGGGTCATAATGAGGATTTTGCAACAAAGAGCATGTACGATATTCCTTTATTTCTTTGGAGGTCCTTAGAATATAAAAAATCTAATCCATTGTTTTTTGATGCCAATCGCCCCTATATGACAGATGATTTATTTCACAGTTTAGCGGAGTTGTTAAAAATTAATGCAAATCAGGTAGACTCTACTAGAAGTATTTTCAGTAAACATTTTCAAATGCGTAAACGCGTCATTTTACAAACGCAAGATTACGACGTTAAATTTAAAAAGCAAAATTCAGAGATCAGTTTGAAGGATGAAACGCCCTAACAAAAAAATAGCCATTATAGTTTCCTCTCTAGGTCGAGGTGGTGCACAGAAAGCTTCTGCAAATCTTTCTATTTTAATGCATCAATTGAATTGCGATGTGCATATCATTTCTTTGTTAAATAAAATTGATTTTGTATATGCTGGTAAGCTGCTCAATTTGGGGAAGCTTAAAGATATGGACAATTCCATTTTTGGGAAGTTTAAGCGTTTTTTGATTTTTCACAACTACCTCAAAACAGAAAAATTCGATTTCATTATTGACAGCCGTTCTCGCCCAATATTTTTAAAAGAATTTTTAATTAAAGTCCTGTTGTATTACAATCAAAAAGTCATTTATATCGTTCATAGCTATTTTGTGAAAAATTACATACCTGATAATAAATTTTTTGCTGGTTTGTTATACGGAAAGGCCTATAAGATAGTTACTGTTTCTGAACAGATCAAAAATTTGATAGACTCTAAATATAAATTTGAGCGTTTACAAACAATTCATAATTGCATAGTTGATTCGACTACAATTATGCCTTCAAAACAAGTCCAAAAATTACCAAGAAAATTTATTTTATTCTTTGGGCGAATTAATGATACGGTTAAAAACATTTCACTTTTGATAGAATCTTATGCCCTTTCTAAATTACCCACTAAAGATGTTCATCTGGTTGTGTTAGGTGATGGTCCTGACACTAAAAAATTGAAACAAAAAGCACAGTCACTAAATATTGAAACTAAGGTTGTGTTTTTTCCATTTCAGGTCGATCCAACCCCGATTATCAAAAATGCTTTGTATTCTGTATTGACAAGTCGTTATGAGGGGTTTGGAATGGTGTTGATTGAAAGTTTATTACTAGGGATACCTGTTGTGTCTGTAGATTGTAAGTCTGGTCCAGGAGAAATTATCAAGTCTGAATTCAATGGTCTTCTGGTTGAGAATTATAATCCAATCGCTTTAGCAAATGCTTTTGATCGCATGGTGGAAGATGAAAAACTATATTTAAATTGCTGTAAAAATGCTTCAATGAGTGTTGAAAAGTTTTCTGTTTCAAATATATCTGAAGCATGGGAAGCCATTTTGAATAATGAATAAAAGTTAATTCCTAAACGGTGTCAGATAAATATTTTGTTGAATCATCCGTCTTTGAATTTTTTTAAGTCCAATTAAAACAACCTTAGGACAACTTAATAACAGCCTTTGCTTGAAGTTTAAGTTCTTTTTTAAAATAGAATTTTTTAGAAGATTGTAATTTTCAAAATCTCCATTTATCTTTCGATCCACCGCAATTGAAAAGCGATTCAAGTCTAAATATTTTTTCAAAGCAGAATACTTACTTTCGGAATCCTTAAATTGTTCAAAAATTTTCAATCTATCAATTTTGTGTTCCGAAATAGATAAATGATTTTCATTAAAACACAAGACTTTACAAGCCGTTTTAATTGAACAAAATGCAACCTTATATTTTAAAGCAATTCGAATCCACATTTCTGTATCTTGTCCAGACTTTAAGCTTTCGTTGAAATATCCAATATTTTTGAATATGTCTTTTGGAATCATTACGGCAGAGGTCCAAGCCACACAATCGACAGTTGAGGCTGAAAAGAAATCGGGAACAACTCCATAATAATTTTCAAGCCCAAAATAATGCGCATTTATAGGATTGGCATTGTCAAACTTCTTGGTATATCCCATGGCATAAAGACCGCAATTAGGGTTTGTTTTTCTCAAATTATAGAGTTCCTCAAGGTGGTTGCTTTTCCATAAATCATCAGCGTCCAACAACACAATCAAATTTGTACTTGCTTTTTGAATTCCGAAATTTCTCGCCTTGGATACTCCGCCATTTCTAATGGTATATATCTTTATTCGTTGGTCTTTAAAAGCTTTTACGAGTTCTAGGCTTCTATCAGTGCAACTATCATTCACAACAATTAATTCGAAGTCTAAAAATGTTTGATTCAAAGCACTTTGAATAGTGTTTTCAATGAACTTTTCTTTGTTGTAAAGCGGTATGATGATAGAAAAAAATGGCATTTAATCAGTTGACAGAGCACAAAGGTAGCGCAATCGAAATAAATCAAATAAAAATAGGTTTGGGTTTTTGGCTTTCAGATTGTCTTCTAAATTCCCTTTTATGAAAGCCGTTATTTTTAAAAAAATTGATGTCAAATAAAAGAATTCAAGGAATTTATAAGACTTTAGAATGGAGATACTGTGTTTGCCTATTTTATTTTTTTTATAATTTTCGTGCAGATTTGTCAAGGCATTTTTCGTTTTTTCAATGAACACTTCATTGTCTTCAGCTTCATTAACAACGACCGGGTTATCAACGTGAATTATAGCTGTTGATTGATTCTTTAAAATCGCCCCAAATATATAGTCATTTCCATAGGAGCTGTTCTCGATTTGGTTTAATGCACTTAACAGTGCGTCTTTGTGTGCCATGAAATTTGAGGAACAAACAAATTTGTAAGGGTTTTTAGTTCTTTCAATTGCTTTTTTCACTTCTCTATTTTTCGCAAATTTGAGTCTCAAAGCACCTGCCTTGGTGTTGCTTGATTCTTCAAAATGACGGCCGCCAAACACAAAATAATTTTCACCAATGTAGGCAATGTAATTTTTTAAGAAATTTTTATTTTGAGGGGTCGTATCTACGTCAATGTAAATCAAGCAGTCATATTGAGACGCTTTGGCAAGTAACAGTCTGTTTTTAATTCTTCCTAAATTTTTTTTGGATTCAATAAATTTTGCGTTAGGAATAGAATTTATTTTTTGGTTCAACTCATTTTTAAGAGAAAATGAACCATCATCAATACAAATAATTTCAAATTTTAGTTCTAAAATCAACGCTTGCTTATCAATTTCACAGACCAGTGGATAAGCGTTGTAATCAAAACATGGAATTAAAATAGAAAGCATTAACTGTCTTTTCGTTGTATGACTTCAAACACTTTTTTATCCTCACATCTAAGGGTTTTACTGGGGTATTTTAAAATCAAAGCATAATCGTGTGTGGCCATAAAAATGGTATTGCCTTTTTTGTTTAAATCCTGTAAAACTTCCATAACTTCCATACTTGTTTGTGGGTCAAGGTTGCCGGTTGGTTCATCTGCCAGGATTAGTTCAGGGTCGTTTAACAAAGCTCTGGCAATGGCGATGCGTTGTTGCTCGCCACCAGAGAGTTCAAACGGAAATTTATCTTTCTTACTTTCCATGTTAACTTTTGTTAAAACAGCTTCAATTTTTTCATTCATTTTTTCTCGTTCTTTCCAGCCTGTTGCTTGCAATACAAACTTTAGATTGCCATAAACAGTCCGTTCGTTCAACAGTTTAAAGTCTTGAAAAACAATGCCAAGTTTACGTCTTAGAAAAGGTATTTTTTTGTCTTTTAAAGCCTCTAAGTTGAAGCCTACGATCTCTCCTTTTCCGTGGTTTAATTTTAGGTCACCATAGAGTGTTTTTAACAGGCTGCTTTTTCCGGATCCTGTTTTGCCAATTAAATATACAAACTCCCCCTTTTTAACATCGATATTAATCTCGCTAAGGATTAGATTTTTATCTTGGAAAATGGAAGTATTCTCTAACTTTAAAACAGAATCAGACATGAATTTTATGTTATTTATTTTATAAAAGTATTACTATTCAAATCAATAATCAAATTTCATTCAAACATTAAATTTCAATCTTAAAATTGATTTTTTTTTAGGATCTATGAAATTTAAAAAATTATTAAAAATAAACTACGGATAAAGAAGGTAATTTGCTCTTAATATTTTGAACTGTTCTAAATCTTTCTGCCAAGACTTTTTAATTTCTAAAGCACTCCATCCTTTTTCTATTTGTTGCTGAAGGATTGTTTGTCCAGCTAGTTTTGTAAAAAAGGAGTTGAAAAACGAAGATTTATCAGTTGTATTTTCATAGGCTTCTATCAACCAATTAAGATTAATTCCATTCAAAAAACCAACATTTTTTAAATCTTTACCATAACATGTTTTTGCCTTGTGTTTTGGGTTCTTTGCACCAAAATTTGGCTTGGGTGTAAATTGAAAAGAGTAGTTTTCGTCACCCAAAAAGGGACTCCCAAAAATTTGAAACTGATTTTCTGTTCCTCGTCCAACACTCACATGCGTTCCCTCAAATAGACATAGGCTTGGATATAAATTGATTGCCTTTTGATTGGGAAGGTTAGGAGAGGGAGGAATTGGCAGTATATAAGCTTCCTCTCGATTGTAGTTTGCGACTGGAATAACTGTCAAATCACAGTTCAAATCATCATCTAACCAGTGTTCCCCATTGATCATTTTTGCAAATTCCCCAAGGGTCATCCCATGCGTGATTGGTACAGCGTGCATGCCAACAAAGCTTTTGTAATTTAAATCCAAAATAGGCCCGTCCACGTAATGGCCATTGGGATTGGGTCGGTCCAATACAATGAGTGGAATGTCCTGAGCTGCACAGCCCTCCATCATATAATGCAAGGTGGATACAAAGGTATAAAAACGGGTTCCAACGTCTTGAATCTCAAAAATAACAACATCTAAATCTTCTAAAACTTTAGGATTTGGTTTTTGATTACCACCATAAAGCGATACAATTGGGAGTCCCGTTTTAAGGTCGATCCCCCCTTTGATGTATTCTCCGGCGTCGGCACGGCCTCTGTAACCATGTTCCGGCGCAAATACTTTTACAACTGAAACATCACGTTTGATAAGAGAATCTACTAAATGGGTATTGTCATTTTTTATAAGCCTACCGTTAAGACCTAAACCGGAAACGTTTTTAAAAATAACCGAGGTTTGATTGGCAACGATTCCAACCCGCTTGTTTTTTAAAAGGGGCAGGTAAAGCTCCAATTGATTGGCAGCAACTGTCAGTGGCGTTTTTTTTTGATTAGGGCTGCTATTTCCACAAGACAGAACTATCATAACAAATAATAAAGCTGTATTTTTGATTGAATTTAATAGCATTGGATTTTGAATTTTGAATTTTTTATAGCCAAACGTCTCATCAGCGCTCAGTCCTATAAAAGTAGTGTTTCAGCACCAATAATAAAAATTGGTGTTTTGGCCATCGCGATCAGTACCATTGTGATGTTATTTGCAGTTGCTATAAGCGTGGGTTTACAACAAAAAATACGAGATAAAGCAGTCGCTTTTAATGGCCACATCACCATCTCTAACTTTGATACAAACTTGTCGGAAGGCGCACAAGCACCCATAAAAAAAAACCAGTTGTTCTATCCTGAATTTAGAGAAGTTGATGGCATTACACACGTTCAAGCAGTTGCTCAGAAATTTGGCATCATTAGAACTGAAACAGATTTTGAAGGTCTGTTTTTGAAAGGGGTTGGGATTGATTACAATTGGCAGTATTTTAAAGAATTTTTAATTCAAGGTACACTCCCAAATTATTCTGAGTCTTACAGTGATGAAGTGCTCATTTCTGAGCATCTGGCGAAGCGCTTGCTTTTTAAACTTGGAGATACCTTCCAAATGTACTTTTTAAAATCTGACTCTAGCAGCACTCCAAGCATAAGGAAATTTAAAATTGTAGGTATCTTCAATTCTGGTTTTGAAGAGTTGGACCAAACTTTCATAATAGGTGATTTAAATCATTTACAGCGTTTGAACCGCTGGAGCAAAGATCAGGTAGGTCAATTTGAAGTATTTATAAAAGATTATGAAGATTTAGAAGCCAAAGGATTGGAAGTTTATGCCGAAACACCTTCCACGCTGAATGCCCAAACGGTAAAGCAAAAATATCCTGTTATTTTCGATTGGATTGCAATTTTTGATAAAAATACATACGGCATCATTGCTATGATGATTTTAGTAGGCGTCATCAACATGATTACAGCCTTATTGGTTTTAATTTTAGAGCGCACCCAAATGATTGGCATACTCAAAGCCCTTGGCAGCCGAAGTTGGAGCATTCAAAAAGTATTTATATACACCGCATCCTATTTGGCAATTACAGGTTTGATTCTAGGTAATGGAATTGGCTTGTTGTTACTTTTTATTCAAAAATATTTAAGTCCAATAACTTTGAATCCTTCCGTTTACTATGTTTCCAAGGCACCTGTTGATATCAATTTATGGACCATTTTAAGCCTCAATTTATTGACCTTCGCAATTTGCGTTTTGGTCTTAATTATTCCTTCTTATTTAATTGCGAAAATAGCGCCTGTGAAAGCTATTAAATTTGATTGATAAAAATTTAGCAATTACAATTTGCCTTCATTTTGAAATTGCCGTAAATTTGAAAAAAATTCCCTGATGCAATACGCTGAAAATATTCTTGAAACCATTGGTGAAACCCCATTGGTAAAATTAAATAGAATTACGGCTTCGCTTCCCTGCTTAGTCTTGGCCAAATATGAAACTTTCAACCCAGGAAACTCTGTCAAGGATCGAATGGCTTTACAAATGATTGAGGATGCAGAAGCAGATGGTAGCCTAAAGCCTGGGGGTACCATTATTGAAGGCACTTCTGGAAATACAGGCATGGGGCTGGCTTTGGCCGCGATTGTCAAAGGTTACAAATGTATTTTTGTAATGAGCGACAAACAATCTAAAGAAAAAATGGATATTCTAAGAGCGGTTGGTGCTGAGGTGGTGGTATGCCCGACAGACGTAGCCCCTGATGACCCTCAATCTTATTACTCCGTTTCGAAGCGCTTGGGTGAAGAAATGCCCAACGCTTGGTATGTAAATCAATACGACAATCCCAGCAACACCAAAGCACATTACCAAAGTACAGGCCCTGAGATATGGGATCAAACCAATGGTAAAGTGACCCATTTTATAGTGGGAGTTGGAACCGGAGGCACCATTTCAGGAGTGGGGGGGTATCTCAAAAAGAAAAACCCTAATGTAAAAGTTTGGGGTGTTGACACTTATGGCAGTGTTTTTAAAAAGTACCACGAGACCGGTATTTTTGATGAGAAAGAAATTTATCCTTACGTCACAGAAGGCATTGGGGAGGACATTTTACCTGCCAATGTAAATTTTGATTTAATTGATGGGTTTACTAAGGTTACAGATAAAGATGCGGCCGTTTATACCCAACGCTTGGCCAAAGAAGAGGGGATGTTTTTAGGAAATTCTGCCGGCGCTGCCATTAAAGGGGTACTACAACTTAAAGATACGTTTGGTCCTGATGATGTTGTAGTGGTATTATTTCACGATCATGGGAGCCGTTACGTTGGAAAAATATTCAACGACGATTGGATGCGAGAGATGGGATACTTGGATTAATTTTTCTAGAGTATTTGACAAGCATCTGCTTTTATAAATCCAAATTTGTAAATTGCAGTATGAAGTTAATTTACGAACTTTTATTTTTTTTACAGCGCCATGGATTTCATGTATGTCAACGGATTGCCGACCGATTTGGCATGCGGGCTAGAGTGGTGCGAACTTCTTTTATATATGTGACATTTGTAACTATTGGTTTTGCATTTGCATTGTATTTATTTATCGCCTTCTGGTTACGTATAAAAGACACTATTTTTTCAAAACGAAGTTCGGTATTTGACATATAAAATATGACTAATCCTATTATGAGATTTTTTAGATCAAAACTAAAAACCGCAGTTGTTTTACTGATATTCTTACTTTTCACTGGTATTATTGGATTTAAGTATATTTCAGGATACACTTGGACGGATGCAATCTACATGACAGTTATCACCATTACACCTGTTGGTTACACTGATGTCGAGGCTTTAGACCATCAAGCAAAAATTTTTATTATTGGTCTTATTTTATCCAGTGCCATCATTTTAGGATATGCGTTAAAAGTAATTAGTGAGTATATCATATCAAAGAACGACGTCAATGAACTAAAACAAAAGAAAATGCAAAAGAAAATCAATGCGCTATCCGAGCATGTCATTATTTGTGGCTATGGAAGAAATGGGAGACAGGCCGCTAAAAAACTGCAATCCCACCAACGAAATTTTGTCGTGATAGACAAAGACAAAACTGTTTTTCAAAACATTGAAAAGAATGACTTTGCTTTTATTGTTGGAGATGCAAATGAAGATGAAGTCTTGATTCGCGCAGGCATCAACAGTGCAGCTTGCTTGATTTGTGCTTTGCCTAACGATTCTGAAAATGTATTTGTTGTACTTTCCGCACGTCAGATAAACTCCAAAATTCGGATCATAAGTCGAGCTTCAGAAGAATCAAGCTATAGTAAATTAAAACTTGCTGGTGCTAATAACGTCATTCTTCCCGACCGCATTGGCGGCGATCATATGGCCTCACTAGTGGTGGTTCCCGACCTTTTGGAATTTGTGGACAATCTATCTATTGTTGGAGATCAAACTATTAATATTGAAGAAATATCCGTTGAGCAACTTTATAACACCAAGCAACAAAAAACAATTTTAGAATTGGATTTGAGAAAACATACAGGGTGTAATGTGATAGGCTTCAAAGACGAAAATGGAAATTACCATATCAATCCAGAAGCCAATCAGAAATTAGTGCCCGGCTCTAAAATCATAGTTTTGGGCAAGCCCGAACAAATTCAAAAGCTTAATTCCATATACAATATAGAGTTGATTTAGCTATATTTTATTGAGCTAGTTTTACACTCTACTGTGTTTAGTTTTTTATTGTTTTTTCGACGGGTTCTATTTTGAGCCACTACTTGATGTTCATCTTCAGCTAAGAAATTTTATACTTTATTTTAGACTTGGTCACTGTTAACTAATGTTTTTTTAAGACAAAAAGTGAATTGAATTTAGAAACCCCGTCTTAATCCTTTTGTTGCATAACTCATTTTTTTTTGGCATATTGTCAACACTTTTTTCACCACTAACGACATCTTTATGAAACTTAAACTCCATACATCAATCGCTTTAATTTTACCGTTATTTTCATTTGCCCAAAACAAGGGAATTGATCAAATTATTGATGAAAAATTTGGAGATGCCACAGGTTGGTTTGTCAACTTTATATTTTATCAAATTGAGTTTTCAGAAGACGTAAAAGTTTTTTGGGTTTTGTTTCCATTGATTTTTGGAGCTGCTTATTTTACAATCTATTTTAAATTCATAAACTTTAGAGGCATTGTTACTTCAATAAATATTGTCCGTGGGAAATACGATAGTTTGGACCATCACCAAACATTAGAAGCTGCGGGTGATGCAACCCCCGGAGGCGACAGTACTGAAACCATTGCAGTTGAAAGACATGATGGGGAAGTATCTCATTTTCAAGCTCTAACAGCAGCCCTTTCTGCAACTGTTGGTCTTGGTAATATTGCCGGTGTGGCCATCGCTGTTTCAATAGGAGGCGCTGGTGCCACCTTTTGGATGATTGTCGCTGGACTTTTGGGTATGGCTTCAAAATTTGTTGAATGTACTTTGGGTGTAAAATACAGAGATATAGACGAGAATGGGGTGGTCTATGGCGGCCCCATGTACTACTTGACCAAAGGGCTCAAGTCCAATGGATTAGAAAAACTCGGAAAAATACTTGCAGTTTTGTTCGCGATTTTTGTAGTTGGTGGTTCTTTTGGTGGCGGCAATATGTTTCAAGTTAATCAAGCTTTTCAATTGGTTGAAAACATCACTGGAGGTGAAACTTCCTTCCTTCACGATAGAGGCTGGTTCTTTGGATTGATAATGGCCGTTTTGGTAGGAATTGTCATCATAGGAGGTATTAAAAAAATTGCCAAAGTAACAGATAAGATTGTACCATTTATGGTCGTTATATACGTTACAGCATCACTGTTTGTTATATTTTCTAATGTTGGGATGATTGGCAATGCCTTCACACAAATCTTTGATGGCGCCTTTAATCCACAAGGTGTGGCTGGTGGTGTAATTGGTGTATTGGTTCAAGGATTTAGACGCGCAGCATTTTCAAATGAAGCGGGGATTGGTTCGGCTTCCATTGCGCATTCTGCAGTTAAAACAAAATACGCAGCTTCTGAAGGATTGGTGGCACTTTTAGAACCTTTTATCGATACGGTAGTGGTTTGCACCATGACTGCTTTGGTGCTTATTATCACGGGCTATGTGGATCCTTCCAATGCCAGCTTGAACAATGCTGATGCTATTTTACTGACCTCCGGTGCTTTTGAATCTGTAATTTCTTGGTTTCCTTATGTGTTGACAATTGCTGTAGTACTTTTCGCTTTCAGCACCATGATATCTTGGTCGTATTATGGGTTTCAAGGCTGGGTTTATTTGTTTGGACGTTCAAAGAAAATGGAATATGTATACAAAATTATCTTTTGCTTTTTTGTGATCATTGGTTCCGCTGCTAGTCTGGGATCGGTTATTGAATTTTCTGATGCCATGATCTTTGCCATGATGGTTCCTAACATGATAGGGATTATCATTCTAGCCCCTAAAGTAAAGAAAGAACTCCACGAATATTTGTCCGCTATAAAACAGTAGTAACTCTATGTTTTGAATTGGCCTTAACAAAGTCAAAAGAAGTTCTTGTAAAAGTACCATCTATAGATTATGTGGCCTACCAAATTATTGAAATGCGAATGTTAAAAGAAGCTTACGTCGGAGTTGAGGAATTAACAAAACTTAAAGAATTTCCAAAAGAAAAAATAGATATAATTAAATTATATTTGCATATAAATAATCGTAAATGAATTTTCAATTTTCTGAGGAACTTAAAATGATTGCTTTATCTGCCCGCGATTTTGCTGAGCAGTACATTCGCCCACACATCATGGATTGGGACCAGCGTCAACACTTTCCTAGGGAGGTGCTTGAAAAAGCAGGTGAAATGGGATTTATGGGAATTTTCATCCCTGAAAAATACGGTGGTTCAGGACTCGGATACCATGAATATGTTACCATTATCAAAGAAATTTCAAAAGTAGACCCTTCTATAGGACTTTCTGTAGCGGCCCACAATTCTCTTTGCACTGGACACATCTTTTATTTTGGCAATGAAGCCCAAAAACAAAAATGGCTTCCTAAATTGGCTGCCGGCAAGTGGATTGGCGCTTGGGGGCTAACCGAGCACAATACAGGAAGTGATGCGGGTGGCATGAACACCACGGCAGTTAAAGACGGAGACCATTATATTTTAAATGGGACTAAAAACTTTATAACTCACGGCATCAGCGGAGATGTTGCCGTGGTAATTACAAGAACAGGTGAAAAAGGAGACTCCCATGGGATGTCGGCTTTTATTATTGAAAGAGGTACTCCTGGATTCAGTGGTGGCAAAAAAGAGGATAAACTTGGGATGCGTGCTAGTGAAACAGCGGAGCTTATTTTTGATAATTGTAAAATTCACAAAGACAATTTAATAGGAAAAGAAGGTGATGGTTTTGTACAATCGCTTAAACTTTTGGATGGTGGCCGCATTTCAATTGGCGCCCTTTCGCTTGGAATATCCAAAGGCGCCTATGAAGCAGCCCTTAAGTATTCTAAAGAGCGTGTGCAATTTGGGAAACCAATTTCTAGCTTTCAAGGGGTCTCTTTTAAACTCTCAGATATGGCTACAGAAATAGCGGCCTCTGAACTCCTAATTCACAAAGCAGCTTCCTTAAAGGACAAGGGTGAAAAAGTCACTACCGCAAGCGCCATGGCCAAGATGTTTGCTAGTGAAGCATGTGTGAAAATTTCTAATGATGCGGTTCAAATACATGGAGGTTATGGATACATTAAAGACTTTCCAGTAGAAAAATTTTACCGTGACTCTAAACTTTGCACCATTGGTGAAGGAACTACTGAAATACAAAAACTGGTCATTTCTAGAAATATTTTAAAATAATTTGTTGTCAGTTTAATAACTAAGACTATATTTGCAGTCAATTCTAAAGAGAGGAGGTTCAAGACTATGTTAATAATACCTATAAAAGAAGGAGAAAATATCGACAGAGCTCTAAAGCGTTTCAAACGAAAGTTTGATAAAACAGGAACCAAGCGCTCACTTCAGACCCGCAAGCAGTTTACAAAACCCTCTGTAAAAAGAAGAGCTGAAATTCAAAAAGCGCAATACATTCAAGGCTTAAGAGACGCCGAGAACCTGTAACAGCTCAATTACAAGATTATAAACACCTCAATCGAGGTGTTTTTTTTGTTTAATTCATAAACTAACGTTGAATTAAAACTAAATTTTCCTCCCCATTTGGCTGCTTGATATCCTAAAACTATCCCTCGAATAATAAAGCCTATTGAATTTTTATGTAACTTAGAGATTATTAATTTCTGGATTATGTCCATTCATTCCTTCACAGATTTCCTTTCTTTAGAAAAAAAATATGCCGCCAACACGGTTTTGGCTTATCGCAAAGATATTGAGGTATTTCAAAGTTTTTTGGAACAAGACTACGGAGTAACAGAATTAAAAACTATTCATTACAACCAAATTCGGCGCTGGATAACAATCCTTGTTGATCAGGGGTTGTCCAACCGCTCTATCAACAGAAAAATCTCCTCACTCAACACTTATTATAAATTCTTAATAAAAACAGCGCAGTTAAAAACCTCCCCATTGGCAAAACACAAAGCNCTAAAAATTCAAAGGAAAGTTCACGTTCCATTTTCTGAAAATGAGATAGCGGCTGTTTTAAATACCACACCTGACGGTCATTTTGAGGCCACTCGCAACAGCCTCATCATAGAACTTTTATACTCTACTGGAATGCGCCGTACGGAACTAATCCATTTAAAAGTTAGGGATGTAGATTTCAATCAGCATCAATTAAAAGTACTAGGCAAACGCAATAAAGAGCGTTATATTCCGTTGTTGAAATCAGTACAGGAATCTTTGAAAACATACATTAACTTGCGCGACCAACTCGAAATTATTCAGGATAAAGACATTCTTCTCTTGACCCAAAAAGGGGGTAAGTTATATGGTACACTGGTTTATAGAATTGTCAATAATTATTTTGAAGCTGTTTCATCAAAAGTTAAAAAAAGTCCACATGTTTTAAGGCACTCCTTTGCCACACATCTGCTAAACAATGGTGCAGACCTAAATGCCGTTAAAGAGTTGTTAGGCCATTCAAGTCTTGCTGCCACTCAGGTATACACCCATAATAACATTGCAGAACTGAAGAAAGTTTATGCCAAATCCCACCCCAGACAATCCAAATCCTAATTCTAATTAAAATCCTATCGCTATGAAAATAAATACACAATCTGTAAATTTCAAGATCGATGCATCCCTTTTAAGCTTTATTCAGAAAAGAATGGATAAGCTTGATTTATTTTTTGATAAAATAATCAAAGTAGATGTTTATTTAAAGGCAGAAAATACTCCCGGAAAAGAAAATAAAGTCTTCGAAGCTGTACTTTTCATACCTGGGGACAGCTTTGTTGTCAAGAAAAAATGTAAAAGTTTTAAGCAAGGCGTTGATACCGTCGTACATATATTGGAGCGACAGCTAAAAAAAAGAAAGGATAAAAGACGCAAACAAACCATATAAAAATATTTAAAAAATGTTTTGAAACATTAAAAAATACCTATACATTTGCAGTCCGTTAGAAATAGCGGGCTTTTTTTGTTGCGTAAAAACTTCAAAAATTGCCGATGTAGCTCAGCTGGCTAGAGCAGCTGATTTGTAATCAGCAGGTCGTGGGTTCGAGTCCCTCCATCGGCTCATGTTCTTAAAAATATTGAAAAAATTTTATATTGAGGGGAGATACTCAAGCGGCCAACGAGGACAGACTGTAAATCTGTTGTTTTTTAACTTCGCAGGTTCGAATCCTGCTCTCCCCACATTTATGAGAGACAGGATTTAAAATAGTATTGCGGGAGTAGCTCAGTTGGTAGAGCGTCAGCCTTCCAAGCTGAATGTCGCCGGTTCGAACCCGGTCTCCCGCTCTAAATATTTTAGCCGGTGTAGCTCAGGGGTAGAGCGTTTCCTTGGTAAGGAAGAGGCCACGGGTTCAAATCCCGTCATTGGCTCCATAATATAGACAATAAATTAAATAGATTAAAATAATAAAAGTAATAATATTAATAACAAAGACTAAAATTTAAATCATGGCAAAGGGAACTTTCGATCGCTCCAAACCCCACTTAAACATAGGGACAATTGGACACGTAGATCACGGAAAAACAACTTTAACAGCAGCTATTACCAAAGTATTAGCAGATGCTGGATTATCTGAAGCGCGCTCATTCGATCAAATCGATAACGCACCAGAAGAGAAAGAAAGAGGTATTACAATTAATACATCACATGTTGAATATGCAACAGCAAGCCGTCACTATGCACACGTTGACTGTCCAGGTCACGCGGATTATGTGAAGAACATGGTAACAGGCGCTGCTCAAATGGACGGTGCCATTCTTGTGGTTGCTGCAACAGATGGACCTATGCCACAAACACGTGAGCACATCCTATTGGGACGCCAGGTGGGGATTCCAAGAATCGTTGTCTTTTTAAATAAAGTAGACATGGTAGACGATGAGGAGCTTTTAGAGCTTGTCGACATGGAAGTTAGAGAATTATTGAGTTTTTATGAGTATGATGGAGACAATGGACCTGTAGTTTCTGGTTCCGCATTAGGCGCATTAAACGGAGAACAAAAATGGGTTGATTCTGTAATGGAATTAATGGAAGCTGTTGACACTTGGATTGAATTGCCAAAAAGAGACGTTGATAAAGATTTCCTTATGCCAATTGAAGATGTATTCTCAATTACTGGTCGTGGTACTGTTGCAACAGGACGTATAGAAACAGGCATTGCCAATACAGGAGATCCCGTTGAAATTATTGGTATGGGTGCTGAAAAGTTAACCTCTACCATCACAGGTATTGAAATGTTCCGTCAAATTCTTGATAGAGGTGAAGCTGGAGATAACGCTGGTATCTTATTGAGAGGTATTGAGAAAACTCAAATCTCAAGAGGTATGGTAATCTGTAAGCCAGGTTCTGTAACACCACACGCTAAATTCAAAGCAGAGGTTTATATCCTTAAAAAAGAAGAAGGTGGACGTCACACACCGTTCCATAACAACTACCGTCCACAATTTTACGTGCGTACAACAGATGTTACTGGAAACATTGCATTGCCATCTGGAATAGAAATGGTAATGCCAGGTGATAACTTGACTATTGAGGTTAGCTTGATTCAACCCATCGCCATGAACGTTGGACTTCGTTTCGCGATTCGTGAAGGTGGAAGAACAGTTGGCGCAGGTCAGGTAACTGAGATTTTAGACTAATCCATATTAGATGGATGCGAGTCGAGGTGTCTTGTTTAATCAAGATACCTCCACTTGTATTTACGGGTTTAGCTCAGTTGGTAGAGCACTGGTCTCCAAAACCAGGTGTCGGGAGTTCGAGCCTCTCAACCCGTGCAAGTATTGACCGTGCGGCCAACAAGTTAAAACGTCCAAATTAAAAGGAAAAAATGTTAGAATATATTAAAGACTCATTTGAAGAATTAAAAAACAATGTCAGCTGGCCCAGTTGGTCTCAAGGCTACAATTTAACTGTTTTAGTGGCTATTTTTTCAGTCATATTCTCACTGGCCATTTGGGGCGTTGATACAGTTTTTTCTAGGGTAGTAGAAGCCTATTTTAATTTGATTAAGTAATTACACTACAATGATAGAAGCTAAGCAAGAGAAAAAATGGTATGTTGTTCGTGCAGTAAGTGGGCAGGAAAACAAAATCAAAAACTATATCGAAAATGAAATTTCTAGACTTGGTCTGGAAAGTTTTGTCGATCAGGTTTTAGTTCCTACAGAAAATGTGATCCAAATCAGAAATGGGAAAAAGATCCAAAAGGAAAAAGTGTATTTCCCTGGATACATTATGATTCAAGCCAACTTGAGTGGAGAAATACCGCACATTATAAAGTCCATCACCAATGTCATTGGGTTTTTGGGTGAAACCAAAGGTGGAGAGCCTGTTCCATTGCGTCAGAGCGAAGTTAACAGAATGCTTGGCAAGTTAGACCAACTTGCTTTAGAGGCAGATCAAAATGTTGCCATCCCATTTGTGAATGGTGAAACGGTCAAAGTAATTGACGGCCCATTCAATGGATTTGATGGTACGGTTGAAAAAATTAATGAAGAAAAGCGTAAGCTAGAAGTAATGGTGAAAATTTTCGGAAGAAAAACACCACTAGAACTCAGCTATATGCAAGTAGACAAAATTTAAGATTGTTACAACTAACACGATTTGTATTTTTAGCTTCCAATTTAAATACAAGTCACTAAAAATTAAAAATGGCAAAAGAACTAGACAAAGTAGTTAAGCTACAAGTAAGGGGAGGTGCAGCGAATCCATCGCCACCGGTTGGACCCGCTTTGGGTGCTGCTGGGGTCAATATCATGGAGTTCTGTAAGCAGTTTAATGCTAGAACTCAAGATAAGCCTGGTAAAGTATTACCAGTGGTGATTTCCGTTTACAAAGACAAATCATTTGAATTTGTAATCAAAACACCTCCAGCTGCCGTACAATTATTGGAAGCTGCCAAAGTAAAAAAGGGTTCTGGCGAGCCTCACATGAAAAAAGTTGCGAAAGTGACTTGGGATCAAGTGAAAACAATTGCAGAAGACAAAATGGTAGACCTTAATGCGTTTACTATTGAATCGGCTATGAAAATGGTTGCAGGAACCGCCAGGTCCATGGGTATAACTGTAAAAGGTGGAGGCGCACCCAAATAAAACATATTTGAAATGGCAAGATTAACAAAAAATCAAAAAGAAGCAGTTGCTAAGATTGAAGCGAGTAAATTTTATTCGCTCACTGAAGCCTCTGCTCTNGTAAAAGAAATATCAAANACNAAGTTTGATGCTTCTGTTGACATCGCAGTTCGTTTGGGAGTNGATCCTAAAAAAGCGAANCAAATGGTAAGAGGGGTNGTATCCCTTCCACACGGTACAGGTAAAGACGTTAAAGTATTGGCACTGGTAACNCCTGATAAAGANCAGGANGCAAAAGATGCNGGTGCGGATTATGTTGGTTTAAACGAATANCTTGATAAAATCAAGGGCGGTTGGACAGACGTNGATGTAATTATTACCATGCCAAGTGTGATGGGTAAATTAGGACCCTTAGGTCGTGTTTTAGGNCCTAGAGGTTTAATGCCCAATCCAAAAACCGGAACTGTAACTATGGACATCGCNAAGGCGGTTTCTGAAGTCAAAGCAGGTAAGATAGACTTTAAAGTCGATAAAACAGGTATNGTTCATGCAGCTATNGGAAAAGTTTCTTTTTCGGCGGATAAAATTGAAGGCAATGCCAAAGAATTATTATCTACTTTAATCAAATTAAAACCCACTGCCTCCAAAGGTGTCTATGTAAAAAGTATTTTTATGTCGAGTACCATGAGCCCTAGCATTGCGGTGGATTCAAAAGCAGCAGCTGTATAGGCGTTAAACATATATTATGACAAGAGAAGAAAAATCACAAGTAATAGAAGCGTTAACTGCCGAATTAGCCGAAAGTTCTAATTTTTATCTNACAGACCTTTCAGGCCTTAATGCAGGAATGACTTCTCAACTAAGACGCGCTTGTTTCAAAGCAAACGTGAGACTGTCCGTTGTAAAGAATACCTTGCTTGAAAAAGCAATGGAAGCTTCAGAAAAANACTTTGGAGAATTACCTTCAACATTAAAAGGCAATACTTCAGTGATGTATTCTGAAACTGGNAACGCACCCGCCAAAGTAATCAAAGCTTTCCGTAAAAAATCTGAAAAGCCCTTTTTAAAAGGTGCTTATATAGAGGAAGCGGTTTACATTGGAGATGATCAGTTAGACATGTTAGTAGACATCAAATCGAAAGAAGAGTTGATAGGGGAAATTATTGGATTGCTCCAATCTCCAGCAAAGAATGTGGTATCGGCGCTTCAGTCCAGTGGTGGTAAACTTTCAGGAATCATTAAAACCTTGTCCCAAAAAGAGGGATAAAACAAACGATTAAGCATANAATCAAAAATTATTAAATTAAAAACATTATTAAAACGATAGAAAAATGGCAGATTTAAAAGATTTCGCAGAACAATTAGTAAACTTAACAGTTAAAGAAGTTAACGAGCTTGCAACAATTTTAAAAGACGAGTATGGTATAGAGCCTGCTGCAGCTGCAGTAGCTGTTGCTGCTGGCGGAGCCGCTGGTGGTGGAGAAGCTCAAGAAGAACAAACAGAATTTGATGTTATTCTTAAAGCTCCAGGTGGTTCTAAGCTTGCAGTTGTNAAACTTGTAAAAGAATTAACAGGACTNGGNNTNAAAGATGCCAAAGGTCTTGTTGATGATGCACCTAGTGCGATCAAAGAAGGTGTTTCTAAAGATGAAGCTGAAGGCTTAAAAAAATCTTTAGAAGAAGCTGGTGCTGAGGTAGAACTTAAGTAAGTTTACCTGCNCACCATACAATGGTTTAGGTCACAGGATNAAGCATTCTGAGACCTAAACCCTTTTGTGTATAAAGTCATATGCACCCAATTTTTATTTTTTAATCAATAATTCGTCCATCGATGTTAGCAAAAAAAGCTGAAAGATTAAACTTTTCGTCCATAGTCAATAGAACAGAATATCCTGATTTTTTAGATATTCAGATAAAATCCTTCCAGGATTTTTTCCAGTTAGAAACAAAATCAGATGAAAGAGCNGATGAAGGTTTATTTAACACCTTCATGGAAAATTTTCCCATTACAGACACACGTAATCAATTTGTTTTAGAATTTTTAGATTATTTTGTGGACCCACCAAGATACGCCATTGAAGAGTGTATAGAAAGAGGGTTGACCTATTCGGTGCCTCTTAAAGCTCGCTTGAAATTGTATTGTACAGACCCGGAACATGAAGATTTTGAAACCATTGTTCAGGACGTTTATTTAGGTACCATCCCTTACATGACGCCCAGTGGCACTTTTTGTATTAATGGTGCAGAACGTGTTGTGGTATCTCAGCTGCACCGTTCTCCAGGCGTGTTCTTTGGTCAATCTTTTCATGCCAATGGTACCAAGTTATACTCTGCGCGTGTGATTCCTTTTAAGGGCTCTTGGATAGAATTTGCGACAGATATCAACAGTGTGATGTATGCTTATATTGACAGAAAGAAAAAATTGCCTGTAACCACACTTTTTAGAGCCATTGGTTTTGAGCGTGATAAAGATATTTTAGAGATTTTTGACCTTGCTGAAGAGGTGAAAGTTTCCAAGTCTGGTCTCAAAAAAGTACTTGGGCGTAAATTAGCTGCTCGTGTATTGAACACCTGGCATGAAGACTTTGTAGATGAAGATACAGGTGAGGTTGTTTCTATAGAAAGAAATGAAATCGTTTTGGATAGAGACACCATCATCGACAAAGAAAACACTCTTGAAATTCTTGAGTCTGGAGCGAAAACAATCTTGCTTCACAAAGAAACATCACAACAAGGGGATTATGCCATCATACACAACACCCTACAAAAAGATCCAACAAACTCTGAAAAAGAAGCTGTTGAACACATCTACCGACAACTGCGTAATGCCGAACCGCCAGATGAAGAAACTGCTCGTGGTATCATTGACAAATTATTTTTCAGTGACCAACGTTACAACCTAGGTGAAGTCGGTCGTTACAGAATGAATAAAAAGTTAAATCTTGACATCGGGATGGATAAGCAGGTCTTGACCAAGGAAGATATCATTACCATCATTAAGTACTTAATTGAGTTGATTAACTCTAAAGCTGAAATTGATGATATTGACCACCTTTCTAATAGACGCGTTCGCACCGTTGGAGAGCAGTTATCTTCTCAATTTGGTGTTGGATTAGCCCGTATGGCCCGTACCATTCGAGAACGAATGAATGTTCGTGACAATGAAGTCTTTACACCCATTGATTTGATCAATGCTAAAACATTATCCTCTGTGATCAATTCCTTCTTTGGAACCAATCAATTGTCACAGTTTATGGACCAAACCAACCCATTGGCTGAAATCACGCATAAGCGTAGACTTTCCGCCCTTGGACCTGGGGGGCTTTCTAGAGAACGTGCAGGATTTGAGGTCCGTGACGTCCATTATACCCACTATGGCCGTTTGTGTCCAATTGAAACACCTGAAGGACCCAATATTGGGCTTATCTCTTCGCTTTCAGTTTATGCCAAAGTGAATTCTATGGGCTTTATTGAAACGCCTTACAGAAAAGTGGAAGATTCAGTGGTTGATATCAAAGGAGATCCAGTCTATTTAACTGCAGAGGAAGAAGAGGATAAGCTCATCGCTCAAGCCAGTATTCCTGTTGATGCCAAAGGAAAGATTGCAATGGATAAAGTCATTGCACGCCAAGAAGGTGATTTTCCAGTTGTTGATCCATCTCAAGTACATTACACAGATGTAGCACCCAATCAAATTTCATCTATCTCAGCGTCCTTGATTCCATTTTTGGAGCACGATGACGCCAACCGTGCCTTGATGGGCTCTAACATGATGCGTCAAGCCGTTCCTTTATTACGTCCAGAGGCTCCAATTGTTGGAACTGGATTGGAACGTCAGGTTGCTTCAGATTCCAGAGTTTTGGTTAATGCTGCAGGCGATGGTGTTGTAGAATATGTGGATGCCGATAAAATTGTTATAAATTATAACCGAACCAAGGATGAAGAATTGGTTAGTTTTGAATCCAATACTGCAACCTATCCATTGACAAAATTCAGAAAGACCAACCAAGGTACTTCTGTCAACCTTAAAACCATCGTTAACAAGGGTGACAAGGTTACCAAAGGAGAAGTTCTTTGTGAGGGTTACGCTACTCAAAATGGAGAGTTGGCCCTTGGGCGTAACATGAAAGTAGCCTTTATGCCATGGAAGGGTTACAACTTTGAGGATGCGATTGTAATCTCTGAAAAAGTGGTTCGTGATGACATCTTTACCTCCATTCACATCGATGAATATTCTTTGGAAGTAAGAGATACTAAATTAGGTAATGAAGAGCTTACCAATGACATCCCAAATGTTTCTGAAGAAGCAACTGCTGATTTGGATGAAAATGGAATGATTCGCATTGGTGCGGAAATTAAGCCAGGAGATATTCTCATTGGAAAAATCACGCCAAAGGGCGAAAGTGATCCAACACCAGAAGAAAAACTTCTCCGAGCTATATTTGGAGATAAAGCTGGAGATGTTAAAGATGCTTCTTTAAAAGCATCACCATCCTTACACGGTGTCGTTATTGAGAAGAAACTTTTTTCACGAGCAATCAAAGACAAGCGCAAACGTGCTCAAGACAAAGAGGATATTGCTGCTTTAGAAGATGCATTCGACATTAAATTTGATGACTTGAAATCTATTTTGATTCAAAAACTTTTTTCAATTGTAGGTGGAAAAACAGCTCAAGGGATCTTTAATGACCTTGGTGAAGAAGTATTCCCTAAGGGTAAAAAGTACACTTTAAAAATGCTCAATGCGGTGGACGATTACGCCCACCTTGTTGGCGGAAAGTGGACGACAGATGCCAAGCTCAACAAGTTAGTAAAGGAATTAATTCACAACTACAAGATCAAAGAAAATGACCTTCAAGGTTCCTTAAGACGTGAAAAGTTTACAATCTCCGTTGGAGATGAACTACCAGCAGGAATTATCAAACTAGCGAAAGTTTACATTGCTAAAAAGCGTAAACTTAAAGTAGGGGATAAAATGGCAGGTCGTCATGGTAACAAAGGTATTGTAGCGCGAATTGTTCGTCAAGAAGACATGCCTTTCCTTGAAGATGGAACGCCTGTTGATATTGTTTTGAATCCACTTGGGGTACCTTCCCGAATGAATATCGGTCAGATTTATGAAACGGTACTCGGATGGGCTGGAAAAGATTTAGGGCGCAGCTTTGCGACTCCAATTTTTGATGGTGCTACCTTGGATCAAATTAATGAATTTACAGATGAAGCAGGCATTCCAAGATTTGGGCATACCTATCTGTATGATGGTGGTACAGGCGATCGATTTGATCAGCCAGCAACCGTTGGAATTATCTACATGTTGAAATTAGGTCACATGGTAGACGATAAAATGCATGCACGGTCTATTGGACCTTATTCTCTCATTACGCAACAACCTCTTGGTGGTAAAGCTCAGTTTGGTGGTCAGCGTTTCGGAGAAATGGAAGTTTGGGCTTTGGAGGCTTACGGCGCTTCAAGCACACTTAGAGAGATCTTAACTGTTAAATCTGATGACGTTATTGGAAGGGCAAAAACTTACGAAGCAATCGTAAAAGGCGAACCCATGCCAGAACCAGGATTACCAGAATCGTTCAATGTACTCATGCACGAACTGAAAGGATTAGGATTAGACATTAGATTAGAAGAATAATTTCATTTTCATATACCATACACAATGGCCAGAAAGCAAGATAATACAACGCAAAAAAACTTCAATAAAATTTCTATAGGATTGGCTTCGCCAGAATCTATTTTATCAGATTCTAGAGGTGAAGTTTTAAAGCCTGAAACTATAAATTACAGAACCCATAAACCAGAACGTGACGGTCTGTTTTGTGAGCGAATTTTTGGTCCTGTTAAAGACTATGAATGCGCCTGTGGAAAGTACAAGCGAATTCGTTATAAAGGAATTATTTGTGACCGATGTGGTGTTGAAGTTACAGAGAAAAAGGTACGCCGTGAGCGCGTAGGACACATCAACTTGGTGGTTCCTGTTGCTCACATTTGGTATTTTAGATCTCTGCCGAATAAAATAGGCTACTTATTAGGTCTACCGTCCAAGAAATTGGACATGATTATCTATTATGAGCGTTATGTAGTCATTCAACCAGGAATAGCCATCAATGCAGAAGGAGAGCCGGTTAATAAAATGGATTTCTTGACAGAAGAAGAATATCTTAACATTGCCGAGAGCATTCCACAAGAAAATCAATATTTAGATGATTCTGATCCAAACAAATTCATCGCTAAGATGGGTGCAGACTGTTTAATTGAGTTGTTGTCGCGTATTGATCTTGAAGAATTGTCTTTTGAGTTGCGTCACAAGGCCAATACAGAAACATCTAAGCAACGTAAAACAGAAGCCTTGAAACGCTTACAAGTTGTAGAAGCCCTAAAGGATGGAAATCAAAATCGTGAAAACAGACCAGAATGGATGATCATGAAAGCCATTCCAGTCATTCCACCAGAGTTACGTCCTTTGGTACCATTAGATGGTGGCCGTTTTGCCACTTCTGATTTGAATGATTTATACCGCCGTGTTATCATTAGAAACAACCGATTGAAGCGTTTGGTTGAAATCAAAGCGCCAGAAGTCATTCTAAGAAACGAAAAGCGCATGCTACAAGAATCAGTAGACTCTCTTTTTGATAATACACGAAAGTCATCAGCGGTAAAAACGGATTCCAACCGACCTTTGAAATCACTTTCAGATTCTCTCAAAGGAAAGCAAGGTCGTTTCCGTCAAAACTTACTTGGAAAACGTGTGGATTATTCAGCGCGTTCTGTTATTGTTGTTGGACCAGAGTTGAAATTATTTGAATGTGGATTGCCTAAAAATATGGCAGCGGAATTGTACAAACCTTTTATTGTTAGAAAATTAATAGAAAGAGGGATTGTAAAAACCGTTAAATCTGCTAAGAAAATTATCGATAAAAAAGAGCCTGTAGTTTGGGATATTTTGGAAAATGTTCTGAAAGGACATCCTGTTCTTCTGAACCGTGCGCCTACTTTACACCGTTTGGGAATTCAAGCATTCCAGCCTAAGTTGATAGAAGGAAAAGCGATTCAATTACACCCACTTGTGTGTACGGCTTTTAATGCTGATTTTGATGGAGATCAAATGGCAGTTCACTTGCCATTGGGACCTGAAGCTATTTTGGAAGCGCAGCTTTTGATGCTTGCCTCTCATAATATCTTAAACCCTGCAAACGGTTCACCTGTTACAGTACCTTCACAAGACATGGTGCTCGGTTTGTATTATATGACCAAGTTGCGAAAGTCTACGAAAGCAGTCAAAATTTTAGGGGAAGGTTTAACCTTTTATTCACCTGAAGAAGTCATCATTGCGTACAATGAAAAATGTGTGGATTTAAATGCACAAATTCGTGTTAGAACCGAAGATTTCAATGCCGAAGGTGTATTGGAAACTCAGTTGATTGAAACGACTGTAGGACGTGTGCTTTTTAATGAAAAAGTACCTGCAGCTGCCGGTTATATCAATGAGGTATTGACTAAAAAATCACTGCGAGATATCATTCACGGAATTCTCAAGGCGACATCCGTACCAGAAACGGCTGGTTTCTTGGACGAAATCAAGTCTTTAGGTTATAATTTTGCCTTCAAAGGGGGCTTGTCTTTCAGTTTGGGAGATATTATCATCCCACAAGAGAAGCACACCATGATTGATGCTGCAAACAAGCAAGTCGATGGTATTATGGCCAACTATAATATGGGATTGATTACTAACAACGAACGTTACAATCAGGTCATCGATATTTGGACCTCAACAAACGCCGAGTTGACTGAACTTTCAATGAAGCGCATTCGTGAAGACCAACAAGGATTTAACTCCGTGTACATGATGCTTGATTCTGGAGCCCGTGGTTCTAAGGAACAAATTCGACAGTTAACTGGTATGCGTGGTTTGATGGCCAAGCCTAAAAAATCCAATGCGGGTGGCGGAGAAATTATTGAGAATCCAATCCTTTCTAACTTTAAAGAGGGGCTATCGATTTTAGAATACTTTATCTCCACACACGGTGCTCGTAAAGGATTGGCAGATACGGCTTTGAAAACTGCCGATGCAGGTTATCTGACACGTCGATTGGTAGATGTTTCTCAAGATGTGATTGTTAATTCACACGATTGTGGCACCCTGCGTGGTATCAAGGTAGAACCTTTGAAGAAAAACGAAGAAGTTGTTGAGACTTTAGAAGAAAGAATTGTTGGTCGTACATCACTGAATGATGTTTATGACCCAATTTCAGAAACGCTTTTGGCTGCAGCTGGTTCTCATATTGATGAAGCCGTTGCAAGGAAAATTGAGCTTTCAGCGATTGAATCTATTGATGTCAGATCTCCACTTACATGTGAAGCCAAGACCGGAATTTGTGCCTTGTGTTATGGTCGTAATTTAGCGACTGGAAAAATGGTACAAATTGGAGAAGCTGTTGGTGTGGTTGCTGCCCAATCTATTGGGGAGCCTGGAACACAGTTGACCCTGAGAACCTTCCACGTTGGAGGAATTGCTGGAAATATTTCTGAAGAAAACAGTTTGGCTGTCAAATTTGACGGTGTAGCTGAAATCGAAGATTTAAAAACCGTAAAAGGTAAAGATAATGAAGGGAATGACATTAATATTGTGATTTCAAGAACGTCTGAAATTAAATTGGTTGATAAGAAAACAGGTATTGTATTGAGCACAAATAACATTCCTTACGGAGCTTCTATTTTTGTTAAAAATGGACAAAAGATTAAAAAAGGAACCGTGGTTTGTCAATGGGATCCTTATAATGGTGTTATTATTTCTGAATTCTCAGGGAAAGTACGTTTTGAAAACATAGAACAAGGTGTAACTTATCAAGTTGAAATTGATGAGCAAACTGGATTTCAAGAGAAAGTTATTTCTGAGTCTAGAAATAAAAAATTGATTCCTACTCTCCATATTGAAGATGGAAAAGGTGGTGTCATTCGTTCTTACAATCTACCAGTTGGCGCACACTTAATGATTGAAGACAACGATAAAATTGCCATTGGTAAGATTTTAGTGAAAATACCACGTAAGTCTTCCAAAGCCGGAGATATTACAGGTGGTCTGCCACGTGTAACAGAACTTTTTGAAGCACGTAATCCTTCTAACCCAGCAGTGGTTAGTGAGATTGATGGGGTGGTTTCTTTTGGTAAAATCAAGCGAGGTAACAGAGAAATTATCATCGAATCAAAGACAGCTGCTATCAAGAAATACTTGGTCAAGTTGTCCAATCAAATTTTGGTACAGGAAAATGACTTTGTAAAAGCTGGGATGCCATTGTCTGACGGATCTGTTACGCCAAATGACATACTTAACATTAAAGGACCATCTGCAGTTCAACAATACTTGGTGAACGAAGTTCAAGAGGTATACCGTTTGCAAGGGGTGAAAATTAATGACAAACACTTTGAAGTGGTGGTGCGTCAAATGATGCGAAAAGTTAGAATTCAAGATTCTGGTGATACTATTTTCTTAGAAAATCAATTGGTTCACAAATCCGATTTCATTGATGAAAATGATGATATTTTTGGTAAAAAAGTCATTGAGGATGCAGGAGATTCTGCCACGCTTAAAGCGGGTCAGATTGTTACAGCTCGTGAGTTAAGAGATGAAAATTCCATTTTAACACGCGAGGACAAGACCCTTGTATCGGCACGTGATGCGCGGCCAGCAACGGCTACTCCAATTCTGCAAGGAATTACACGTGCGTCCTTACAAACCAAGTCTTTTATTTCTGCGGCCTCTTTCCAAGAGACAACCAAAGTATTAAACGAAGCTGCTGTAAATGGAAAGGTAGACTCTTTAGAAGGTCTTAAAGAAAATGTGATTGTTGGGCATAGAATTCCTGCTGGTACAGGCCTTCGCAAGTACGACAATATGATTGTTGGCTCTAGTGAAGAATTGGAAAGTTTGATGAAAGCTAAAGAAGAAAAACAATCCTTCAATATATAGGTAATGAGCGAAACAAAGAAAGGACAAAAAGGTCAAATTAATATCGAACTAGATGCATCTGTTGCTGAAGGCACTTACTCTAATCTAGCGATTATCAACCATTCTGTTTCTGAGTTTGTAGTCGATTTTGTAAACATCATGCCAGGGGTGCCAAAAAGCAAAGTAAAGTCGCGAATTATTTTGACGCCACAGCATGCCAAACGTCTTACTAAAGCCTTAAATGACAATGTCAAACGCTTTGAGCAGGCGCATGGTGAGATCAAAGATTACGAACAGCCGCCCATGCCACTTAATTTTGGGCCTACGGGTCAGGCATAAATAAAAAAAATCCCGCTTTTAATATAGCGGGATTTTTTTATTTAAAATTCTGAGGTCAAATGAAATTTAATGGATGGGTATTTTTGTTCGGTCATTTGTAACGAGAATTTTGAATCTGCTAAAAACACCAATTGCCCTTGTTTGTCCTTTGCCAAAAAGCGTTGCTTAACCCGTTTAAATTCAATAAATTCTTCACTCTTAGTATCTTTAGGTTCTACCCAAGCCGCTTTGTGGACATTTAAATTTTCATAGCTACATTTAGCACCATATTCATGCTCTAAGCGGTACTGAATGACTTCATATTGTAGAGCGCCTACGGTTCCAATAACTTTACGACCGTTCAAGTCCAAGGTAAATAACTGTGCAACACCTTCGTCCATCAATTGATCAATCCCTTTGAAGAGTTGTTTGGACTTCATGGGGTCTGCATTGTTAATGTATCTAAAATGCTCTGGTGAGAAACTTGGAATGCCTTTGTAATTTAAGATTTCACCCTCGGTGAGCGTATCACCAATTTTAAAATTCCCTGTATCGTGAAGCCCCACAATATCGCCAGGATATGAAATGTCTACTATTGCCTTTTTTTCAGCAAAAAAAGCATTGGGACTTGAAAATTTTAAATTTTTGTTGTGACGTACATGTAAATAGGGCGTATTGCGCTTGAAAGTTCCTGAAACAATTTTGATAAAGGCCAAGCGATCGCGGTGTTTGGGATCCATATTGGCATGGATTTTAAAGACAAAACCGGAGAATTTATCTTCTTCAGGGTTTACCAAACGCTCTTCACTGGCTTTTGGTCGGGGCATGGGTGCGATGTTTATAAAACAATCTAACAATTCTTTGACACCAAAATTATTAAGGGCGGATCCAAAAAATACAGGTTGTAAATTCCCTTCTTGGTAGTTTTCAATATTGAATTTTGGATAAATACCCTGTACCAATTCAATTTCATCTCTCAGTGTTTCTGCAGCAGAATCTCCAATGAGCGCATTTAGTTTTGAATCATTTAAATCTGAAATTTCAACCGTATCGCTAATGTTCTTTTTACTGTCTCCAGCAAATAGATTGATGTTTTTCTCCCACAAATTGTAAATCCCTTTAAAATCATAACCCATTCCAATTGGAAAACTTAAAGGGGTGACTTTTAGTCCTAATTTTTGTTCAACTTCGTCTAAAAGATCAAAAGCATCTTTTCCTTCACGGTCTAATTTATTGATAAATACAATAATTGGAATGTTGCGCATGCGGCACACCTTCACTAGTTTTTCAGTTTGCTCTTCTACGCCTTTAGCCACATCAATGACTACAATGACACTGTCAACAGCCGTGAGCGTTCTAAAGGTGTCTTCGGCAAAATCTTTGTGACCTGGAGTGTCTAAAATATTAATTTTGACTCCATTGTATTCAAAGGCCAAAACAGATGTAGCTACAGAAATCCCACGTTGTCGTTCAATTTCCATAAAGTCGCTGGTAGCCCCTTTTTTAATCTTGTTGCTTTTAACAGCCCCAGCTTCTTGTATGGCACCCCCAAATAACAGTAGTTTTTCGGTGAGGGTAGTTTTACCAGCATCTGGATGCGATACAATCCCAAAAGTGCGTCGGCGCTGGATTTCACTGGTAAAAGACATTAAAAATAATTTTTACAAATATACCACTATCAAATGAGGATATGTTGTAATTAGCCTTCTTAATGTTAATTTAGTAAAATTGAAAAATAGCATTTTAGCATTTAATTAATACAAAATGTGAAATTAGTTGATAATTTAGCATAATGGTTGAAGAAGAAGTCATATTGGTGAATGAACAGGATGAGCAAATTGGGTTAATGCCCAAGATGGAAGCCCATAAAAAAGCAATATTACACCGCGCCTTCTCAGTTTTTATTTTTAATTCAAAAAACGAGTTGATGCTTCAACAGCGTGCAGCCCATAAATACCATTCTCCGCTTTTGTGGACCAATACTTGCTGTAGCCATCAACGTGATGGTGAATCAAACATTGAAGCCGGAACCAGACGTTTACGCGAAGAAATGGGATTTACAACGGGCTTGAAAGAAGTCACTTCTTTTATTTATAAAGCACCTTTAGACAATGGCTTAACAGAACATGAATTTGACCATGTGATGACAGGTTTTTATGAAATGGATCCGGACATTAATAAGAAAGAAGTTGAAGCTTGGAAATGGATGCCTATCGAAGCTGTCAAATCCGATATTGAATTTAACCCTGAAATATATACTTCTTGGTTTAAAATAATATTTAAAAATTATTACTCATATATAAATTTTGAAAGATGAAAGTAACCGTAAGTCGCCGAGCTCATTTTAATGCCGCCCATCGTCTGTACCGTCACAATTGGAGTGATGAAAAAAATGAGGCTATTTTTGGAAAATGCAACAATCCTCATTTCCATGGTCATAATTACGAATTGATTGTAAGTGTAACTGGTGAGGTTGATCCCGAAACAGGTTATGTTGTAGATGTGAAAATTTTAAAAGATTTTATAAAATCGGAAGTTGAAGATACCTTGGATCATAAAAACTTGAATTTAGAAGTACCAGAGTTTAAAGAAACAAATCCAACCGCAGAAAATATTGTCATTTTTATCTACAATAAACTAAAAT